>CAZHRH010000035.1:0-14275 GCA_964534475.1 uncultured Wenzhouxiangellaceae bacterium
GCAGCTCGATCTGCACCGGCCCGTGCATCAGGTTGTCGATGATCTGCTGGCGGCGCCCGCCGATGGTTTCAGTGCGCATGCGGATGGCGGCCGCTGTGTCCACACGTATACGCCGGGTTTCCACCTCAACATCATCCACCGGCGGCTTGTCGGTGAAATGCACAATGCCGTTCTCATCGGTGTACTTGTAGATCGTCTTGGCGGTCGCTGCCAGCGGCAAACTCAGCCACAAGGCCAGCAGCAGCCAGCACAGGCCGACATGCAAACTGCGATATATAGCTGCAGAACTCATCGCCACAATGCTACCGCAATCTCGGGCTGATCGACAAAGAACCCGTCTACGCCAAGCTGTCGATAAAGCTGTAATTCCGTTGCCAGATCGCCGCTTGCGGCCGGGTCAGACGAGCTTTGCAGCGCGCCAGGAAGGAACATATTTTCGGCACGGAAAGTCCAGGCATGCACGCACAGACCGGCGGCATGCGCGTTAGCCACCACCGCACTGGCATGATCGGGCTCAAGTCTGCCGGCGGCATTGGCACGCGCAATGATGTGCTTGTCCAGCCCGACCGCGTCGGCGTAATCGCTGATGCGCTGCAATCCTGCAGCAGTGGCCATGGCGGCATAATCCTGGGTTTGCGCGTCGCTGCCTGGCTGTTCTCGCAGATCGGCCGGTGCGCCATCGGCGGCGATCAACTGCACCAGGCGCAGATCGGTCAATTTGCGCAGCCGTTGCAGTGACTGCGGCTCGAATGACTGCAGCCAGACCGGATCGCTGCGCTTTTCATACCCAGCCGCGTGCAATGCCTGCACCAGCGCCGGCTCCGGCACCAGCCCCAGGTCGCGGAAATGTTGCGGATGCTTCAACTCAGGATAGATGCCGATGTCACGCCCCGTCAATCGCTGCAGCGACTGCACCAGCTCGATGATCTCAGTCAGCGTGGGCAACGCAAACTGATCATCAAAGCGGGCATTGGCCGGGCGCAGCGTCGGAATCCGCTCGCGGGCACGCAATTGCTGCAACTCAGCGAGCGTGAAGTCCTCGCTGAACCAGCCATGCAGCAATTCGCCATCCACACTGGCAGTGCGCTGGCGAGCGGCAAACTGCGGTAATTCAGCGACATTGGTGGTCAGCTCCAGCCGGTTATCATGCCGCGCCAGCAGTACTCCGTCACGACTCATGACCAGATCCGGTTCGATCACATCGGCACCCTGAAACACCGCCAGTGCGTAGGCTGCCAGCGAGTGCTCGGGCAGATAGCCGCTGGCGCCGCGATGGGCAATAATCAGCGGCTGTTGCTCAGTCATGGCGCAGACCGGCTGGCCGGTCGCAGCGCGTGACCAGGGAGAACTCAGTACTGCCGCGATCACCACCAGCACCGCAGGCAACTGGGGCAGACGGCAGCGCCGCCAGCACCACGGGTTTGCGCAAGCTGATGCATGCAACTGCATAGATCACCCCGAACGCGTTATCATCTGCATATCTGCTATCCGATGACATGCCATGACAAGTAAGACCGATGAGCAACAGAATGTGTTCGGTGAACCACTGCAGGAATGCAGTTGCCGGCCCATGACCGGCTGGCTGCGCGACGGCCGCTGTGTCAGTGATCCCACCGATCTCGGCCTGCACATAGTCTGTGCGCGCATGACTTCGGAATTTCTGGCGTTTTCTGCCGAGCGCGGCAATGACCTGATCACAGCGCGCGAGGAGTTTGGCTTTCCCGGCCTGAAACCCGGTGACGAGTGGTGTCTGTGTGCCATGCGCTGGCAGGAAGCCCTGGATGCCGGCGTGGCCCCGCAGGTGCGGCTGCAATCGACCAGTATTGCCGCGCTGGAAGTGCTGGACATGGCCGATCTGCGCCAGCATGCGCTGGATTTGATGTAAGCAAAGCTCGCGCAGCGCACCGTCGCATTACATGCCCGGCGGCAGCATGCCCTTGGGCAGTCTGCCTTGCATTTTTTTCATCATCTTGGCCATGCCGCCACCGCCCATCTTGCGGAACATCTTCTGCATTTGCGTGTACTGCTTCATCAGGCGGTTGAGATCCTGCACCTGGGTACCGGAACCGGCGGCGATGCGGCGCTTGCGTGAGCCGCGGATGATGTCGGGGAAGCTGCGCTCCTGATAGGTCATCGAGTTGATGATGGCGATCATGCGCTTGCTGTCGCTGCCGGCGGCGGCCTGCTGGCGCACCGAGTCCGGCAACTGGCCCATGCCGGGCAGCTTGTCCATCATCGAAGCCATGCCGCCCATGTTTTCCATCTGCAGCAACTGCTGACGAAAATCCTCCAGCGTGAACTTGCGTCCGCTCTGTACCTTGCGCGCCAGTTGCTCGGCTTGCTTGCGGTCAACCTTGCGCTCGGCTTCCTCCACCAGACTGAGCACATCGCCCATGCCGAGAATGCGTGAAGCCAGCCGGTCCGGATGAAACGGCTCCATGGCATCGGTCTTTTCGCCCATGCCGATAAACTTGATCGGCTTGCCGGTGATGGCACGCACCGACAGCGCGGCACCGCCGCGGGCATCGCCATCGGCCTTGGTCAGCACCACGCCCGTCAGCGGCAGTGCTTGGTTGAATGCACGCGCGGTGTTGGCAGCGTCCTGACCGGTCATGGCATCAACCACGAACAGCGTTTCATGCGGCCCGATGGCGCGATGAATGACCTTGACCTCATCCATCATGTCGGCATCGATGTGCAACCTGCCGGCAGTGTCCACCAGCAGCACATCAAAATGCTGCTGCCGGGCATGCGTCTGCGCCTGCTCGGCAATCGCTGCCGGCTTGCCGATCGGCTGACCATCGAAATAGTCTGCACCGACCTGCTCCGCCAACAGACGCAGTTGCTCCATCGCCGCCGGGCGATAAATGTCGCAACTGGTGACCAGCACACGCTTGTTTTCGCGCTCCCGCAGGTAGCGCGCCAGCTTGCCCACCGAGGTGGTCTTGCCGGCGCCCTGCAGACCCGCCACCAATACCGTCACCGGCGGTCGTGCCTGCAGATCCAGCGGCGCCACCTGCTCGCCCATCAAGGCCACCAGTTGCTCATGCACCAGCTTGACCAGGGCCTGACCGGGCTGCAGGCTGGCATGGATTTGCTGGCCGACCGCACGCTGGCGGATGGCACTGATAAAGTCCTTCACTACCGGCAGCGCCACATCGGCTTCCAGCAACGCCACGCGCACCTCGCGCAGTGTTTCGCGAATATTGTCTTCGCTGAGTCGGCTTTGACCGCGCAGCTTCTGCAGGGTACTGTTTAAGCGGTCGCTGAGATTTTCAAACATATTGCTGCCCTAATGTGATTGCTCAATCTGTCATTGCGGAATCATATTTCATCCTCAATGGATGCATTATAACGGCGACCATGTGATAATCATTCTCAGTATCCACTTGTCGCGGTAATTCATGACGCTGTCTTTGCCATTGGCCATCATTTTCTATCTTTCTGCCGGCTTGCTGGAGATTCGCCAGCGCAGCCGGGAACAATTATCACAACTGATGCACTGGTTGCCAAAACTGCTGCTGCTGGTTGCCATCTGCGCGCACGCTGCCGCGCTGGGCAACTACCTTTTTACTGATCAGAGCACGGTCAATGTGCACATTCTCAACCTGTTCGGGTTGCTGGCGCTGCTGATCGCCATGCTGTCACTGAGTTTTTCCGTCAGCAAACCCAGCGCCATGCTCGATTTGAGTATCTATCCGATCGCCATTTTGTCGCTGCTGCTGATACTGATACCCCATGGCGGCACCTTTATTGATCATTACGACCAGCGCATGGGCGTGCATATCATCAGTTCACTGTTGTCCTATGCACTGCTGTCGATCTGCGCTCTGCTGGCCATGCAAATCGCTGTGCAGGACATGCTGATCCGGCGCGGCAGAATCATCTGGCCATTCCAGCACCTGTCCATCATGAGCCAGGAAAAGCTGCTGTTCCGGCTGATGAGCTTTGGCGTGCTGTTGCTGACGGTATCACTGATCACCGGCCTGCTGTTTGTTGACAACCTGTTCGCGCAGCATCTGGCACACAAGACCGCATTGTCGATCATGTCCTGGCTGGTATTCACCGGCCTGTTGCTGGGCCGCTGGCGCTACGGCTGGCGCGGTCGCCTCGCCATCCGCCTCACCCTGGCCGGTATGCTGCTGCTTTTGCTGGCGTATTTTGGCAGCAAATTTGTGCTCGAAGTGCTGCTGCATGAAAGCTGGTCGAGCTGAACCGGGACGGCAGCTTGCAGCCGTTTCAGACACATAGCGCATGGCGTCCATCAGCACCACCACCCTGACCATCGCGCTGGCTCTGCTGATCGTGCTGTCGGCATTTTTCTCCAGCTCCGAAACCGGCCTGATTGCGCTCAATCGCTACCGCCTGAAGCACAGCGCGGACCGCGGCCACAAAGCCGCAATGCGTGCCGAACAGTTACTGCGACGGCCGGACCGGCTGATTGGTCTGATTCTGCTGGGCAACAACCTGGTGAATATCCTGGCTGCCTCGATTTCCTCACTGATCGCCATCCGCCTGCTTGGTGAGAGCGGCATCTGGGTCTCCACTGTGGTATTGACCATCGTCATTCTCATCTTCGCCGAACTGGCACCCAAGACCATGGCAGTTCAGCACCCGGAACGCATTGCCTATCCAGCCTCCTACGTACTGGCACCCATGCTCAAATTGCTGTATCCGCTGGTGATACTGATCAACATGGCCGCCAATTCGATCCTGCGCCTGTTTCGCATCCATCCGCAGCAGGGTGCCATGCATCAGCTTACCCGCGATGAGTTGCGCAGCATCGTTTCCGACAAGCACCGCGATCTGTCCAGCGATCACCAGCAGATGTTGCTGAACATTCTCGATCTTGAGCACGGCCGGGTGGAAGATGTGATGGTACCGCGCCAGGAAATCGTTGGACTAGACATCAGCCGCTCGTGGGAGAACATACTGCAGAGCATCTCGCAATCGCTGTACACCAGACTGCCGGTGTACCGCGATGATCTCGACAATCTGGTCGGTTTTCTGCACATCCGCACCATCATTACCAAACTGGCGCAGGGCCGGTTGAGCTTTGCCGACGTGAACCAATCCGTACGCAAGCCCTATTTTATTCCTGAAGGTACACCGCTGACCCGACAACTGCTGGAATTTCAGCGGCTGGAACGGCGTGTCGGCATGGTGGTGGATGAATATGGTGACATTCAGGGGCTGGTGACGCTGGATGATATTCTGGAAGAGATTGTCGGTGACTACACCAGTGATGCGCGCATCGGCTCGCACAAGCAGGTGCGACGCATGGACGATGGTGCCTGGCTGATCGACGCCGGCATCAATCTGCGCCAGCTCAATCGTCAGTTTGGCTGGGAATTGCCCACCGATGGCGCCGCCACGCTGAACGGACTGATTCTGGAAACACTGGAAAGCATTCCCGAAGGCAAGGTTGCACTGCGTATCGGCGAGCACATTTTCACCATCGCCGATCTGAGTGACAACGGCATCCGCAAGGTGCTGGTGAAAGAGCGTCAGGAGTAAGCAGTGCCTGTAAAGGCGCTGACCGCAGACTGAGTATACGCTGAAAAAAACGAGTCGGCCGATAAGCCGGGTTCTGTCGTGGACAGTCATTCATCTGCGACCACCGTCACCGGCGGCCTGAAGCGACCTACCCGAAGGCGACGCGGGCCACGCCAAGCCTTCCTATTTGGTCTTGCTCCGGGTGGGGTTTACCCTGCCACAACTGTTGCCAGTTGCGCGGTGCGCTCTTACCGCACCATTTCACCCTTACCCCGCCGATAAATTGCAAAGCAATTGATCGGTTTTACCACTGGACTGCATAACAGTTTAGTGGCGGGGCGGTATCTTTTCTGTGGCACTTTCCGTAGGCTCACGCCTCCCAGGCGTTACCTGGCACCCTGCCCTGCGGAGCCCGGACTTTCCTCTGCCGGGCTCATGCCCGACAGCGACTGTCTGGCCGACTCGTCTCGGCATTATCACCGATTATCCAGCCGGCAACAACGCCACGGTGCGGTCGCTGTGCTCAGTCGTTCAATGGCACCGACACGGTAAAAGCGCCGCGCAGCTCACCGATCTCGAATCCACGCGCCTGATCCTGCGGGTAGGCCTCGTCAATCGCCTCTGCCACTTTCGGCGCAATGTTGCTGCCGTGACAGTTCAGGCACATCGGCTGCGTGGGTATGGCACGCATCCAGCGCCCTGTGCGCGCACCGGCATCATTGTGCACGGCAAATACTTCAACTTCGCTGGCCGCTTCTCCGGCTGCCAGCCTTTGCTGCATTTGTTGCAGCATACGGCGCTCCCAGGCGTCCGCCTGATTGGCCTGATTGCGCACCCGCAATGCGGTGCGCCCCACCTGCAAGCCATGCTGCGCTGAGACATTTTCCGCAATGTCGGGAGCCTGCAGATTGCAGAATGTGACCGCCGCTGCCGGACCTTCACTGGTGATGGTCTGCTGCAGCGTGCTGACCAGGTTCTTGCCCAGGCCGGCAGCCGCCTGCCTGGACTCCAGCACCCATTGCGGTGGCGCCTCCTGGTCACCGGCCGCGAGCGGCAGGCATGGCAGCAAAGCCAGCAAACACATTATTTTCAATGTTCTGGTTATGATCATTTGAATGCCGCTCCCGAACGCAGCCCCAGCGCTCTGAGTACCCTAGCCAAGGGGCAAAAGCCGGTGAAAGCTGCCTGCACCAGATTGGCACCCATGAACGCTGCCAGCCACAACCAGTTCGGACTGAATTGCCAGGCCAGCAATAAACTCAGCAGTACCATGACACCGGCAAAAGCCAAAACCATTCGATCAATGTTCATTACAACCTCCTGTGTTATCAAACTGCCCATCAATGTGAAATGTGCCTTAAATACCTGCAGGCCAACAACAGCATATGCTGGCAGTCCAGCAGGGCTTGCATAGTTTATTCGCAAGATTTAATATAAGACTAATCTAATTTATAGTCAAGCTAAAACACACCAGTAAAAACCAGCAATGTCCAGTACTTCATTCATAGACCAGCTGGCCCGGCGCTGCACTGATTTTGCCCTGCAGCATGGCCGCCTCATTGGCCTGAGCATGGTGACCTCAACGCTGCTACTGGTTGCGCTGGCACTGCTGCCCAGCGTGTGGCCACAGCAATTCTCCCTGCTGCAGGGCGTGAGCATCGATACTGATCCGGAAAACATGCTGGCTGAAGATGAACCGGTGCGACGCTTTCATGACCAGGCCAAGGCCGAATTTGCCATCAACGACCTGGTGGTGGTCGGAATCATCAACCGTGAGGATCCGGATGGCGTGTTCAATCCCGATTCACTGGCGCGCGTCCACGCCTTGACCCGCTACGCTGCAAACCTGAGCTATGCACAAGCTGCCGGCGACGCTCAGCCTGAACGCGTGGTCAGCGTTGATATCATGGCACCCTCCAATGTCGACGATATTCGACAGGATGGCCCCGGGCAGGTAGCTTTTTCCTGGCTTATGCCGAACCCGCCGCAAACCCGTGAGCAGGCACGCATGGTGCGCCAGCGAGCATTGCGCATTCCCATGCTGGCTGGCTCCATGCTCGGCGAGGACAACAGCACGCTGGCGCTGTATCTGCCGCTGACCAGCAAGTCGATATCGTGGCAGGTGCGCCGCGACATACTCGCCTTCACTGCTGACTGGCCGGCAACCGATGCCCTGCATATTACCGGTCTGCCAGTGGCAGAAGATACCTTCGGCGTGGAGATGTTCTACCAGATGGCGATTTCGGCACCGCTGGCGATGCTGGTGATATTTGTCTTGCTGTGGTGGTTTTTTCGCCATGTACTGCTGGTGATTTCACCAATGATCGTGGCAGTGGTGACATCACTATCGACCATGGCACTGCTCATCATCAGCGGCCACACCATTCACATCATGAGTTCGATGATCCCGATCTTCATCATGCCGATTGCCGTTCTGGATGCTGTGCATATCCTCTCCGAAGCGTTTGACCGCTATCAACAACACAACGACAGAGCCGCCACCATGCGCGCGGTAATGCATCAATTGTTCCGGCCGATGCTGTTCACCACGCTGACCACCAGCGCCGGTTTTGCTTCACTGGCGCTAACGCCGATCCCACCGGTGCAGGTGTTCGGCGTGTTTGTTGCCATTGGTGTGTTGCTGGCCTGGTTGTGGAGCATATTGTTTATTCCCGCCTACTTCATGCTGTTGCCGCAGCGCCAGCTACAGGCATTTGGTCATCCCGGTGATCAGGATCCCACCGCGTCCAGCATGCTTGATCGTGCTTTGCATACTCTCGGTGGGTTTGCCACGTCGCGGCAGCAACTGCTGCTGATGGCTGCAGCCGTCTTGCTGGTGTTGTCTGTTTGGGGTATCTCACGCATCCAGATCAACGACAATCCGATCAAGTGGTTCGAACTCTCACATCCGATTCGCGTGGCCGATCGCGCACTCAACCAGGAACTTGCCGGCACCTATATGGCTTATCTGCAGCTTGCCACCGACAGCAGTGATGAGGCCCAGGCCCAGATCCTGAAAGTAGTAGCTGACTTGCGACAACAGGCAGACAGCAGCGCAGAACCGGATGCAAGCGTATTGCGTCAAGCGGCAACAATGGCCGCTGAGATACCGGTCAACAGCATGGATGACTGGTTTGGCAAGCTGCAGCAGCGAATCAATCAGCAAATCGACAGCAGTGAGTATCCATTTGTCTGGGAGGATGTCTGGCAGAGCGTCGACGGCTGGCGTGCGCAACAGGAAACATTCAAGCAACCCGAAGTGCTGGACTGGCTGCTGCAACTGCAGGCACATTTGCAAGCCAGTGAGCAGGTCGGCAAGATCAATGCCATCACCGATATTGTGCAGACAGTCTATCGCGAATTACTTGGTGGCAGCGCGGATAATTATCGCTTGCCGGACAGTGCCGCTGCTGTCGCCCAGACCTTGCTGACTTACCAGAACAGCCACCGACCACAGGATCTGTGGCACTTTGTCACGCCCGATTATCGTCGCGCCAATCTCTGGATACAGCTTAACAGTGGAGACAATCGCGACATGGAAAAAGTAATGGCCAGGCTGGATGGGTTTTTGCAACAACAACCAACACCACAAGGCATCACCGCGGACTGGTTTGGTCTCACCTATATCAACGTGGTGTGGCAGGAAAAAATGGTCAACGGCATGCTGCTGGCGTTTCTCGGTTCATTTATCGTTGTACTACTGATGATGACACTGCTGTTTCGTTCGCTGTTATGGGGACTGCTGGCCATGCTGCCACTGACACTGACGGTGGCCCTGATCTATGCTGTGATCGGCTTCATCGGCAAGGACTATGACATGCCGGTGGCAGTGCTGAGCGCTCTTAGCCTTGGCCTGGCGGTGGATTTTGCCATCCACTTTCTCACCCGCACGCGCCAGTTCTACCGCCAGCAAGCAGATTGGGCAGAGACCTCAAGGCAAGTGTTCGGTGAGCCGGCGCGCGCCATCACTCGCAACGTCATCATTCTCGGCACTAGTTTCCTGCCGCTGCTGGCAGCACCGCTGGTGCCATACCAGACGGTGGGAATATTCATCGCCGCGATCATCTTTGCTGCTGGTGTTGTCTCATTGTTACTGCTGCCGGCCATGATCCAGACCCTGCAACGTCCATTGTTGCGCAAACTCGCCAGAAATTCGGAGATCAAGTAATGTATCCATCATCACAGATTGCCACCAAGCTGATCGTATTGATCTTGCTCGCACTTTCGGTTACCGCTGGCAACGCGGCCCCAGCGGTGGCAGAGATCGTACATCGTGCCAACCTGACCGCCTATTATCTGGGCAAGGATGGTCGCGCCGAAGTACAAATGACCATCACCGATGAGCAGGGGCGCGAGCGCGAACGCCGCATGATCATATTACGCCGCGACGATGCCGATAGCGACGCGCTGGAGCAGCAGGCTTATTTGAGCGAACAGCAGTATTACGTCTATTTCCAGCGGCCTGCCGATCTCAACCGCACCGTGTTTATGGTCTGGAAGCATCTGGACAGCGACGATGATCGCTGGCTGTACCTGCCATCTCTGGATCTGGTGCGACGCATCGCTGCCACTGACAAGCGCAACAGCTTTGTGGGTTCGGATTTCTTCTATGAAGATGTTTCCGGACGCCAGCTCAAGCTGGACGAGCATGAGCTGAGCAACGAGACGGAACAATATTACGTCATCAAATCCACGCCGAAACAACCTGAACGGGTCGAGTTTGCCTACTTTGAAAGCTACATCCACAAGACCAGTTTCATACCGGTACAGATCAGTTATTACAAGGATGACGGACGCAAGTACCGCGAGGCCTCAGCGCTGCAGGTCGAGACCATTCAGGGCCATCCCACGGTGACCAAAGCGCGCATGCGCTCACTGGATACCGGCAGTGAAACGCTGATGCAATACCGTCGCGTAGAATACGATGTCGGACTGCCGGAAGACATTTTCAGCGAGCGTTATCTGCGCACAGCGCCGAGACAGTATCTGCGCTGATCTGGTGTATCCCGCCCATCACTCGCGTATCACACTGTGACCTGGAAAATGCAATCACAGTGGCAAGGCCGCTGCAGCAACTGCGCGCGACCGGCACTGCATTCCCGGCATATGACCTATGCCGTCGTGCTGCTCACGGCAGCGTCCTGTTACGTGCATGCCCTGTCGCCGGCGCAGCATGAATCTGTGGCTGATGAATCGCAGTTACGACTTGCGGCACTGCTCACACAGTCTGCACCGGCTGCTAGCACAGAAACGTCTGCAGCCAGCTCGCCAGCAGAGGCGGATACTGAGATACCCGCCTTGCCCCGCGGGCTGGATGAAAGCGATGCGGCGCAATCACCACCATTGCCCACCGGCCTGGACAATGGTGCACCAGACAATAGTAGCCAGGAGCAGGCAAAAGACCCGCCATCGAACGGTGCGGCAAACCTGTTCACCGACGTGCATGGCTTTTGGGAGACCAGGTTTGGTCTGCGCCTTCGCCAGGACGCCGAGCAGCGCAGCCTGAGCATGGCAGAAACAAGGCTGCAGTTGCGACGCGACCAGTCACTCGGGCCAATGCTGTTGCGCATCAATGCTGATCTACTGTACGACGAGATCCAGCATGATCACGACATCGACCTGGCCAATGGTCGCGGCTGGCTGGATTTGCGCCAGGCCTATTTTGCTTCGCCACTGGGACAACATCTGGATCTGCGTATCGGTCGTCAGATTCTGACTTGGGGTGTCGGAGATCTGCTGTTTCTCAACGATCTGTTTCCGAAAGACTGGAATGCATTCTTTATCGGCCGCGATGTCGAATACCTGAAAGCGCCATCGGATGCCGTCAAGCTTTCCGCTTATACACCGCTGCTTAATCTGGATCTGGTGTACACCCCCAGATTCGATCCAGATCGCTTTGTTGATAACCGGCGGCTGTCGCTGTTTGATCCTCGCCGTGGCAGTGTCATCGGTAAGCAAACGGACTTTACGCCAGATGTGCCGGATCGCTGGTTTCGCGATGACGAATGGGCCGCACGCATGCATCGATTGCTGGGCTCATGGGAAATCGCGGCCTATGGCTACCGTGGATTCTGGAAGAGCCCATCCGGATTCAGCCTGGAACAAAGCGATGCACCCATCACCGCCAGCACACCGTTTTTTCCGCGGCTCAATGCCTGGGGATTGAGTCTTCGCGGGCCGCTGCACAGCGGCATCCTGTCACTGGAAACCGCGCGCTATATTTCACCCCAGGATGCGGATGGCAGTGATCCACTGCTGCCCAATGATCAATGGCGGTTTGTGCTGGGCTATGAACAAGAGCTGATCCCTGACCTGACGCTGGGACTGCAGTATTATCTGGAGCGAACGCTGGATTACAGCGCATTGCTGACCACGCTGCCGGATGGCTTTGCCATGACCGATCGTAATCGGCACCTGTTCACGACCAGATTGACGCTGCTCACCCACGGACAAAACGTCACCTGGTCCATGTTCGTATTCGCATCGCCATCAGACAATGACCTGTATCTGCGCGCTCAGTGGCATTGGCAAATGAGCGATCGCTGGAGTACCGGGCTTGGAGCGAACATCTTTGCCGGCAAGCGCAGATCCAGTTTCTTTGGCCAGTTCACCAGCAACAGCAATGTTTATGCCAGCTTGCGCTATGGTTTTTAACCCACAGATTTCATAACTGTCTGATTAGCAGCGCAAGCCTGATCAAGCAGGTAAGACATACTCATGTAGCTGCAGGTAGCTATGATTATCGCTATAGCTGCAAAGACTATACTTGTTGTGCAGCCTGCCAATAGCCTGCGACGCGCATGCTTGATCTGAGCTGTGCTAAAACGGCTTTACCACCACCATGATGACAATGACTACCATGGCAACCGCCGGGATTTCGTTGAACCAGCGATACCATCTCGAAGATTGCGGTGGATCACCGGCAATCAGGCGTTTGCTCATGCGCGAAATGAGGATCTGATAAGCAATCAACAGGACAATCAAGGTAAGCTTGAGGTGCAGCCAGCCCTGACTCATGTAGTCTTCGCTGCGCGTTATCCACCAGCCCAGCAGCCAGAAGCCGAATATCAGGCTGCCGCCCATGGCCACATGGCCCAGCTTGAGCAGTCGGCGCATCATCAGCGCCAGCCGCTGGCGGGTGTTGGCATCGTCCACCTCGGCCCAGTTCACGAACAGCCGCGGCAGATACAGCAAGGCCGCCATCCAGGAGATGATGAATATCAGGTGGAAGGATTTGATCCAGAGCATGTGGTTTCCTGTGGCTGATGATTTGGCAACAGCGGCTATTAAACGTTAATCACTGCGGGGATGCAAATGCTGTTGCACAGGCCGTCATAGCATACCGGTTTCCAGCCGCGCTGCCTCTGACATCATGTGCATGTTCCAAGGTGGCTCAAACACCAGTTCAACTTCAGCAGATTGGACTTTGGGGATGATTTCCAGCTTGCTGCGCACATCATCCACCAGAATATCACCCATGCCACAGCCCGGTGCGGTCAGCGTCATATCGATTTCAACACGGTAGCTGCCGTCAGCTTGCGGCTGCAGATCACATTTATAGACCAGCCCCAGCTCGACAATATCGATGGGAATCTCCGGATCATAGACGTTGCCAAGCTGATGCCAGACCAGCTTTTCCACGTCTTCGCGGGTGGCGTCATCCGGCAGTGTCGGCGGCGGCACAATGTCCTTGCCGATGGCATCACCATCTGCTCCGGCCACGCGAAACAAATTGCCCTCGATGAACACGGTGTAGCTGCCGCCCAGTGCCTGGGTGATGTAGCCGACAGTCCCGGCTGGAATGCTGACCGCTTCACCTGACGGGATCATTACCACATCGCAGTCGCGATCAAATTTCACCGGTTGGCTGGCTTGATTGAACATACTGCTATTTTGCTGGCAATGCCAGCAATAATCAAGACTGATTTAGTGCTGATTGATCTATTTTTGTTATTCAGTCTTCGTGCATCTGACCTTGCAGGTAGTTTTCTATACCGATACGGTCGATCAGGTCAAGCTGGGTTTCCAGCCAGTCCACATGCTCTTCTTCATCATCGAGGATGCCTTGCAGCAGGTCGCGGCTGGTGTAGTCATTGTGTTGCTCGCAAAAAGCCACCGCTTCCTTATACATCGGAATGGCATCCATTTCCAGCGCCAGGTCACATTCCAGCGCTTCTTTCGGCGCTTCGCCGATGCGCAACTGGCCCAGGTCCTGAAGATTCGGCAAGCCCTCCAGAAACAGAATCCGCTGAATCAGGTTGTCGGCGTGATTCATCTCCTCAATGGACTCCTTGTATTCCTTGTCGGCGAGGCGATCCAGCCCCCAGTCCTTGAAGATCCGCGAATGCAGAAAATACTGATTGATCGCGGTCAGTTCAGCCCGCAGGGCCTTGTTCAGATGGACAATGATTTGCTTGTCACCTTGCATGTTTTTGCTGCTCCATTATTTAATAGGTATTAATGATAACTCGACTGATGATTCCATGTTTGACTGCAAATCGTTTCAATCAACATGCAATAGTAGCCTGCAAGCTGCTAAATGTGGATTCAGTGGGATCATCAGCGCTCAGCGCAATGCGCGGCG
Source organism: uncultured Wenzhouxiangellaceae bacterium (assembly GCA_964534475.1). Lineage (GTDB taxonomy): Bacteria > Pseudomonadota > Gammaproteobacteria > Xanthomonadales > Wenzhouxiangellaceae > JAHJQV01. The sequence continues at coordinate 14,081 of CAZHRH010000035.1, forward strand.
CGCACTCTTGTGGTCACAGTATTACTGGCAGGGTAAATGTGAAGATGTCAGCAGTCCCCATGCAGCTCTGGCTTCATGCATCAGCATGAAGCGATCAAATGATCAAGACATTCAGAGCAAGGTAGCTTGCGAGTAGGCGTTTCAGGCCGAAGAGTCTGCCGCATCGGCAATGTGGCTGGCACGCATATCAAGCAC
>CAZHRH010000035.1:14375-17071 GCA_964534475.1 uncultured Wenzhouxiangellaceae bacterium
TTCAGGCCGAAGAGTCTGCCGCATCGGCAATGTGGCTGGCACGCATATCAAGCACAGGGATGCTGAACTGCAATACCTTGCGACGGCGGGCTTTGCGTATAGCCTGCTCGGCAAGTTCGCTGCAGTTACCGCAAGTACCGGAGCAGCCGGTGATTTGCTGTACTGCTTCAAGTGTACTGACGCCGTTATCCACCAGGGCGTGAATCTGGGATTCGGTGACAGCGTTGCAGACACATACGTACATGAGTAGATTATCTGGCTAATGCAAATCATTGTCAATAGCATTCGATAATTTTTTTATTACCTGCTATAAGACGCTAACCGACCGGCTTGCCCTCGCGATGATCGGTTAAATCAGACAGGCTGCTTTGCGCAGGCAGAAAAAAAACCCGCCCTTGCGGACGGGTTAAAAGTAGCTTCCAGATAGTATTATGTGGTTGCCTAGAGCCAGGCAACCTGCCTGTCACGCTTCAGGGGCTGGAAGTCCCCATCAGCACTGCACCAAACGAGCTTGCGCGGTCACTGCCGGCGACCGCTGCCACTTGCTCCGACACCGTCGCCGATGCTGCCGGCTGGGCACGACCGCCCTGAATGACAAAACCGGCCCAGAAGTAGGGATGCTGCCACTGCGAGTCTGCACGCATGTCTTCCTTGGCCATTTGCAGCGCTTTCTCTGCCGGCAGTTGCTCATTCATCAAATGGCTGTAGAAGCGTTCCATCAGTGCTGCAGTGGCCTGATCGGATACTTTCCACAGGCTGGAAACGATCTGTCTGGCACCGGCAACAAAGAACGGACGGCTCAGGCTCATGAGGCCTTCGCCGGCCAGCGATTTGCCGATACCGGTTTCACAGCCACTGAGCACGACCAGATCGGCATCCAGCTTGAGGTCGGCGATTTCATGCGGTCGCAAATAGCTCATCTCTGCGCCGTCCTGGGCATCACCGGAGACCACCAGACCGGACAATTCCGGAATGTCTGCATCAATCACACCATGGGTAGCAAAGTGCAGAATACCGTAGCCCTGCAGCTTGCCAGACTTGACATAATCAAGATTGGCTTGCTTGCCGGTGACCATGTTGACCCGGTTGATTACTGATGGCGCTGAACCTGAGCTGACTTTCTGCGCGATGGCCTCAGCTTCAATATGTGCACCCGGCAGGCGATTAACGTTGATCGCAGACTGATGCAATGCCCGTTGCGCGAACAGATCGCTGGCACCAATACCGGGCTGTGCATTCATCGCCAGCATATTGCTGCTTTCAGCCAGAGGATCGGCCATGACGGCAATGCTGCTGGGGCTGATGGTGAACTTGCGGTCCAGCATGGCAAACAGTCTTGCCGACGGTGTGTATATCAGCGTACTGCGATCCATCAGCAGCGCATTGTCTGCCAGCGGTAACAAGCCAAACGGCACCATCTGCAGGGCACCATCGGCAACGATGACCAGCTCACGTCCGCTGATTTCACTGCTGGCAAACGGCAGAATCTGCGCACTGAGTTCGGCCGCCATGAACTGTATGCGCGAGGGCGACTGCCGGTGGCTGCGCAGCGCATCGGCAAAAGCATGCACATTGGAGCTAATGTCAGCGCCAGCGGGCAGTTGATGGTGGCGGATGCTGTCATCACTGACCAGCCACAGATGACTGTGCTGCTCGCCGAGGAAGTAGCTGATCATCAGTACATCATCGGCCAGGGTCGCCTGCAGACTGCCGGCATCGGGTTGAAATTCAACCATCTCGTCCAGCGTGATGCCATCGCGCATGCGGCTTTCCATCAAATCCAGTTGCCGCCGCAATTGCCGCGTGTGCATGCTGTCGTCGCTGCTGGCGAGTGATTCCAGCAGTTGATCACGGCGCTTGCGCAATACCGAATCACTGCTGCTTGCAGTGTCGTCGTTGACCAGATCCAGCAGGCTGCGGGCGCGAATCTGCTCGCTGACTGCCCATGCTTCATCGACACGGTTAGCGGCAACCAGCAAGTCAATATAGCGGGCAAACGCGCTGCGCCGGCTGACCATGAAGCTGGTCTGCAGTTGCGGCGCTCTGGTCTGCAGGCGAATGGCAGATGCCAGCGTGGCGGCATCCTGGATCGTGTCCAGCGCTGCCTGGCCACTGCGCGCATGACTCAACGCCACCAGCGTATCCAGTTCGAACAACTGGTCATCCACCGCACGGTGACCGGCCAGAGCTGCTGCCAATTCACGCTCGGCTGCTTTGCTATCACCTGATTCCAGCAATAGTTGACCCAGTCTGGATCTGGCGCGCGCGACTTCACGTGGCTGGCCGAGGGTTTGCAGTACGGCAATGGCCTGTCGCTGCTTGCCCAAAGCATCACTGCTAGCGCCCAATGCCATGTCCACCAGCGCATGCTCGCTGGCAACCACCGCGGCTGAGCCTGGCTGACCATTGCTGGCAAAGCTGTCATGTGAACGACCGTAGTAATAATCGGCGCTTTCCAAGGCACCCTGCTCATAATCGACCTTGCCGAGGCGACTGAGCACATTGGCGCGCTGACGCTGGTTTTCACCACTTAAAGCCAGAGCACGGGTCAGATACTCTTCTGCGGTGGCTTGCTCGCCGACGGCAGAGTAAATGTTGGCGATCCATTCCAGTGTCTGGCCATACCAGAAATCGTTCTGCAGATCGGCAAACATGGCGGCGGCAGCGTCCAGGTGGCGCAACGAGGCATCCAGTTG
>CAZHRH010000036.1:0-16890 GCA_964534475.1 uncultured Wenzhouxiangellaceae bacterium
CCCAGCAGGCATGCACCACACGCAGCTCCGGCAGATCAAGCCACAGCGGCATGGAATAGAAAAAGGCCAGCATGTTGTCCACGTCCTTGACTTGCCCGAGCGTTTGTTCATATTGATCATTATTGCCTTTGCTATGAGGTCGTAGAAACTCGCCAGGCTGCTCCGGATCGGGTGTGTTGTATGCCAGCGCATTGAATTCATGATTGCCCATGACAATCAAGGCGGCATCGTGTTCGACCATGGCACGAGCAATGTCCACTGTTTCCTGAATCTCAGGCCCACGATCAATGAGATCGCCAACAAAGATGACCGTGCGCTCGCTGTGCCGATAGCAGCCGTTTTTCTTCTCATAGCCAAGCTTTTTCAACAACGCCTCAAGCTGGCTTGCATGTCCATGCACATCGCCAATAATATCGTACATATTCTCACTCCTCCGGGTAATTCAGGAAAACAAAGCCAGGCAAGATCTCACCCACAGCATGACGCCTGCAAGCTCGATGATTGTGCAATAACTGTCTGCTTGTAACGTTATGCCTGTAAATGAAAAAGGCATCAGGAGGGTTTTTTGACCTTGGGCCCGCATCGGTCGTGTGACCTACCACCGTGGCAAATATGCTCGGTTGGTAATCTCCCAAGGGAGATGTTCCTGATGCATTTAACTAACAGAATTATAATATCATGGTGAGCGAATATTGTCCAGCCAACTCAACGTTTTTTTGCTGTTTCCTGGATATTTTATGCCTAGTAGAAGCTATGTATTCGGTTCGCCTGCAGCGGCTTTGCCACGTCAGGCGTGACGCGAAGCGAAAAACAAACTTGGGGGATACGCGCACCCTATCCCATTAACTCTTAATCCTGGTTACTCCGAAGGGAAGTAATAAACACGTTGAATCATGCCTTCTGCAAATTCATACACGGAGATGCTCCTCTGCGATTTTGAACCACTCTTGCTCTGCCAACTTGCGATCTCAATGGCGCTAACCCTGTCGGGAGTGGATATGATTCCGGATAGTTCTGATTGGCATGTTGGGCATGATTCGAAATAAGCATTCATGCTTGTAACCAGCTCGCTCTTGCCCTTGACCTCTACCACCACTTCTTCACCTGCAATAGTTAACCAGGCGACATCGTCTGCAACCAAAGCCCCCATGGCAGCACTGTCGTGCGCGTTGAATGCCGCAATAAATCGTTCAACTGTGGGTACGTTGGATGCCACTGACTCCTGAGCATGTGCGCAAGGAGAGCAGAGCAGTAACAGCATTATGGCAAAAATCATTGAAATACGCATTTTTTATCCTGTGATGTCTTACGCGCGCACGAAGGCGAACTACTTGTGGCATCAGCTTAGGGCATCCACATATCATGGCCCACTGCCTACACTATATTCAGCCTTTTGCCATAGTGCCATGCAGCAGGTGTGTGACAGACTGTAGCCTGGTTCCTCCAGTTTACACCATAGATCCAGACTGGTTCCGCTGGCTTCCACATCCCGCTAGCACTGCGTAGGCCCAGACCTCCTCACAGGCGTTGTTGGCATCGCCCCCCCGGAAACGCTTTGTCTGGCTTCACCGCATATTCGGCCGAACAGGTCAAGGAGCCTCGAACCCGTCGCGCATGATGATGTCGGCCAATTCGGCGCCCAGTTCGATTGCTCCGATATCGGGGCCTGCACCGACCGGACGGGAAAGTCCGCGAAATTCCTCGTCCGGAGCCAGGATTGGATCGGCTGCATCTACCAGCGGGCCGCCGGCGACCGGCTGCCAGTCGAAATTCTGCAGCGTCGGACCCTGAACGCCGGGGCCTAGATCACAGAAGCTGCCTTCCGGACAGGCGTCATTGCGCACGTTATGCACCAGGTTGTTGACCCAGATTTCCTGACTTCCGGGCGCATAAAACAGGCAACTGAGCTTATTCGGATCATGCCAGTAGTCGTTGCCGATCAGGACGTTGTTGGCCAGGGTCACGCTCGAGCCGTTGCCGTCGCCCGAACCGCTGACCAGGCAGTTGCCCTGGCCGACGATGGTGTTGTTGATCAGGGCGGTCGCGGACCCGGAACCGAGGCCGACCGAAACCGTGTCGCCAAGCGCTCGGCAAAGGTCGCCACCTTGCATGTTCGGGTAGTCGGCAAAGGCGCTGCAGTTGCCAATGATGACGCTGTTTTCGATCAGTCCACCGCGACCGGTCTTGACCTGCTGGCCGGCGTTGTTTTCGAGCAGCGCCCGCTGAACGGTCACCTGGAGGTTGTCATTGGAATGCAGGAGGTCGATCCCGTCGGAGGTGTTGTGATGTACGTGCACATCGCGGAAGATCCAGTGGCCGCCGGTCGATGCGGTACCCAGCCCGTCACCGAAGCCGCCTGCGCCCTGAGCCCAGCAGCCCTGGATATTGCCTTCGGGGAAGCTTTCCCCGCAGCCGTTCCAGGCAATTTCCACGCGCTCGAACAACAGCGTCCCGGCGTTGGAACTGTCGCCGCCGAGGTCGCCGTCCCAGCCCACCCAGCCGTTGGCCTCGATGGCCATATCGGTGAGCCGCCAATCGCGGATGCGCCCGGCGCGGATGCCGGCGTTGGCCAGCCCGTGGATGCGTACGTCGCTGATTTCGACATTGTCGGAATCGCGCGCCAGTACGCCGATACTAGCCCAGGCACCGAAAGGCGGATCGTTACGCTCACATGCATTGACCTCGCTACAACCGCCGCCGTGACAGTGGAGTTCGATGCAGGCGTCGTGGTCGCTGATCTCCAGGCAGGACAGCTCTACGTTGTGGCTATGTTCCAGGTTGATCACCATGAAGGCGCGCTCATTGCCCCACAGTTCGGGCGGACTGGTGCACAAGCCGTCGGCGTCCGTACCTGTGATTCGTGTCGGGGTGTCGGGCTCCGGGCCGGCCGGAATCGCAGGCATGTGGCAATCCCAGGCGAATAAGGAATTGCAATTTTCGGCGCCCAGCGCGCCAACGCCCATGGCGTAGTCGCCTGGCCCGATGCGCAGCGTATCGCCGCCGGCAATGCGGGGCGCGTCGCCGGGCGGCAGGGCCACGAACGGGTGGGCCCAGGCGCAACTGTGATTTGTTCCCGAACCGGGATAGGGAGCGTCGGATTGACCCGTGCACTGGATAGAGTTACCGCCGTCGGTGCGTATGTAGAAGGTTTCCGCCGCGACCGCAGGCGAGATTGCCAGCAGCAAGAGCAACGTGTAGCCAAAACGCTGGCCGGTGGATGAGCATTCGCCCGCAATGGCGCCTAACATTGATCGATAGGGTCGGGGAGAACGCATAAATGAGGTGCAGCGGTTTGCTTTGTAAGTAGAGTACCATAGCGTATTTTCTTTTAAGACACCGTGAATTCACAAACTCATACATCATAGCCATTGTCATACTGTATTCTCAGTCTTTTGCCATAGTCATGTGCATTGAGATTCGGGCAATCTGCAGCCTGGTTACATCAGGCATGAGAATGAAATCACCAAGATCAGGGCTGGTCTCGCTGACTTCCACGCCTTTTACCGGTTCACCGGCTGCTGTGTATGTTGTGAATTTCAATGCGGTAAAGATCAGCAGGGGAAGCAAGATGGGATGTGGCTGTCCTATTCCTATTGACCTATTCCGGGTGATGTGAATGCCCTAACCCGCCCTTTTTCGCTTTTCCTGTTCCCGGCTGTCCTGTTTTGCCCTTGGTCAGGGCGTGAAAAAGCAGACTCAGTCCATGGTTCAAACAGCCGTCACCCTGGACGGACTGGAGGCCTGGTGTGGCGCCAGTGCCGTATACGGGCTGAACGATTCCGAACAAGGCCGGCGAGACCTGGGCCACTTTGCCCTCGGGCCGAGCATAAACGACCTCGTCTTCCTTGATGGTCTGCATCACCACCAGACTGGCCAGTTGATCTTCGGGGACGGTCAGCGGGTTATCAGACAGGATCACGAAATCGGCAAGCTTGCCGGAAGCAATACTTCCCTTGCGCTGTTCCTCGAAGTGCTGCCAGGCGGGCCACAAGGTCAAAGCCTTGAGCGCGACATCGACCGACACCCGATGCTCTGGCCCCAGGATATCGCCGGTGCGCGAGCGGCGGGAAACAGTCGACGACAGTACGCGCATGGAATCTGGCAGCGCGACCGGCGCATCGGTATGGCTGCCGAACATCATTCCCCTTTCCAGCACCCAGCCGGTCGGCGAAATGTTGTCCGCGCGCTCGGGCCCAAGCACGGATTCCCTGTGCCAGTCACCCCAGTAGAAGGTATGCATCGGAAACAGCGAAGGGAAAATGTCGAGTTCGTCCAGGGCCACAACCTGATCCTTGCGAATGGTCTGTCCATGAATTAGAACCGGACGAATGTCCAGGCCGGCATATTTCTTTCGGGCTGCCCGCACAGCATCAATAAACAGGTCGATCGCGGCATCCCCGTTGGCATGAACGAGGATCTGCCAACCGTTAGCAAAAGCTTTGTCAACCGTGCTCAATACCGTCTGTTCGTCAATGGCCGCATACCCGCGATAATCATCGGGCTGACCTTCCGGCACCACAAAGTAAGGCTCAGTGAGAAAAGCGGTTTTGCCCTGCGGAGAGCCATCGATAGTCAACTTCACGCCACCAACCCGGAATCGGTTGTTATAGTCGCTCGACGGTGCTGGCTCATCGACCAGCAAGACATCCGGATAGGTCACCAGGTCGACTTTGAGTTGACCATTTTTGGCGACGGTCCGCATGGCCTCGACCGCTTCGGGGTTGGCCCGGCCTTCCTGCAGCGTGGTGTATCCGAATGAGGCAGCCAGCCGCGCGCCCTCAATGACCAGTGATTCGTTGATCCTGTCATCGAAGTTCTCCGCGAGCTTCGTCAGCAGGTAGAAGAAGGCGTACTCTTCCATGACGCCGTTCGGCTGCGCATTGTCGGCTTCGCGCCGGAACACTCCGCCCGGCGGGTTCAGAGATTCTGCCGTGACGCCGGCCAGTTCCAGCGCCTTGCTGTTGGCAACGCCCAGGTGGCCGGACTGGTGAATGATGATGACCGGAACGTCGGCCGAAACCTGATCGAGTTCCTGCCGGGTCGGATGGCGCTGCTCGGCCAACTGTGAATCGTCATAACCGAAGCCGACAATCCAGCCGATTTGCTCCACGATGCCGATGTTTTCTTCCGCCCAGGCTTTCATCAAGCGCTGGATGGACGCAACATCGCCGCCTTCACCGTCAGGCGGAGGCAGCAGGTTGGCCGTTGCGGCCTGAATACCCATCATGTATGTGTGACCATGCGATTCGACGAACCCCGGCAACAGCGCCTTGCCGTTCAGATCGACTCTGCGTGTCTGTTCTCCGGCCAGAGCGAGAATATCCACCTCGGAACCAACTGCAAGTATGCGACCGTCCTTGACTGCAACCGCCTCTGCCAACGGCAGATTGTCATCGACCGTCACAACTGGTCCGTTGAAATAAACCGTGTCTGCCATCTCGGCATAAGAGCTGACCACCCAGCACAAGCCGACCAGACCTGCCAGCAAGTTCAATAGATTCATTTTCATAGTGTTCTCCTCGTTAAAGTACCGGGCCGTGAACGCGATGTAGAACACGAATTATTGCAGAAAAGATGAACTGATATCGGCCCGTTTGGCGAGACAAAGTCGGAAACGCGGTTAGATCGGTGAGTGTGGCCGGATCGAGTTCAAGGCCCGTGTCGCGCAGATCCTCGGCAATCTGCGGTAGCTGATCGGGTGTCCACATGCCTTCCTTGGCCGATACGAGGCTTGCCAGCGCAAGCGCACCAACCAGCAGGATTCGTACATCGCGCATTCTGGTTATCTACATGTATTGCACTCAAATATCGGCTTAGCATATCAGCATAAGCCAGCTTAGGGTCAGCTTGGGGTACTCTTTAGTCATGGCCCATAGCCTGTCTTTATCCAGCCTTTTGCCATAGTCTGGTGCAATGGAATCGAGCAAGCTGAATACTGTTAATAGGAGTATGGAAGTCCAGCTACCAGAAGGTCGTGCAACGTGCATCAACGACTGAATGCACGTTGCACGACTTTACCCACCACTTTTACTTGCCTGTCCATTTGATTCTAGTCAATCGTATCGTGTACTGAACTCTTTACACTGTAAGACAGCGTTTCACTAAACCGATAATGGCAACTACGAGAGCTATCGTTACAAATGCTACGCTTAGTTTGAGAGTGAGAGTAGGTGCTTGAGAAAGCGTCAACATTGCACCAACGCCTGCCAACAACAAGACTCTGCTAGTGAAATCGAAATGCAGATATGAGCGGTCTTGCCACAACTCAGCACAAAACGCCTTGATGTGCTGCCATTGCCATACACTAACACCCACCATCAAGCCTATGGCGACATATAGAAATGTCCCATCAATTGGGATATTCAACAGCGCATGCATAACGATTGCTGGTAGGATTGACGCTGTTCTGTGCGTGATCCAGCCTAAAGTCAAAGCACTTATGATTAATCCGACAATGGTAGAAGCATGATAAAAATCAAGTTGGTGATACTGTGCATGACTGAACACAAACAGACCCGCAGTGATAAGAATACCGGCTGTTGGTGAGAAGAAGCGAATAAGCTTCGATTGCACATAACCGCGCCAAAACACTTCTTCCAACACGGGGATCAGGCCGAAACTTCCAACAAACATCACCAGCCACCAACCGATTGTTTTTTCACCCTGAAGCAGCGCTTCTCGCCATGGTACAGACTTGCCCAGATCGTAAGCCTGATCAAGTAAAAAAACGACTTTGTTGGCAATATCACCAACGCACCACGCCAGTACACCTATCAGCAAAAGCTGTGTCAACTTGTGGTTGTGTAACGTTAACTTTAATTCTTTTTTGATTTTCTGACCGTTCGTCCAGGTGAACAATACGATGAGCACAAACCAACCTGCAAACTGCAGTAACAGCAGTTTAGTCAGATTAAAGGCAATAGCCAACATATCCGGCGTATCCTCAGTTAATGCCATTAAAGGATGACTGGTGATACCCGCAGCTTGAAACAACAATTGTGCAATTGCTGAACCAGCGAAAAACACTGCGAGTACCTCACAAAGGGCGAAGAAGCGGTACTGTGGAGGAAAGATTTGTTTCATATCCAATGACTCATTGTCTGCTTAGGATGAAGTTGTAGTGTCAATCAATATGAACATTAATGCGTCTTTCTCGACCATTTCTTACCCCGTTACGACCAATTCGGCCGATGTTTACCCTGATTTGGTTTGATTGCGTCGTCTGAACTCGCTTGGTGTAGTGGATTCAAAACTTTTAAACGCTTTGTTAAACGTTGCTTTATTATTAAAGCCAACATCGAGCGCTATGTCCAATATCGACTGCTGGGATATAACTAAACGATGCTTGGCCTCCTCTATCCTGGCTTTATTAACGTATTCATAGAAGCTCATACCAATCTGACTATTGAGGTATTCCGATAATTTATGTTGTGATACACCGACGAGCGCACTCAGTGTCTGTAGATTAAGGAATCGGTCTGAATAAACACGATCTGAACTAAACGTTGACAGCTTTTCTGTGATTAATCGTATATCTCCTGCACGTAGATTTTTATGGGTGCTATTTTTACCCGTAGTTTTTCCTGCAACATTCGTTATATCTTCATTACTTTGACTCGGACTATTAACTCTTAACGGCGTTGACGGTAACGATGGCTGGTGCATGCCAAAAAAGCCTGTCATAAAAATCAGTAATACCAAAATAAAAGATAGCAGGGTGTCAGCGTTTGAAGTAGGGGCAAAGGTCTTTAAATCGAATACCAGCGCGGCAAGTAGTGTGCATTCAAATAAGATAAAACCGATAACGAGATTGCGTAACCAGAGCAAGTTGATGTTTTCGATATTCGAAAATGTGTGTTTGATATTCTCCGCGTAACGTATAAGCAAAACCAGACTGGCAATCGTATAAATGACCACGTGAGCCAGTTTCAACAACGGCAGAATAAGCTTACTCGCTGGAAGATCGTTCAGCGATTCATCAGTGACAATTTTCAACTCTGTCGTATTAAAAACAACGGCATAAAGTATTAATACAATATAAATACAGAACGGTAAGAAATGAGGCAGACCAAAGTGACGAAATTTAGTCCCCGATAGCGTTAGACTTTTCACATAAAAGTACAGTAAAGGACCAAACAGAAAAACAACACTACTGGCAATCACAAACAGCGGCTTCAGTTTTTCCGCGTAACCTGTTACCGACAGCCACTGGGTAAGTAAAGCAATGACAAAAGCGCTTAACAGCAGAGTCAAAAAGCGATTTGCTGTGTGCGCATTCGTTGATTTTGCTAATAACGTGAGGACTAAAAACACACCTTGGACCATACCAATTATGAGGATCGCTGACTCCAGATTAATCATTATCTTCTCTATGAAAGTGCGTTGTTGGTTGCGTTTAGGAAGTATAAATGTCCCCATCTCTCATTTCCAGTGGTATCTGGAGCCCCACCAGGCCTACGTTTGAGCGCAGTTGCAACCCGCAGCAGGCCAAATTCCATCCGATTGTGCTCTGTCTTAGACGATCGAACGGTGAGGGCCACTTCGGGACACTCATACTCCATAACCATTAACCTACCAAATTTTCAGCCTTTTGCCATAGTCATGAGTAATGGGTTTCAGGCAAGCTGAAGACCGGTTTTATCAGGCATCAGGCTGACACTGCCAAGATCAAGTCTGATTTCGCTGGCTTCCACGCCTTTCTATCACTGCAGCGGGCGGTGTGTTTGCTGTAGCTTTAACCAGCAGGGCTAGCAGGCACAGGGGTGTGGTTGTTTTATGCCGGTTTGCGGTATGGATCTTCCGCTATCAGCGACAATAGTTCCTGGGCTTTTGGCTTGAAGCCGCTGGCGGCCAATTTCTTTGCGTCTTTCTGGGCTTGCCTGGTGTAAAGCTGCATTTATCTGGATCAGCTCGGTGTGAGAAAGGGGCTCTGGGATTGGATCTCCGTCTTCCTTCATTCCTTCCAGGTGAAACTCAATGACCTCGCGGATCAGCTTCAGCGCTTCCTCCCGGTTTTTCCCCACCGCCACGCAACCCGGAAGATCGGGAACGTAGGCACCCCAGCTATCGGGGCCTTCTTCGAGAATGACTACATATTGCATAAGTTCACCTACTTCTTCAGTCCAGCCTGCTTCAGGGCGTTGTTCAGTATGCCCGGCGGCATCTCTACATTAGGCTTCCCGGATACGGTTACAGTTCCCGATTTTACTGGATGTCGGAGTTGGCGGTGACTCCCCCGCTGTCGAACCTGATACTAGCCATCCTGTTGCAGAAAGTAGTTACTGTCAAGTATGGTTTCATTGTCTTCCACGCCCTTCAATTACTGCATCGTGCGCTGTATGTACTGTAGGTTTGATGACCAGGGATAACAAAAGGGGGTGGATGTAATATTCAGGCTTCTTTTATCCACGAACTTTTTGAGGCCTCGGTACACCGAGGGCCATTGCTACCAGCTCAAACCCATTTTCATCTTTGAATGGTTGAATCTCCTTCTGAAGCTTTTTCAGTCGAACTTTCTGCCACGTGGAAGATGTATCATGATGCTCCCTTATGAATTCTGGTGTAAGCGTATAAAACTCAGGAGCCTCTTCACCATGTGAACCGTCATTTCGCCCGTAAAACTTGCCAATATTCAGGAAGGACACCACAAGAAAATCAAATGCATCTAGCGACTTTTCTTTAATTGGGAAGCCTCGATCGCAGTCCGTAGCATATCGACTTTTGACCTGAATCCGTATTTGTGTTTTCTCTCCTTCCATTGGCATGTATCTCGGGTCTGGATGGATGCAAATAAGGTCATAGCCCTCATTGCCTTCAGGTGCTTTATAAGCGAGGATATTTCTCCTCATTAGATGTCCCATTACCAAGTACTCGGCTCCCGTGGAGACCACCGGAAGTCGAAGCCAATTTCGCTTACTCAAACTCTACTCCAAAGTGCATAAAATCTAACGTAATCAAGCAGCTTTGTAGCACAGCAGAAAAGCCGGTCCGGGTCGACGTTTTTGCTAGGCCATATACCGCTTACAATTTGTGAAACCAGTCCTTGTCTAAGGTAACTATCTCGATCATCTGTGTATTAATACCCAATCGAAATTCCTTAAGTTTCTCGGCTAGTTCCTGACCGTCCACAAGGTCGATAGGGGGTGCCCCGTCACGGGTTGCCTCTTTGATCGCTGCTGGCGTGAATGTCCCGGTCGTAATAAAAAGTCCTTTATCTGCGCGGCCAACCATGGCGCCCCTAAAATCCCGGATTTCCCCTGCTGAGACAGAGCCCTGATACTTCTTGCATTGGAATATGACATGAAAGCTCATGAATCCATGGATTCTGGCGATCCCCCTGCCATCGATTCCCCCATCACCAGTTCTTCCTGTAACTTCAACCTGGACAAAGCCTGATTCTCTAAGAAGCCTCTGAGTGAGCCGCTCGAAGGCGTCAGGAGCTATTTCCTTCGTCAGTAAATCATAGAGTTCTTCGTGCCATGAATCACTGTCGACGTTATTAATGTCACTTAACTCGATCGCATCATTGATACTTGTCTTTCGCGCCTTCTGTCGCGACTCTTTTTTGTCAGCCTCCCGTACCGTTTTTACTACTTCTTTAGGTTTAACTTTACGCTTTTCTCGGGCAAGAGGCGTCAAGGCCCAGACGCCACGTGCAGAGTTTTCGAGGAATCCATATTTCTTTAGATAAGTCCGAGCCCAAGCCATCCGGTAACCTATCTCGGTTAAGTTGCTCTTATCGGGATTATGAGGAACTGAGGCCAATTCATCATCGATATTCTGCATCTCAATAACTGTCTCGTGGATCTCATCTATAGAGCCCGATCCTCCGAGCTCAAATAATGCCTCGATGAGCGGATTCATCAGTGAATCGAAGGTTGGCATTGCGTCTGACATTCAACTTCCCTTAATAAGCTTAACATACTGGAATGATGCATCAATCCACGGTTTGTGGCAAGCAGCTTATTGATGATGCCGGATGCGCTACCGCTTATCCGGCCTCCGGGTGGCTTTGATTGGTTTTGCCAAAACCGCGTCATACGTGTTTGCGACGCTGATAGATTCGATGATCGTTACGTATGTTGGCCGAGCTGGGGCTCGGCGTTCCCAGGCTGGCTTGATTCATCTGTGCAATCTGTGTCATCTGTGGATCATTTCTTGCTCTCTCAGGATTTAAGGAGCCTCTGATTAATTCTGCGTGCGACGCGTTTCAGTCGGAAAAGCCGCAGATTGTGCGGGGCGCGACCAGTGACAGTAGCCATCGCTACGGCCTGGGCGCGCAATGTGCAAGCTGCGGCTTTACCGGCCCATAGATTATTTTTGATGGCCTTATGGGACAGGCCTTTGCGGGCGCTCCGCAGCGTTTTGCTTCGCTCATTTGGAATGACCAAACCACACTCACCAAAGCCGCACCGGCGCATCCCGCAAAGACTCTGTCGCGCCCACGCAGGATTAATCAGAGGCTCCTTGAGCATAGTATGTCGCTTCGCGGTGATGGAATGTTCTGGATTCCGGCCTGCGCCGGAATGACGGGCTTGGTTTTATGTTTTCCTTGCGCTGTTGCAATTCGCCTGCAGGCTGGCCCCTGCGGTGAGCGTTGTTTATGCATTTCGCTGCTGCTTGTTCGCCTGCAAGCAGGCTCCTACGGTGAGCGTTGTTTTTGCTTGTTGCTGTTGATTGTTCGCCTGCAAGCAGGCTCCTACAGTGAGCGTTGTTTATGCTTGTTGCCGATTTTTATTCAGTTCAAACGCCTGCAAGAACAATCATATCAACCCAGCCTGGCCGGCAGCCAGGTGGCCAGCGCCGGGAACACGGCGAGCAGTGTCAGCACCAGCAGTTGCAGCACGATGAACGGCATGACGCCGCGATACAGGTCGGTGGTGGACAGTTGCTCGGAGGCGACGCCGCGCAGGTAGAACAGGGCAAAGCCGAATGGCGGCGTGAGAAACGAGGTTTGCAGGTTGACGGCGATCATGATGCCGAGCCAGATCGGTGATACGCCCATGGCCAGCAGTACCGGGGCGACGATGGGCACGACGACATAGGTGATTTCGATAAAGTCGAGCATGAAGCCGAGCACGAAGATGATCAGCATCACCACCAGCATGGCGGTAAACACGCCGCCGGGCAGGTTGCCGAGCAGTTCGGTGACCACGCGGTCGCCGCCGAAGCCGCGAAATACCAGCGCGAACAGCGATGCGGCGATCAGGATCATGAACACCATGCTGGTGATCTGGGCACTGCGGTAGACCACCTGGCGCCAGACGTCTTTTGTCAGCCGCCGCTTGATCGCCGCCAGCGCGGTGGCACCGACGGCACCGACCGCTGCCGCCTCGGTGGGGGTTGCCACGCCCATGAAAATCGAACCCAGCACCAGCACGATCAACAGCAAAGGCGCCAGCAGTGTCAGCAACAGCGACCCCATGCCGGGCTTGCTTGCCAATTGACTGTCGGCGCTGTGCCCATTACCGGTGGCAGCCTGCCCGGCAGGCCTGTGACCGCTGACCTTCGGCGCCAGCAGCACGGCATAAACAATGTACAGCAGCACCAGCAACAGGCCGGGAATCAATGCGCCGGCAAACAGGTCGCCCACCGACACCGTCTGCGTGTTGAACACGCCCGACGAGATCTGCGCCTGCTGGTAGGCATTGGCCAGCACATCGCCCAGCAGCACCAGCGCAATGGATGGCGGGATGATCTGACCCAGCGTGCCGGCGGCGCAGATGCTGCCTGCCGCCAGTCGCGGCGAATAACCGCGCTGCAGCATGCTCGGCAAGGCCAGCATGCCCATGGTGACGACGGTGGCGCCGACAATGCCGGTGCTGGCCGCCAGCAGTGCGCCGACGACGATGACTGCGAGGCTCAAACCGTTGCGCGTGTTGCCGAGCAGGGCTTCCATGCTCAGCAGCAGTTCCTCGGCCAGCCCGGAGCGCTCCAGCATGCTGCCCATGAACACGAACGCCGGCACCGCCACCAGCGTCTGGTTGATCATCAAACCATACAGGCGGTTCGGCAAGGCACTGAGAAACACCGCATCAAAGGTGCCGGTGAGAATGCCGATTCCGGCTGCCAGCAGCGACACCCCGGCCAGCGTGAACGCCACCGGATAACCGGCCATCAGTGCCAGCAGCAAGCCGGCGAATAATAACAGTGGGGGCAGCAGCGGCGGCAGCGCTTCGATCATGTTTGCTTACTCTTTACTCTGCTGCTGCAGGTAGTCGTCCTTGAGCTTGATGTAATTGCGTGCCGAGTAATCCAGCATGTCCAGCTCGCGCTGGCTGAGATCACGCACGTGCCGCGCCGGTGCGCCCAGCCACAACTGGCCGGAAGCAATCTTGCTGCCGGGACTGACCAGCGCGCCGGCACCGAGCATGGCGCGGTCGGCGATCTCGGCGCCGTCGAGCACGATCGCGCCCATGCCGATGAGCACGCTGTCGCCGATGCGACAGGCGTGCAGCACGGCACTGTGACCAACGGTGACATTGGCACCGACGATGCAGGGAAAACCACCGGGGCTGTACGGGCCATCGTGGGTGACATGCAGCACGGCGTTGTCCTGAATGTTGCTGCCGGCACCGACTTCGATGCGCTCGACATCACCGCGCAGCACCGCCCCCGGCCACACCGAGACATCGTCACCCAGGCGCACGCGACCAATGACCACGGCGGCGGGATCGATCCAGGTTCTGCTGCCCAGCTCTGGCAGCCAGTGACGATAGGCGCGCAATGCTTTGTCAGACTTGGGTTTTTTCATGGTTCGACGGACTCGATTACGATAGTTATGCACAAGACTGCAAGTGAACAGAAAAACAGACGCTTAATGAGCTCTCATCAGATGACAATAGAGATTAGAAATATAAGCTACTGATATTATTGATAATAAGTATCGGTCAATTTTTAACCAATCTGTCACATTCCCGATCAACGCTGCAGCTATGACCAACGCTAACAATATATCAACAGTGTTATCCACAGGTTCTGTGGATGATTTTCCAGCATCCCGTGTGCACGGCGATGTCGTGCTGCGGATATGTGAGCGAGGCATTGATTCCAGCATGCCATTATAAGCACGCACAGCCGCCGTAGATGCTTTTGGTTGCGAGCGCGGTGAGAGACAAGCCGAATGTGACAATATTTGCGCATGCATTAGTACATCCGACGGGCTGCCAGTTACAATAGCTGCTTCTGCCATCATTGCGTTCACGCTAGCACCCGCATAAAGTGAAAGAAGTTATCCAGGAATTGCTCGGCCAGGCTTTGTATCGACTGGTCAAGAAGGACTATTTGCCCGGCAAGGTCATTGACGATCCGGCTGCTGCCGATATCGAGATCACCAATTGCCCCGAACCGGCCAAGGATGAACCGCCCAAAGGCGACTATGCCTCCAACATTGCCCTGAAGTTGGCCAAGGTCGCCGGCATGCCGCCCATGCAGCTCGCGGAAATGCTGGTCGAGCAGACTTCGCGCTCACGCCATATCGCCGAGATACGCGCTGACAAGCCAGGCTTTATCAACGTCAAGCTTGCCGATAGCTGTCTGTTCAAGCTGGTGGAAGATGTGCTCGAAGCTGGTGATCATTACGGTTACCGGCAACCTGAAGATCGTCCGCGTATTTGTGTGGAGTTTGTCTCCGCCAACCCCACCGGTCCACTGCATGTGGGCCATGGACGCGGTGCCGCCTATGGTGCCACTTTGGCTTCGCTGCTGGATGCGGCCGGCTTTGATGTGCACCGCGAATACTATGTCAATGATCATGGTCGGCAGATGGACATCCTCGCTGTCAGCGTGTGGCTGCGCTATCTGGAATTGTGCGGCGAGCAGGTCAGGTTTCCGGTCAGCGGCTATCGCGGCGATTATGTGTACGACATTGCCCGGCTGATCCGCAGCGAGCACGGTGACCATCTGCGCCACAACCGCTTCGAGGTCAGCGACGAGCTGCCGCCCGACGCCAGCGATGATGGTTCCGGGGATAAAGAAAAGCACATTGATGCGCTGATCAAGCGCGCCCGCGAGCTGCTCGGCGAAGACGGCTTCAAGATTGTGTTCCAGACAGCCTTGCACTCCATGGTGGACAACATCCGCGGTGACCTGGCCGAGTTCGGCGTCGAGTTTGACAAATGGTTTGAAGAACACAAGCTGGATGAAGACGGCGCCATCGACGACGCCATCAGGCGCCTGCGCGCGGACGGGCACATTTATGAGCAAGACGGCGCGCAGTGGTTTCGCGCCACCGAGTTCGGCGACACCCAGGACCGCGTGGTAATACGCGATAACGGCCGCAAAACCTATTTTGCTTCTGACATTGCCTATCTGGAAAGCAAGCTCAAGCGCGGCTTCAAACCGGCGATCTATGTGTTCGGCGCCGATCATCACGGCTACATTCCAAGGCTGAAAGCGGCGGCGCAGGGACTCGGGCACGATCCCGATGACATCGAGATTCTGCTGGTGCAGTTTGCCAATCTGTTTCGCGGCGGCGAGCGGCTGTCGATGAGCACGCGCAGTGGTGAATTCACCGAGTTGCGCCAGTTGCGCGAAGAGGTTGGCAACGACGTTGCCCGCTACTACTACATCATGCGCTCGCACAACCAGCACATCGATTTTGACCTGGAACAGGCCAAGGCACAAGATGCGGACAACCCGATCTACTATATTCAGTATGCCCATGCGCGTATCGCCAGCCTGTTCCGCAAGCTGGAGGCCGAAGGCGTGCGCTACAACCAGGCAATTGGCATTGCCTCAGTGGAACTGCTGACCAGTGAGTATGAGCAGCAACTGATTCGCGGCCTGCTGGAATTCCCGGAAATCATCCAGTCGGCGGCTGAAAAGCGCAGCCCGCACATCCTCGCCCACTTCACCCATGAGCTGGCGCGCAAGTTACACAGCTACTACAACGCCGAGCGCATTCTGGTCGATGAAGAAAACCTGCGCAACGCGCGCCTGGCATTGCTCACCGCGACCGCGCAGGTATTGCGCAATGCCTTGCGTATCATGGGCTGCAGCGCACCGGAGCAGATGTAAATCATGGCACGCAGGCAGGTAAAAAAGAATCGGCAGGGGCCGGGTTCAAGCTGGATGTGGTTTTTTTCCGGCTTGCTCAGCGGTCTGTTGCTGATGACACTGGCATTGCAGGCGGGCTGGATCAACATGCCGCGCAACCTGCAGCAAGCGGTTGAGCGCAGTGAACGCGAACTGCTGGAAGAGGCTGCCATCAATGAATCCGATCAGCCAGCCGAGCGTACGCGGGACAACAACGACTATGACTTCTTCCGCATATTGCCGGAGCAGGAAATCGTTGTTTCACAAAGCGAGGTACAGCGACAGGCCGATCAGCAGTCACCAGAGGATGGCGTTGATGCGGATGCGACCCGCTACCTGCTGCAGGTGGCTTCGCTGCGCTCGGCAGCCGACGCCGACGGCCTCAAGGCCAGGTTGTCACTGCTGGGCATGCAGCCGGAGATTGTCAAAGTCAATGTTGATGGTGACACCTGGCATCGCGTGCGCATCGGGCCGGTGAATAATGCCCGCGAGGCCAATGCCATGCGCAATCAGCTTACCGCCAACGGCTTTGATGCCATGATTCTCAAAGCGCGTTAGTGTTTCGCCGGATGTGCTTTGCTTATGCGGCCTGATGACTGGCTGGCGAACATCCATTGCGTGTGATTGTTCTGTAGGGGCGACCGGCTGGTCGCCTGTGGTTCAGGGGTGACCAACCGGTCGTCTGCGGTTCAAAGGTGACCGGCCGTTCGTCTGTGGTTCAATGGCGACCGGCCGGTCGCCTCTACAATCACAACGGATCTTCAAAACCATCGATGAAGAACTCTTCCTGCAGCGGGACCGTAAAGCGCCAGATGCCCTGGCTCTGATCAATCGCATAAACATTGCCCTGCTCGT
>CAZHRH010000037.1:0-16811 GCA_964534475.1 uncultured Wenzhouxiangellaceae bacterium
GCGGCAGAAACATCAGGTTCTGCCGTTCGCCCAGTACCGAGGTCAGGGCAAAGGTGCCGGCAATGGCGATGCAGGCAATCATCGAGCCGCAGTAGGATTCAAAAATATCTGAACCCATGCCGGCGACATCACCGACGTTGTCGCCGACGTTGTCGGCAATCACACCGGGATTGCGCGGGTCGTCTTCCGGGATGCCGGCCTCGATCTTGCCGACCAGGTCGGCTCCGACATCGGCGCTTTTGGTGAAAATGCCGCCGCCAACACGCGAGAACAGCGCCACCACCGAGGCACCCATGCCAAAGCCATGGATGGCCTCGGCATGCTGCGGATCAGAACCGAAGAAGAAATACAGGCTGCCGAGTCCGAGCAGTCCCATCGCCGCCACCGTCAGTCCCATGATGGAGCCGCCGAAAAACGCTACCGAAAGGGCGCTGGCCGCACCTTCGGTGGCCGCTGCCGTGGTCGTGCGCACGTTGGCGCGGGTGGCGGTGTACATGCCGATGTAGCCGGCAATGGCCGAGCTGAACGCACCGGTGACAAACGCCGCCGCCGTGTGCCAACTGGGAAAAGCCAGAAACAGCCCGATCGCCAGTACCGCAGCAAACGCCGCCATGATCGAGTACTCGCGTTTCATGAACACCATGGCACCGGTGTGGATGGCCTCACCGATTTCCGCCACCTTGCCCTCGCCGGGCGGTCGCTTCATGACAATGAGATAAACGATGAACGCAGCTACCAGGCCGACAACGCCCAGCAGCGGGGGTATGAGATTCAGATCCATGCTTGTTTTCCTGAACTTGGGATGATGAGATTGTTTATGCGCGTGCAATAATGCAATCAGCCAGCTATTCTACTGACAAACACCGTGCAGCGGCAACTGCATTGATGTATCTGGCCGAATTGCATTCAGCAGTCAGGCTTCCGCTCAGAATGGACCAAAATCATGCACCATCTCGATCAGATGTTGTTGACGATCTGCTGGGCATGGACGATGGAAATGTGCCAGCAGATTCTGATGCAAAGTCGGTTTAAACCCTACCGTCTCCAGAATTTGTTGAACTCTCGGCTGGCCACAGTAAGTCATGAAGGCTTCATAATCGTTTGCCATATGAGTAAATACAAATTTCAGCAAGTGTGAGAGCACGCCGCCAGAGTTACGCAGCAATTGACAATGTGTTGCTGGAACTTGAGTAAATGCCCGGCCATCGACGCTGCCACCGCCGCACAGTCCAACCCCCTGATGCGGTAATACATGCTGGTAACCAAGCGGTGTGATGTGGGTCCAGTCATGTTTGTAGAAGGCGATCACATGCCTGCCATAATCGGGCACCTTGCCGCCCAGCTTGCGCCGAAAGATGTCTCCAGCAAAGAACTCACCATCGCTGACCTCGGCGATGCTGAAATGTTGCTCCAGGTTGTTCTCCTGCCCGTTGTCCTTGCTCATAACAATGCCCTCAAGATGCCGTCAATAAGGTATTAAGTTGCGCGCTGGATTGCCAATCACGGCGAAACACATAGCGCGGCAGTCGCCAGCGATCGCTGGCTGGCGTGACCATGGCGGCTTGCGTGGTCACCGCAGCCAGCAGGCCCATGTCCGCACCATACTTGGGCAGATAGTCATCGGCAACCAGCGCCGGTACCTGGCCATAGGGGTAGGCAAACACCGGCAGCGGAGCTGTTCCCAATACCTGTTGCAGATAGTCCTGGGTTTGGCGGATCTGCCAGTCGCATTCGCGCATGTCTGCAAGCAGATTGAAATGGCCGTAGTCAGCATCAGTGCTATAGCGCAGCCCGACCGGCAAGCCAGCATGGCGATGATCCCAACTGTGGTTGGCGATCTGCAACAGCCCCTCGGCATGCGCCTGGCGCCACCAGTCATCGCGCCACCAGCCACGCCCGATCAGGCAGCTTTGATCCAGCGCCGTTCTGGCTTCGGGTGAGCCGATAACAAAGCTGGTGGCCTGCAGCAGCGGCTGGGCAGCGCTGCCATGTTGCTGCTGAAAGTCACGCAGAATGTTAACCATGCTGCGCTGTTCACCAAACGCAGGATGCGGCAGATCGTACCAGTCAAACCAACTGCCATCGTCCAGCGTGATCACCACTGCGTGCCGGGGTAGCACGGACCAGTCGCCGCTGATCACAGCCTGCACCAGCAACTCCAGACCGATAACCTGCCGACCCATACTGTGCAGCAGCGCCAGATCCTCAGCCAGACCGATATGATCATTTCGTGCATAGTCATCGCCATCGATATGGATGGCGTGGTAGGTGAGTATGGGGACGTGCATCTGGATAGATTAAAAAGCTATGCGATTTGATCATGCAAGTATAGTGGCAGGAGAACCGGTCTGTCGTTACCATAACGTCAGCGAGAGCTGTGGCGATGGGTGTGGCAATGGCGATATACTGTGTATCTTGCCGGAAACCTTGCTTGCTTGCCATGAAAATGCCTCGTCTGCTCAGCGCAGCAGAATCCCGCTTGATTGATGTTGCCAGAGCAGACAGCTTTCTGCCGTTCACACGCATGCGCAGCGGGCTGGAAACCTGGCAATCGAACTGGCAGGCGGGAGATCCGTTTGCGCATGTCTGCATTGACGGGTTGTTTGATAATGAAACCATCGCCACGATCAGCGCAGAATTTCCGCCGCCCAGCGAGCAGAGCGCATGGGTGCCGTTTCGCAAGCCCAACGAATGGCTGAAAAACGCCACCGCCAAGGATCACCAGATACCATTCTTTACCCGGCAGTTTCTCTATGCGCTCAATTCCCGCAGTTTTGTCGAGTGGCTGGAAGCACTTTCGGGCATCAAGGGTTTGATCTCGGACAGTGAGTTCATCGGCGGCGGCCTGCATGCGACCATGCCCGGCGGCCGGCTTGGCATACATACCGATTTTAACAAGCATCAGCGCAACGCACTGGATCGGCGCCTGAACCTGCTGTTGTTTTTGAACGAAAACTGGGACGAGCAGTGGGGCGGACATCTGGAGTTATGGGATGCCGGGATGACCCGCTGCGGCCAGAAAATTGCCCCATTGTTTAACCGGCTGGTGATTTTTGCCACCACTGATCATACCTATCACGGCCATCCCGAGCCGCTGACTTGTCCAGATGGCATGTTCCGCAAGTCCATTGCCTTGTACTACTACAGCCACGGCCGGCCTGCCGAAGAACGCTCGGCCTCGCATCTGACGCAGTACAAAGAACGCCCCGCCGATAGCGCCTGATGTGCATTATCTTGCAGCAGACAGAAGAGGTTAAAATACCACGCAAACCTAGCCGGCGCAGTGACCTTTAGCTGCGCTATCCGCGCTGCCATACAATCACGTAACTGTTACCTTGATCGCTTCGAATCATGTCTTATCAACGTATCCGCAAAGAGTTAACAGATTTTGCCACCTATTATCTGATGCCTCTGCCGGCCCTTTTGCTGCCATGGCCACTGGCTTTTCGCTGGTATTACTATTTGGCTGGAAAATCATGGCTGTTTGAAGCGCGTGTCAAAGCAGCTTGTATCAACGCCGGCAAGTTATTGCAAATTGACGACATGCAACAGTGGAAGCGGCAACACCGCTTGACTTTGATGATCGATCATATTGACTTCTGGATCTCCTGGCTGCAGCCACGACGGGCATTAAGACTGACGCATACCGTTGGCACATGGCCAGAAAAAGGTCCCTTCATTGTTATAGGAACTCATTATGGCTGTGGCTTCATGCTATTGCGTGAACTACACAGGGCTGGTGTCGATCCCCATTTCATCATCAGAAAAACGCCATCACATGTGTTTCGAGGTCGGCGCTTCCTGCAGTTTTATGAATACATTCGACTGCGACATCACATCAAGCTTTTTCCTCACCGCTGTTATCATCCAGGCACCTACCCGCGTAAACTTTTGCGCGGCATCGAGCACAGACAAAACATACTGGTGCTGATCGATGTGCCAGCAGAGCGGGGCCGGCCGCGACAGGAAATACATTTATTTGGCTACCGAGCTTGTGTGGATCACGGTATTTTTAATCTGTTGATTCGCAAGCAGCTATGCTATGTTAGCTGCCAAATGAGACTGGATTTCAACAAAGGACAAAGACATCTGATGGTCGCTACTGCCAGACAGACTAAAACTGCATCCGACTTCTGGCAGGAGATGGATCAGTTCATCACAGATAGTTTCACTCATGACAGCTCACAATGGCATTTATGGCAAGTTGCCCAGCTCTATTTCATGCACAATCAAGCGGTCAGCCAGCCTGCTGCTGCTGACAACCACACCGGCTCCTCCAAGTAAACACCTATCAGTGCCATAGTCCCCGATTAGTCACTATACGATCTACTGCGGCGGCCCGAGAAACCGCGCCTGAAGCGTTTCATTAGGTCGCGCATCCTCACCGTACAGGCGAGTACACTTCCGGTACCCTCGGTCACGAAAACACTGCATGCACAAGGCTTGGATCCATCTCGCAACGATCAGGTGATGAATAATCCGGGATAATATCTCAGTGTGTGCGCTGTAAAAATCCTTGATCCCAGCATCAAAACGCAGGACTGGCTTTGTGCATAAGAGAAAGTTATAGAGAATTTTCGGTTTTTATTGTGCTGGGATGAACTGGTTCTGAAAATAACCATCAGTGCAAACTGTGAGCCAACGATCTATTCAAAACCAGGAAAGCCCCATACAGATCCAGCCATCCTGCTGCCACTGTTGTTGTCGCTGCAGTTGGGGCAAATAGCTCGCTGCCACCACATCGGCCTGCTGGGTCAATATGCCGGACAGCACCAGCGTGCCCTCGGGCTGCAGACAAGCCAGCAGTGTGCTTTTCAGTTCGATCAGCGGTCGGGCAATGATGTTGGCGATGACGATGTCGGCTGACGGCAGTTCCAGCTCGCCCGCCAGACCGATGTGGATCTGTTCAGCGACGTCGTTGTTGCCGGCGTTGTCACGCGTTGCCTGGATCGATTGTGGATCATGATCGACGGCAAACACCTTGCTTGCCCCAAGCTTGGCCGCCGCCAGCGCCAGAATGCCCGAACCGCAGCCGTAATCGATGACCACGCGGTTGCGCAGATCGGTCTGCTCCAGCCACTGCAGACAAAGCCTTGTGGTGGGATGGGTGCCGGTGCCAAAGGCCAGCCCCGGATCCAGCCGGATCACCACGACTTCGGCATCGCTCGAGGCTGTAATGTGACTGGGGCAGATGTGCAGGCGGCCGCACTGCAGTGGCTGGTAATGTTGCATCCAGGCGCGCACCCAGTCTTTGTCGGGCAACTCGCCGCTGATGATATCGATCGCTTCCACACCCATTTGCACAAGATCCGATCGGGCAGCAGTCAGTGCCTGTTGCGTGGCAAACAATGCGCTGATGCGCGTTGATTGCCACAGCGGATGCTGGCCCGGGTCAGGCTCCAGCAGCGCCTGATCGGCAGCATCTTCCAGCGTGATGCTGAGTGCGCCATGATCCAACAGGCAGTTCTCGATCGCCTGCGGCTTGCGGCAGCGCAGCACGCTGAGCTGTTGCCATACTTCGTGCGTCATTGTGCAATGCGTTGCGTATGCTTCAGGCGGCGTCGTCAGCGAGCAGTTTTTCCAGATAATGGATGTTCTGGCCGCCGGCGGCAAAACCGGGATCGCTGATCAGGCGCTGTTGCAGCGGCACGTTGGTCTTGATGCCGTGGATGACCATTTCATCCAGCGCCACG
Source organism: uncultured Wenzhouxiangellaceae bacterium (assembly GCA_964534475.1). Taxonomy (GTDB): domain Bacteria; phylum Pseudomonadota; class Gammaproteobacteria; order Xanthomonadales; family Wenzhouxiangellaceae; genus JAHJQV01. Next base: position 5,694 of record CAZHRH010000037.1, read on the forward strand.
CGCATGCGCGCGCGGGAGGTCTCGCGATCCTTGCCGTGGGCGATCAGCTTGCCGATCATGGAATCGTAGTTGGGCGGTACGCTGTAGCCGTCGTAGATATGGCTGTCGACGCGGATGCCGGGACCGCCTGGCGTGTGCATGGTATCGATGCGTCCCGGTGACGGCATGAAGGTGGCGGGATCCTCGGCGTTGATGCGGCATTCAATGGCGTGGCCATTGATGCGGATGTCGTCCTGGCTGTAGTTCAGCTTGTCACCGGCGGCGACACGAATCTGTTCAGCGATCAAATCAACACCGGTGATGTTCTCGGTCACCGGATGCTCCACCTGGATGCGCGTGTTCATCTCGATGAAGTAGAACTCGCCGTCCTCATACAAAAACTCGAACGTGCCGGCACCGCGATAGTTGATGCGGCGACAGGCATCGGTGCAGATGCGACCGATATGCTCGCGCTGCGCAGCACTCAATCCGGGTGCCGGAGCCTCCTCGATTACCTTCTGGTGCCGCCGCTGCATGGAGCAGTCGCGTTCGCCCAGATGGATGGCGTTGCCGTGGGTGTCGGACAGCACCTGGATTTCGATGTGGCGCGGATTAGTAAGGTATTTTTCCATGTACACGGTGCTGTCGCCAAACGCGTTGCCTGCTTCCTGGCGGGTGAGCTGGATGGATTCAATCAGCTTGGCCGGTTCATGCACCACACGCATGCCCTTGCCGCCGCCGCCGGCAGCGGCCTTGATCAGCACCGGAAAACCGATGCCATCGGCGATGGCATGACAGCGACTTGCGTCTTCCGGCAGTGGGCCATCCGAGCCGGGCACACAGGGCACGCCGGCCTCGCGCATGGCGCGAATGGCGGAGACCTTGTCGCCCATGATGCGAATGGTCTCGGCGCGTGGGCCGATGAAGATGAAGCCGCTTTGCTCCACGCGCTCGGCAAAATCGGCGTTCTCGGCGAGAAAACCGTAACCGGGATGCACCGCCTGGGCTTCGGTGAGCTCCATGGCGGCGATGATCAGCGGGATGTTCAGGTAGCTCTGTGCTGATTGCGCAGGACCGATGCAGACGGTTTCATCGGCCATGCCAACGTGTTTGAGGTTGCGATCAATGGTGGAATGCGCCGCCACCGTGCGGATGCCCATGGCCGCACAGGCGCGTAAAATGCGCAGCGCGATTTCGCCGCGATTGGCGATCAGGATCTTGTCGATGGTCATGTGTGCAGCCGTCAGTTGATGACGAACAGCGGCTGGTCGTACTCCACCGCCTCGCCGTTTTCACACAGGATGGCGATGATCTTGCCGGAATGATCGGCTTCGATCTGGTTGAACATCTTCATTGCCTCGAGAATGCACAAAGTATCGCCCTGGTTGACTTTCTGGCCCATGGTCACAAATGGCTCCGATTCCGGTGTTGGCGAAGCATAGTAGGTGCCCACCATGGGCGAGCGCACGATGTGGCCAGGTGGCAGACCGCCGTTGGCGTCTGCTGCTGCGCTGCTGTCGCCGGCGGCTGATTCAGCAGCAGCCGGTGCCGGCGTGGTGGCCGCAGGCGCTGGTACTGCTGGCTGCGGCGCATAGACGGTCTGCGTCTGCCGTGACAGTCGCACCGATTCTTCGCCCTCATGAATCTCGATCTCGCTGAGATTGGAGTCCTCCAGCAGCTCGATCAGCTTTTTGACTTTGCGTATGTCCATATTGGTTCCATCATTGGTCGGTGCGCTACCGTCATGCCATCAGGCTTGCATGGCGGGTTGTGTTTGCGTGTTGCCGGCAGCGGCGTCGAGATGGTTGATCAGCGCCTGCAGCCCGAGCAGGTAACTGTCGACGCCAAAACCGCTGATCGTGCCCAGCGCGATGTCGCTGAAATAAGACACATGGCGAAACGATTCCCGCGCCAGCGGCTGGCTCAGATGCACTTCGACAAACGGCAGCCGCACTGCCAGCAGGGCATCACGCAGGGCGATGCTGGTGTGGGTGAACGCAGCCGGATTGAACACGATGCCGCAGATGTCGCGGTCGCGGCATTGCTGAATGCGCTCGATCAGTTGATGCTCGGCGTTGTGCTGATGCTGTTCAATGGCAAAGCCGCAGGTGGCAGCGAAGCGCTCGCTAGCGGCCACAATGTCGGCCAGGCTGGTGTCGCCATAAATCGACTGCTCGCGGCTGCCAAGCAGATTCAGATTTGGACCGTTTAGCAGCAGAATGCTGGCCATTGTCTTGATTTCCCGGTAGTGTAGCTGTTGATATGTCATTGTGAAGTGTGCAACATGCAGCTTGATAAGTCCAGTCATTTTCATGAATTTATATACCAATTGCTGCATTTTCCCGGCATTTATATGCTAATTACCCACTTGATGTCAGCAACGTGCCGACTCGCAGCAGGCGCAGACCGATGACCACAGTGCTGCGACTGACGGTGTGGTCGGGCCCGCGCAATATCTCCACCGCGATGCTGCGCAGTTGGGGTCAGCGCAGCGATACTGTGGTCGTGGATGAGCCGTTTTATGCGCATTATCTCAAGCGCACCGGCTTGCAACATCCGGGACGCGCCGAGATACTCGCCAGCCAGCCCAATGACTGGTGTGATGTCGCCACCACGCTGCTGGCCGAGCTGCCGGCAGATAAATGCATCTTCTATCAAAAACACATGGCCCACCACCTGTTTGCCGACATGTATGGCGACTGGCTGATGCAGCTCAGCCACGTGTTTTTATTGCGTCGGCCCGATGCCATGCTGGCTTCGCTGCAGAAGGTGATTTCCCGGCCACGGCTGCAGGACACCGGCCTGCCGCAGCAGTATCAACTGTTCCAGCATATCCGCGACCGCTGTGGTACTGATCCGCTGGTCATTGATGCCAGCGATCTGCTGACACAGCCGGAAGCCATGCTGCGACGCTGGTGTGGGTTGCTCAACATCAAATTCAGCGCCGATATGCTGCACTGGCCGCAAGGCCGGCGCGCAAGCGATGGCGTCTGGGCGGAGCACTGGTATGCCAGCGTGGAACAATCCACCGGCTTCCAGCAGGCACCGGCGCAACGCCCGGTGAAGCTTAACGCAGACCTGCAGGCAGTGTATGATCAGTGTCTTGACTATTATCAATATCTGTACCAGCGGCGCTTGCGCCAGCCGGCAAGCTGACTGCCATGCAACAAACATTTGATGACCGTAACAAAGATCTGATCGTCAACATCAACGGCCAGTTGATGCATCGGGATGAGGCTGCCATTTCGCCGTTTGACAGCGCCGTACAGGGCGGCGATGCGGTGTGGGAAGGCCTGCGCGTCTATCAGGGCCGTATATTTGCCCTGCACGAGCATCTGCAGCGATTGCGCGAATCGGCCATGGCGCTGGCGTTTACCGACATTCCAGACGATGATCACATCATCAGCGCGATTCGGGCAACACTGCAGGCCAACAGCATGCACGATGGCGTGCATATCCGGCTGACGCTGACGCGCGGGGTAAAGGTGACTTCGGGCATGGATCCGCGCCTGAATCAGTCCGGCCCGACGCTCATCGTATTGGCCGAGCACAAGGCCCCGGTGTATGACAAGTCCGGCCTGGCGCTGATCACCAGCAGCGTGCGCCGGTTTCCGCCGGATTGTCTGGATCCGAAAATTCATCACGCCAATCTGCTGCAGTCGATCCTGGCCAAAATCGAGGCCAATCATGCCGGAGCCGACGATGCGCTGATGCTCGATTACCAGGGCTTTGTTGCCGAAACCAACGCCACCCACCTGTTTCTGGTACATGCCGGCAAGCTGTTTACACCGCACACGCATGCCTGTCCGGAGGGCATCACGCGCATGACCGTGCTGGACATCTGTCGCTGCGAAAATATTCCGTTCGAGATCAAGAATCTGTCGCTGACCGAGTTCTATCGCGCCGACGAGGCCTTCTGCACCGGTACCATGGGTGAGCTGGCTGCGATCACGAACATCGATGGCCGCAGCATCGGCCGGCAGCCGTTTGCGCTGACGCAGCGCTTGAGCGAGTTATACCAGCAACGCACCGCCGACAGCGGCGTGCAGGTGGTGTCAGGCTGATGCCATCGCAGTTACTGTCTGCCTGCTGGCTTAGCTTGCTTGCAGGCGCACCTGAGCAGCCAGTGCAAACTGAGCTATGCGCGTGCAAGCACGCGCCTGCAGCGTGGTGCGGCCTGGCAATGCAGCAACCCTCGTCAGTATGAGATTTCCCGGCCTGCAACTGCAGCAACAAGGAACCGGTTCCGGTAACGGTAACGGCAATGACACCGAGATCATTACCGGGGTAACCTTTGGCGAGCGCATGGACCAGTTCCGCGAACTGGTACCGGAGCCACTGCTGCAGGCCTGGGTGCTGGTCGAACAGTACCCGCTGATTGGCTCCATCGTGCTGCTGCTGCTGGGTTGGCTTTTGGCCAAGCTGGCGCGCTGGCTGGTCGGTCGTGCCATCCGCACCTCGCTGACGAAGTTGGGTGCGGCTCGTCACATTGCCGAGATGGAACGGGTGCAACGTCCCGTGTATGTGACCGTGCTACTGCTGTTCGTCATGCTGGCACTGCGGCCGCTCAGTGACGGTGGCGGCTGGTTTGTTGTGGTCGGCAATCTGCTCGCCTCGGTGGTGGTGATCAGCTGGTTCCAGGCGTTTATTCCGGTCAGCAAACTGTTGCTGGAACTGCTCAGTCGCCAGCATCATCGTTTTCCGGTGGTGGAACCGAGAACGCTGCCGTTGTTTAATATCATCGCCATGGTGCTGCTGGTGGCGCTGGCCAGCTACATCCTGTTGATTCTGTGGGGCATCAATCCGGCCGCCTGGCTGGCTTCAGCCGGTATCCTGGGCATAGCCATCGGTTTTGCCGCCCGCGACACGTTGGCCAACCTGTTTGCCGGTGTTTCCATCGTCGCCGATGCACCCTACCAGATCGGAGATTACGTCAATCTCGACAGCGGCGATCGCGGCAAGGTTATTGCCGTGGGCTTGCGCAGTACGCGCATTCTGACGCGCGATGATCTGGAGATTACCATTCCCAATGCGCTGATCGCCAATTCCCGCATCATTAACGAAAGCGGCGGGCCGACGCCATTGTCACGCATCCGCTTGGCGGTCGGTGTCGCCTACGGCAGTGATGTGCACGAAGTCACGCGTATTCTCGAAGGCGTGGCCAAAGACCATGACACGGTGGTCAAGGATCCGGAGCCGCGTGCACGCATGCGTGCGTTCGGCGACTCCAGCCTGGATTTTGAGCTGTTGTGCTGGATCCACAAACCGGAGCAGCGCGGCATGATCAGCCACGAGTTGTACATGGCGGTCAACGACACTTTTGTCGAGCACGATATCACCATTCCGTTCCCGCAGCGCGATGTACATTTGCTGCAGCATGGCAGCGCCGACTCAGAGGCCTGAAGGTACAGCAGGACAGATCACTCAATAAGCTCCAACGCCGGACGCCTGGCTTGCAAACCATCCTCCATGCTGTCGCGAAACAGCGTTAGCGGCGGCAATGGATGTTCTATGCAGATCGCTGTGTCCGGCGCTACCGCATCAGCTACATTGCAAGCCGCGTTGACTGCCGTCAGCAAGCGCTGCTGCTGCATGCCGATGGTGGCCGAGCTGCTGTCCGGCAAGCTGTTGCCATACTGTAGCACCACATCGCGGGCGCGCCGATACAGCAACAGTTGAAAATCCAGACCATCGGCGATGCCATTGAGCACGCCCCAGTTGTGCCAACTGATCACGCTGCAGGCATCACCGGGCAGTCGACCCGGCCGCGGGCAGTCAGTGAATTGCGCCGCCGTGAGGTCGCCGCTGGCGCCCTGCAGATCATCGTGCCAGACCATGATGCGCCCGGCCGCAGTGGCATCATTGTCCGGCACCGTCGGTAGCGCACAATCGTTGCTGTAATCGCCGCCGTTTTCGGCCTGCAGGCTGTCGGCAAAGGTCACATATCCATTGCTGGAGACCACCAGTTGCTGGTGCAACTGCTGATAGAACTCAAAAGCCCAATCCAGCACTACGACCGCAGCGCCGTCATCGGTGGCCGGGAAATCTGCGTCCGCGGCCTGCAAAACCAGTTGCTCACCGCTTGAGGGGTCGATCCACTGCGCCGGACATTGGCTGTCGCTGGCGATCTGATAGCCAAAGACATCGTCGGCAAAGCTGTTTATTGGCCGCTCCTGGGCCGCCACCGGCAGACCCAGCATAGCGGCCAGTAGTGGCAGTTGCCGCAGCATCAGGTTGGATAAGCGTCGCTTCATGGTTCTATCCTCGCCTGGAACAGTTCAATATTTTCATCCGGCGCGCCATTCTGGCCGACCGGGTCTTCGCCGCTGGCGAAATGAATCCAGCGCACCGCGCCGCTGCGGGAGATGCTGAAGCCACCATCGAAGCTGCCGACAGCGACCGATGTACTGACCTGGGTGGTGGCATCGACATGCCACAGGACAGACGCACCGGTCAGCACATCAAGCCGCTCCAGCGCCAGATCATCACCGTCGTTTTCATCGATGATACGCACGCCGATGACCGGTGCCAGTGGGTCACTGGCGCCCATCAACTCCGCTTGCATCTGACCCATATTGCGGCGAAAGGCCGACTGCATCCCGCCATCATCGGCCACATAGACAATCAGGTTGCCATTGCGATTGATATCGACCACATCGCTCAAACCGGCAACAGGGTTGTCCACCAGCGCAAAGTTGCCGGTGTTGCGGTCGAACCGGAACACGCGCATGGTGTTGGCGGCGTTCAGCCCGCCGTGGTTGCAGTTCGACGCAAACGCTGTAAAGCGGCGGTTGTTGTTGCCATTGACCGCCGGTGCGTAATCACGGCAAGTACTGGCCGCAGCGCTGTTGATAAAGCTGCCGTTGTTCCACAGCACCATCTTCATATTGCCGCCGCCCTGGGTCAGAAAGTCAGGGCAGTTGCTGAGAAAGGCGATGCCGGAACCATTGTTGTTGATCGACGGCGCAGTGTTGTCACAGCCGCTGGTGCTGGTGATCTGCAGGACAGTGGAGGTGTTGCGATCAATGCGGTAGATCTCCAGATTGTCGCCGTCGGTAGCACGGGCGGCGACGGCGATCCAGCGCCCGTTGCGGGAAATATCCAGATCCTGCACGGTTGCGCAGGGATCGGGTGGCTCGCAACTGTTGGTAAACGCCAATTCGCGCTGGAAAGCACCGCCTGCGAAGCTGTACACCTGCTGGATATGGGACGGATTATCGCCGGTCAGATCGGCATTGGATATAAACGCCACCACGCTGCCGTCGCTTGCGGCCGCAGCCTGGCCGTTGGCAATAAAGCGCTGCACCAGGGCACCGTTTTTGACCTCCAGCGGCAGCTCCTTCACTGTGGTGGTGAGCTGCTGCAGAAAAACCTCGCCAGGCGGCAGGCAACTGCGGTCTAACTGCACGTCATCCAGCAGTAATCCTGAATCAAACAGCGCATCGCCCTGATCGGCAATAAAAAACCGCAGTGGGATGCTGTTGTTGCCATTGCTGGCACCGGGGATGTCGACGCAGGCGCTGCTGAACGGGGAGATACCGTCCGAAAAGTTGGAGTTGTTGGTGACGCCGGGGCTGTTCACCACCACACCTGGCGGCAGGCTCGGTGGTGCATCGGGAAACGGCGAGACACCACCGGGCTTGTTGACGCTGCCGGTGAAAACGAACTGGTTGTTCAGCAGCAGACCGAAGACATCATCGAATGTCCCCGCTGAATTTTCTTCAGAAGTGGCAAAGGCCCATTCAAAGCGCAGCACCGCTGGAGCGAAGTTGAATATGAGCGTGGTATCCAGCGTGGTGGTATCGTCCTCGTTGATGCCATTGCCGTCGATGTTGAGCGCCCCGCCGCCGACATTGCCGGGCCCGCTGCTGAGCAGGGCGACGCGGGTCCCGTCAGGTACCGCAGGCGGGTTGCCGGTGAAAGCGCCGGCCGTCAGGCTTTCCACCTGCCCCTGAAAACCCGTGGTCCAGTTGTTCAGGCCGTTTTCAAAACTGCCGTTGGGCAGCAACTGGGCTGCCACCCTGCCGGAGCATGTGCTCAGCACCAGCGTCGCCAGCACGAGTAAGCGATACCTGTTCATCATGGTTCGTCCTCCATTACCGGACATTCAAGAGAAGTGTTGATATTCTGTCCGAATGCAAAATCGTTGCTCAGTTGCACCGAAACCGCGGTTTCTGGCGCAGCGCCGATGCGTATCCGGTAGCGGCCCGGCGCCAGTCCATCAACGCGGTAGAAGCCGAACTGATTGGTCAGCACTCGCGTGACCATGTCGCCGGCGCTATCCAGCACATCAAGCGCTGTAGCGGGCATACCACAATCACCGCGGCCTTGCACCTGGCCGGCAAACCCCAGCCGTAGTTCGGTGACAAAGCGCACGCGGCTCACCGCGCCGGCGCTGACCCGCACCCAGAACTGATCCTTCACCGGCACCAGCTCCAGCGGCAGGCCATCCAGATCCAGCTTGACCCGGTACAGGCCCGGCGGCATGAACTGGATCGTGAAGCTGCCGTTGGACTCGGTGCGGGTACGCACCTGACCATCAACCATGATGGTCACACCGCTCAGATCAAAGCCTTGCAGTTCGGCGGCGGGCGGCAGTTCGATGCTGCCGGCGACGACGCCGCGATCTACCAGTGCGCGGCGGAACGCACCGCGGGAGACTCCACCGGCCAGATTGAAATCGGCCACCAGGCTCAAAGTGAACACGGTGTCTGCGGGTTGTCCAAAAGCGGCCGAGAATGGATCGCGCAATGCCTCGGCGCGGGCGCGCAAACCGGGGGTGAATTCGTAATCGGCCTGCAGCAGAAAGCCGAAGATGTCGTTGCCCACCAATGCCCCCACCGCCCAGCCCAGACTGCCGGTGCCCAGCGCCGCACGTCGCCAGGTCAGCGCCACCCGCTCACCGGCACGATCACGATCCGAGAGTTGCAGAAACAGGTTGTCACGCTGGTTGAACTGATGCACCCACTGCAGGATTGACTCATCCTCATTGAAGATGCCACTGAGGTCATTGCTGCGATTAGGACGCCAGAAAGCCTGCACCGTGTAATCGCCATCAAAATCCGGTCGGGCTCGCAACAACCACTGCATATTGGGGCGCCATTCCAGCCCCGGCAGTAAAAAATCAAAACTGCGCTGATCGGTGTTGAAATCACGCCCGATCAGCGATGCCTGCCACTGATCGTTGAAACGATAACCGACTTCGGCAAAGGTATCATCCAGACGATCATCAAAGCCCTGCCAGCCACGCGGCGTGCGCTGCGCGTAACCGCGCCAGAATAGGTGCTGCTGACGATTGTCCAGCTCCACCCGCCAGCCGGTCAGCCCGTCTGCCTGCGCCACCTGTGCCGAGATGAAACCCACAGTGTCGAAATTGGCCTGCATACCGGCCATGCCGGTGTCGATGTTGTTCTGGCGCTGATAGATGGCTTGCGTTGTGAAGCGGTCATTGAGCGCATACTTCACATCCATGAATGCGGCCAGATTGGTCTGTCCGGATTGTGCTTCGAGCAGATTTGCATCCACTCCGATGCCTGTGCGCAGCAGCATCGCCCTGGCTGGCAGGGTCTGATTGGTGTTGAAGCCACTGAAATCGATGATTTCCACCGGTGAGCCCTCATTGCCGCGCTCGAACACCCAGACTTCGATCTGCACCACGCCGCCTGAGGGCAGTACCACATCGCGGAATTCGAAGCGTCCGTCCAGTGAAATAACGTCGCTGGCGGTGACCCGGTTTTCGATGCGCAGTTGGGCTAGACCACCGGGCGGGCCCTCGCCAATAAAGGAGCGGATCGAGCCGCGCTGGTTGCCGATGAACTGGCTCTGGCCGAGCCCTTCGGTGAACAGGCCGATGTCGCGGTTGGTCAGCGCCAACTGGGCACCGGTAAATTCGAATCCACCCAGCAGGGTGTTCAAAGAAGTGGTCTGATTGCCGATGAAATATCGTTTGCTGCCGCTGTCGCGCACCCAGGCGTAGTCCTCGATAAATGGATCGGATTCGATGTAGTCGCGTACTCGCGCCTGCCAGAAACCACCGGCCAGACTGCCACCGGTGTCGGTGATAATGGAAGTGGTGCTGGCATTGCGATCATCGCGATGCAAAATTTCGTTGCGCAGAAACGACACATTGGCCGCGCCGGCAGTGATGTCGGCCTGCACTTGCGGCTGCACGATCTCCTGCGGATCCAGCGGCTGGCGCAAGGACCAGGCTGGCGACATGCTCAGGGCAAACTGCTGACGATCAAACTCCAGCGGACTCGCGAGCCGCTCAGCCAGTACCGGCAACAAAACCATGCGGCCCCCATCCAGTTCACGCACCGCCGTGGTCGGGATCAGGGCGGTACCGATCGGTGTCTGCAGCTGCAGACTATGCACACCATCATCGATGCCACTGCTGAGACCGATATTGAGCGCTGCCGCAAACGCGTCGATTTCGATGTATTCGGCACCGCTGGACTGGTCCAGTGCCAGGATTATTTCTCCACGCTCTTCCCGATCATTGATCAGCAACGGCACGATGAACAGTTCCGGACTGGCTCCGGACCAGCGCGTTGCTGTCTGCAGCGGCGCGGCCAGCAGGGGCAGCTGCAGCAGCCCCAGCAGGAGCAGCAGCCCACATCGCATGGCTTGGCTGATGATCATGAACTGGTGTGACCGGCACAACGCGATTTAGCCGCCGTCGTCGTCTTGCTGTGGTTCTGCCTGCGCGCTGAACAGGCTTGCTGTCGACAACTCGATGTGCTGTTGCAATCGCTGCTCATCAAGTCTGCCGCGCACCACCAGCAACACTTCCAGCGGCCACTGGCGCTGCTCGGCTGGCGGCAGATCCAGACCAGTCACCAGCGTGCGTCGTGTGCCCGGCAGCACCGGCGTGGAACTCAGCTTGCCAAGCGCCAGCATGCCATCGGGCAAGGCTGCGTCCGGCCGCAACATGGCGCTGTCCAGCTGCCAACCTGCGTCACCCGGGTAGGCTTCGCGGCGCCAAAGAGTCCATATCCCATCCATGCGCACATGTCGGTTGCCGCGATTGTCGACATCGATCAACAATGCAGGATTGGCCGCATCGCTGCGCAGCGCAAAGTCTCCTGTCGTCAGATCTTTCACGCTGGCGCCGGTTTGGGCATAGATTGCGGCACCAAT
>CAZHRH010000038.1:0-14968 GCA_964534475.1 uncultured Wenzhouxiangellaceae bacterium
CCACATCAATGGCAAACACTGAAGAAAGCACAGCCAGACGCTCCACAATCCAGCCGCGACGATGCTCAAAGCTGCGTCCGGAGAACTGATCGATCCCACACAGAAACGCACGGCGCACACAGCGCCCAACACAGTGGTAGTAGGGCGTGGAAGCCAGTGAAACCAAGCTTGATCTTGGTAATGTCATGCTAAAACCCGATGAAAACAGGCTTCAGCTTGCACGAATACCAAGTCCGATGACTATGGCAAATGACTGAAAATACTGTAGGATAATGGTTATGCAGTATGGGTATCTTAAACCACCCTTGAGAGAAAATGAAACCTACAGAAGCCTGGACAGACGACTGGCGGATTGGAATTTCCCCTGCCAAGGAGGGCGAGATTGGCCGAGAGCTGATGGCCATTTTTCAGCGTTTTTGGGAATCGACTGACCTCTATAAGAAATCGAAAAGTACAAAGCAACGAAATAGTGGTGCTCTACATGCACTTGGTGGCTGGGCTGTTGAGAAAGCCGTTGAGGATAATGCCTCAATAGACGCGCACCAGCTTCTCCTTGAAGCAACGTCTGGAGGGGATGGCCCCTTAATCTACCTGGATAGAGAAGAATGGCAAAAGGAATTAGACACCGTCTGTCGAAAGCTCTACAAGTTTCTGGCATCCCAGCGCTAACAAAAGGTTCAACCGGACGCGGGGTAAGCTCCGGGCCGGCAAAGCCGGGTTGGCTCAGTGGCCGCGCCAGTTAACCCAGAAGTTAGACCGCTTGGAGAATTAGGAGGTTTCATGAATTATGAAGTTACTGGAATTTTGCTGGGACCTCTCCTTTATATACAAGGACGGACTGTCCGGCGATCAACTCCTGTTCTGCCAGAGCCCGATGGCCTGCGTGAAGGTACATCTGGGAACGGCGCTGGCCTACGTCTGCTGATTCTCGGCGATTCGGCGGCAGCAGGTGTAGGCGCACCGACCATGCACGAATCTCTTGCCGGTCAGTTAGTGAGCCGGATAAGCAAGTCGCGTACCGTCACATGGCGTCTCGTGGCGAGAACGGGAGCAACAACAGTTTCAACATTGAGACACTTGAAAAAGCATAAGATTGAATCATACGAAGTCTGCATAACGTCGCTCGGCGTTAACGACGTAACTTCCGGCATCGGAATCAAGCTTTGGCTTTCGCAACAGGCTGAGCTTCGACAAAAACTTCGCGATCAACTTGGCATCAAGAAGTTGGTGGTCTGTGGACTGCCACCAGTACATGGATTTCCGTCATTACCACAACCGCTGCGCTGGTGGCTCGGCGCAAGAGCAACCGCTTTTAACAGTGCTCTGAAAAAAGAGGTTGCAAATGAGTCAGATGTTGCTTTCCTAAGCTTACGATTTACGGAAAATCAGAAGCTGATGGCACCTGATGGTTTTCATCCCGGGCCTGAGGTCTACCGAGAGTGGGCAATGCGAGCGGCAAAAGTCATTGATCCGGCAGCTGTCTAACAATTCGCTCCAGATGACGGCCCTGATGGGCCGCCGCTGAGCTCAAACGTTAGAGCTTGGCCGAGGTCAGGGCTGAAATCTCGAAATAAATCTCGGGAAAATAAATCTCGGGACATCCATGCAAAATCTCGGGACATCCACACCCATAATCTGTACCTGCAAGGTCATTAACGCATAAAAGAGCAGGCGCGCATGCTCAACGGCGAGAACAGCGCCAGCAGTCTGCAGCATGCGCGTGAGTTGCTGGCAGAGATCGATGCGACAAGGAAGACTTGAAAGCTACTGCACTTTCGCGCCTTCCGATTCAATCGCAGCACGCAACTGTGTCAGCAAACGCTGCCAGTCCACCCGCCGGTTGTACGCCACCACATCCAGGTGCGGCAAGCCGCCGCCTTTGACCAGCAAAAACCCCTGGCCATCGGCAGCGTCCTCGATGCCGTCCATTGCGCAGATGCCGTAGCTGAGCTGACAGGACAAGCCCAGGCGCTGATAGCGAAACGACTCGAACAGGCGCAGCACGCTGGCCTGCAGGCCACTGCCGATGCCACCGCCAACGCTGGACAAGGTATCCACCGCACGCTGACTGATGCGCAACGGCACTTTGGGTTTTGACGACGTCTGCAGCCAGGCATTGAAGCTGACCGGCTGCCAGTCCAGCAGGCGCAAATCTCGCACATAGGCATCTATCGGTCCGGTGATGCGGCCGACATCAAACACCTCGGTAAGCGGTTCGAGCTGCAGACGCTCGGCCCAGACGCTGGCCTGCAGCACCGGCAACACGCCAAGTGGTCGTTCCAGACTGAGTCCGCTGATCACCACGCGGCCCTGGAACAGTGCCAGTTCAATCTGTCCGTTCATGCTCCAGATGCCCTGCTCGCGGCTGATCCCGGGAATGCTGCCGGACAGCTCGCCGGCAAATGCGGGCCAGCCCATCACTGCAGCGAGTTGACCCAATGAAATCGGAACAATTTCCGCATCCAGAATGATGTCGCCATCAGCGGCGAGAAACCGCTGCAGATGCAGATCATGCAGCACAATGCCGCCATCCAGCACCGGGATCATGCTGTCGCGCTGCAGTTGCAGATCCTGCCCAGACAAGGTGAAATCCAGGGTGGTGGCGGCAAGCGGCAATTGTCTGATCTGCAATGTCTGCCAACTGAGCTGAGACGCCGCCGCACTGGTGGATCCGTTCGGATTCGACTGCCAGTCAATGTCGGCCGCAAGCCCGGTCGCAGCCAGACGTCCGCCGGGATCTTCCAGCTTGACATCTGACAACTGGATAAGGCTGTGCTGGCGCAGGCCTGCTGCCAGTTGCTGGCCGCTGGATTCCAGCTCAAGCGTGCCGGACCGGATCAGATCGGCCATGCCTTGTGTCTGAAGCCAGCCATTCAGATACGCATCCTGAAACGCCGGCAACATCACTGCAAGCTTGCTGATCTGCCATTGCTGCGGGATAAAATTTGCCAGCCGACCTGCCTGCTTTTCTGCCTGGGCGTTCTGCGCCGCGCCGCGCCAGCTTGCTGCAGCCTGCAGCTCCAGCACCTGATCATGTTGCCAGTGCAGTTGCGTCACTTCCAGTTCCATCATCTCCGTGTCGCTGGCCGGCAACCAGCCGGCGGTCACGGCCAGGCTTACCGGCGCTGCTGGTGGCGGCAGATAGAAAGCGCCAAACAGCCATTCACCTGCGCGCCACTGGGCGTCGGTGCGAATCGCCCAACGCTTCTCAACAGCGGGTTTTTCGGCCTCAATCTGCACATCCAGCGCCACCCCGGCGGCGGCGATATCACCAGCGGCGTTGTCCAGCTCCAGCGCCTGTAACTGCAGCCTGGCCTGCCACTGCGTGGCGGCCTGTGCAGTTTTCGGCCACTGCCCCTGCATTGTTCCAGACAGCGTGCCTGCACGCGGCCAGGGCAGGTGTTCGCTGTCTCCGCTTGACCCGGCGCTGAACAGAGCGGTCAGCGCATCTACATGCACAAGCTGCTGCAACCACGCCAGCGGCATCGACTGCAGTTGAACGCTCCAGTCTTTGGCCTCGGTCAAGCGCAGTTGTGCGCCGGGCAGATCCACCGACAGCGTGCCGGTTGCCGCAGCAAAGCTGAAGCTGCCGGTCAAAGTCGGCAGAGCGGTATTGCTATGAACTGATGATGGCTGGGCCTGCAGCCGAAGCACGCCGTCACTGCAGGACTGCAACTGCAGCAGGCTGGTGGACAAATTTCCGGACCATGCGTCGACGCCTGTCTGCCGCTGGTGATCCGGCGCCCGGCGATCATGACAATCCAGCTCAGTATCAAGTCTGATGACATCGGCCAGACTGAGATCGCGCAACCGCAATTGCCATGTCGGTGTGTCTTCACTGGCGGTGGCATCCGGCTGCTGCAACTGCAGTTTTGCCAGGCTGACCTGGCCCCACTGCAACTGCTGTAAATCCAGCAGCAACGCTGCCTTGACCAGCGGCGCTGTCAGCAACAACAGCGGCAGACACACTCCCGGCAACACGCACAGCAACCCCTTGCGACCAACAGAGAGGTTCACCGCCGAGCATTTTTGTTCTAAACTGGAAAAACTGCAGATCATTCGGATTGACAAGGGTTATGGCACATATCGACAAACCGATAGCAGAAATGGCCATTCTGGCTGCCGATGATAATGACATCAATCGCGACTTCCTGCTAGGGGTGCTGACCCCTTGCGTGGCAGCTTTGGAAGTGGTCGCGGACGGCACCCAGGCCATTGCAGCAGCCGGCGCTGACCACTATGACGTGGTTTTGCTGGACCTGCATATGCCGGGTCATGATGGTATGCAGGCGATGCAGGAAATCCGCCGGCACTATCGCAGCGCAAGCAACGACGGCGCGTTGCGACCATTATTCATTGCGGTCACCGCCGATGCCCGCAAAACCGAGCAGGATCGTCTGCTGGCAGCCGGATTTGACGGCTTTCTGACCAAGCCGATTGCTGCCAGCGAGCTGATCAGCAACATCGCTTTGATCAATGAACACCCCGGCCAACCATTGCTTGCCGCCCGCACTCGCCAGCACATCAGCGAGCAGCTAAACGACAAGCAGGCCTTGCAGCGCGTCGACAACAATCGTGCCCTGCTCAACAGCCTGCGCGAAAAACTGCTGCAGGAGCTACCCGGCAGTATCAACAGCATCCAGCATTCGGTGCGCAGCGGCGACTGGCAGCAAGCCGGACAACTCGCCCACAAGCTGGCCGGCGGCGCAGCTTACACCGGTGCCGAGATGCTCGCGGATGCCTGTCAGCAGCTTGAGACCGGCCCACTGGATGACCTGATGGCAATGCATCGGGCACATCTGCATTTTCGTGAGCAGGCCATGCAGGCCACGGCCCTGTTACAGCAGTCCTTGCAGCACAATACAGGCGCTTGATCCGATATCGCCGCTTGCACCACTCAAGCAACCGAGCTCTGATCAATGGCAGCGCGCATATCGGCAATCGCGCGCGGCAGACCGTGAAAGACCGCCTCGGCAATGATCGCGTGGCCTATGTTGAGTTCGGCGATTTCGCTGATGGCTGCAATCGGCCCGACGTTTTCCAGCGTCAGACCATGGCCGGCATGCACGCCCAAACCCAATTCACTGCCCACACTGGCGGCCTGTTGCAGGCGTGACAATGCCGCCTGTTGCTGCTCTTCCGGGGCATCGGCATACTCACCGGTATGCAGTTCCGCCGCGCTGGCGCCGCACTCGGCAGCGGCCGCAAGCTGTTGCGGATCAGCATCAATGAACAATGACAGGCGGATATCAAGCGCGCGCAGTTTCGCTGCCGCAGTCTGGATGCGGCTTTTCGCCGCCATCACGTCCAGGCCGCCTTCGGTGGTCAATTCCTGACGTCGCTCCGGCACCAGACAGACCCAGTCCGGCCGCAGTTCAAGCGCGATGGCCAGCATCTCGTCGGTCAGCGCCATTTCCAGATTCAGCGGTGCCGCTACATGCTGGCGAATGTCGTGCACATCGGCGTCCTGGATGTGGCGTCGATCCTCACGCAGATGCACCGTGATCAGATCGGCGCCATGCTGCATCGCCAGTTGCGCCGCCTGCAGCACATCCGGATAGCGGGTGCCACGCTGCTGGCGCAACGTGGCCACATGGTCAATATTGACGCCAAGGCGTATCCTGCGCGGTGTCATGACAAAACCTGTCCGGGCATGCTCATGCGGAATTCTCCAGCGGCTTATCCTGTGAATGGGCCTGTTGCAACAGATGATAACTGTGCAGCGTTTTGCCTTCCAGTTCCGTCTCCAGCGCCAGCCGCAGCAGGCGGCGACAGGCAGCAAGCTGTCCCGGCGCGGTGAACTGCTCGCGTTGCAGCGCCAGCAGTGCGTCGCCGCTGATCACGGCGGCATCAGTCGCCGCTGCCAGCGGCGGCAGCTTGTGCAGACCCTGGCCGGGCTCGAAACGATAGCTGGCGGCTGCCTCAATGACCTCATCATGCACCGACAGCGGCAAGGCCACACCCAGTGCCAGCAACAGATTTTTTTCAAAGATGCGCAGCGTCGGCGCTTCCGCTGCGCCCGCTGCCAGTGCATCGAGTGCTTGCAGATAACCATGAAACATGTCCGGCTCGGCCTGCTGGCGTGGTAACAGCTTGTACAGCAATTCATTCATGTACAGGCCGCAATACAGCCGCCGGCCTTGCAGCAGCCATTGCTGTGCGGTCGGCTCAACGGCACGCAGATTGCGCAACTCGCCACGCCCCGACCAGCCTAGCATGAGCATTTGAAAGGGCTGCAGGCTGGCCGCCCAGCCCGGTCGTTTGCGCCAGCCGCGTGCCACCGCACCCATGCGGCCATGCTCATGCGTGAACAATTCCAGCAAGGCGCTGGATTCACGCCAGTCGCGGCGATGCAACAACACCGCCGCATGCAGATCGTGCGCACTCATGACATCACGTTGCGCATGCCGCCGGCGCGATCATGACGCCGCGGCTCACTCACTCAACAGCCCGCCTTGCTGCAGCATGCTGTCGCTGTCAGTCCAGCCCTGCTGCACCCGCACCCATAAGCGCAAGTGCACATGCGCATCCAGCAGCTTCTCGATGCGCTGGCGCGCGGCGCGCCCGATCTGCTTCAGATTCTGTCCGCCTTTGCCGATCAGCATGCCCTTGTGGCTGTCCCGATCCACCCAGATCACGGCACCCATCTGCACCGGCTTGCTGGTTTCATCAAATTCCTCAATCTCGACATGCATCCCGTAAGGCAGTTCCTTGTGCATGCGCCGCAGCAATTGTTCGCGGATCAATTCGGCGCAGAGGAAGCGCACGCTGCGGTCACAGTATTGATCATCCGGGTACAACGGTGGCGACAAGGGCAGATGGTCCGGCAGACTCTGCACCAGCGCATCGACGCCATCACCACGCAGCGCGCTGAGCAGAAACACCTGCTGATACAAGGGATCGCGGGCATGCTGATCCAGCCACGGCAACAACTGCTCGCGGTCGCGCATGCGGTCGATCTGGTTGACCACCAGCAACACCGGCGTGCTGGCCTGGCGCAGCAGTTGCAGCACTTTTTCATCTTCGCTCTGCCAGCGCCCGGCGCTGACCAGAAACAAAATGACATCGGCATCGGCGACGGCCTGGTGCACCGCCTTGTTCATGCTGCGATTCAGCGCCAGCCCGCTGCGCTGCTGCAGGCCGGGGGTATCGACAAACACCATCTGCGCCTGCGCCAGCGTCAGTATGCCGTTGATCTTGTGGCGGGTGGTCTGCGGTTTGTGCGTGACAATGCTGACATCATCGTCAACCAGACGGTTGAGCAAGGTGGATTTGCCGACATTGGCACGTCCGGCGATGGCAATGAAGCCGCAGCGATAATCTGCGGCCACAGATGACTGCGATTGCAGCGTTAGCCTGGCGTTGATGTCGTGTTCCGTCATGACTGCAGCGACTGCAGCGCCGCCGCCGCGGCTTTCTGCTCGGCTTTGCGCCGGCTGGAGGCCTGCGCGCGCCAGTCCTTGCTGCTATCAGGCAATTGGCAACTGACGATAAAACTGCGCTCATGATCAGGACCGGACTGTGCTACCAACTGGTATTGTGGCAAGCCCAGACCCTGTCCCTGCAACAACTCCTGCAAACGGGTTTTCGCATCTTTGAGGCTGTCAGCGCTGGGCAGTGCGGCAATGCGCTCAACATACAAGCGCTCAATGACCAGCAGCACAGCATCTATCCCACCATCCAGATAAATGGCTGCCAGCAGCGCCTCAAAGCTGTTGGCCAGAATCGAGGCACGCAATCGCCCGCCCGACTTGCGTTCGCCCAGACCCAAACGGAGGCCATCGCTGAGCGCCAGTTCGCGGGCAATTTCAGCCAGTGTTTCACCGCGCACCAGGCGTGTGCGCAGCCGACTCAAAGCCCCCTCGTCCTCGTGCGGGTAGGCCTGATACAACAGGATGCTGATGCCGGCCCCGAGCAGGCTGTCGCCGAGAAACTCCAGGCGTTCGTTGTGCTGGTTACCGTGGCTGCTGTGGGTCAGCGCCTGTTGCAGCAGACTGCGGTCGGAAAATTGATAGCCAAGACGTGACTGCAAGGCAACCATCGGGTCAATGCCACTATCGGGCATCAGCGCCCCAGACCCAGTGTCACGCTGTGCTTGAAGTCCATGCAAGCCTCGACATTGGCGACGATGCTTTCGCAGGTGCGATAGTCCACTGTCATCAGGTTGCCTCTGGAGGTGCGCGCGAATTTGATGTCCTGAGATCTGATGTTGGTAATGAAATTGATGTTCAGCTTCTGCAACAGATTGCTGCGCATTTGCGCCACACTCATCGCTTCTATGCGGCTTTCCTCAGCCACCGCGTTCATCGAGCTCTTGACCGAGTAGAAGTTGATGTAATGCGGCACCATTTTGAGTCCGAGATAGCCCACCGACATCAGCACAATCAGGACGATAAGAAAGCTGATGAAGGTCAGACCCTGTTGCTGGCCGCTGACACATTTGCTGCGCAATGATTTTGTATGCGTGCTTGCGTTGTGTTTCATGATGTTGTTTCCGTTGCTGAATTTGACTTTATTATGCCTGATATCAGAAATGAGTCAGTACAGACTGACATACCCTTGGTTCCATATTCAGCGGATAGCCTCGCCGATGCGATCGAATTCCAGCCAGTGGAACCAGATAAACTTGGCCTGGCCAACCAGGTTCTGCTCCGGCACAAAGCCCCAGTAGCGACTGTCCTGGCTGCAGTCACGGTTGTCGCCCATCATGAAAAAGTGCCCTTCCGGCACCACCCATGATTGTTGCGGAGCACGCCCCCGGGCATCGTTGACCAGCAGTTCATGCTCAACATCACCCAGCTTTTCCAGCCGTATCGCTGATGGCATGCCCGGCGGATAACAGCCACCGGTAGACTCGGCATAGTAACCATTGGCGGTTTGCCTGACCTGCTCGCCGTTGATGTAGAGCACCTTGTCGCGATAGGTGATGCGGTCACCGGGCAACCCCACCAGCCGCTTGATGTAGTTCATCGACTCGTCCAGCGGGTAGCGAAACACCACCACATCACCACGCTCGGGCTGACCGACATCCATCACCTTGGTGTTCAGCACCGGCAGCCTGACGCCATAGCTGTATTTGTTGACAACGATGAAATCGCCCACCGTCAAGGTCGGAATCATGGAGCCGGAGGGAATGCGAAACGGCTCGAACAAAAAAGACCGCAGTATCCAGACGAACAACAGCACCGGAAAAAACGAGCCGATGTATTCGATCACCTGCCAGCTTTTCGGCACATCCTGATGTCCATCGGCGAGACGTTGCCGACGTCTTGGCTGCAGCACAAACCTGGTCATCAGCCACAGCAGCAGGGTGACAAACACCAGCAAGGTCAGTATCAGGGTGAAATTAAAATGCATGCTTTGCTATCCGATTTATTTTTCGCCAGAGTCGGTTAATTCGACGTGTCCAGTGCGGCCAGAAAAGCTTCCTGCGGAATCTCCACCCGGCCAACCTGCTTCATGCGCTTTTTGCCTTCTTTCTGTTTTTCCAGCAGCTTGCGCTTGCGCGTTGCATCACCGCCGTAACATTTCGCGGTGACGTTCTTGCGCAGCGCCTTGACGTTGCTGCGCGCAATGACATGGCTGCCGATGGCGGCCTGAATGGCGACGTCAAACATCTGCCGCGGGATCAGTTCGCGCATTTTTTCTGCCATCTCGCGCCCGCGGCGCTCAGCATCGCTGCGATGCACCACCAGCGACAGCGCATCCACGCGCTCGCCGTTGATGAGGATGTCCACGCGCACGAACGGACCGGCTTGGTAACGCTCGAACTGGTAGTCAAACGAGGCATAACCGCGGCTGATCGACTTCAGCCGATCAAAGAAATCCAGCACCACTTCAGCCATCGGCAGTTCATACACAATCGACACCTGCTTGCCCAGATAACGCATCTGTATCTGGCGTCCGCGCTTTTGTTCACACAAGGTAATGACAGCACCGACAAACTCCTGCGGCAGCAGAATGTTGGCGCTGATGATCGGCTCGCGGATCTCGTCGATCTTGTTGACTGCGGGCATTGCCGACGGGTTTTCCAGTTTGATCACCTCACCATCGGTCAGCAGCAGCTCATAAATCACTGTTGGCGCAGTGGTGATCAGATCAATGCCGTATTCACGCTCCAGCCGCTCCTGCACAATCTCCAGATGCAGCATGCCGAGAAAGCCACAGCGAAAGCCGAAGCCCAGCGCATCTGAAGTTTCCGGCTCGAACTGCAGTGCGGCATCGTTCAAGCGCAGCTTTTCCAGCGCTTCGCGCAGATCGGCATAATCGTCGGCGGACACCGGAAACAGCCCGGAAAACACCCGCGGTTGCATGACCATGAAGCCGGGCAACGGCTGTTCCGCCCCGCCTTTGGCCAGGGTCAGGGTATCGCCCACCGGTGCACCGTGTACATCCTTGACGCTGGCCACCAGATAGCCGACTTCACCGTTGGCCAGATGATCGGTGGGATGGCGTTTGGGGGTAAACACCCCGAGCTGATCCACCTGGTGAATCTGACCGCTGGACATGACCTTGATCTTGTCGCCCTTGCGCACCTCACCATCGACAATGCGGATCAGCGATACCACGCCCAGGTAGTTGTCGAACCAGGAATCAATGATCAGCGCGCGCAACGGCTCGCTGCTGCGGTTACCGGGTGGCGGAATCGATTTGATGATGGCTTCCAGCACCTCACGCACGCCCAGTCCGGTCTTGGCGCTGACTTCCAGCGCGTCGCTGGCGTCAATGCCGATGACGTTTTCGATTTCTTCGCGCACCCGGTCCGGTTCTGCCGCCGGCAGATCGATCTTGTTCAGCACCGGCACCACTTCCAGCCCCTGCTCCACCGCGGTGTAGCAGTTGGCCACGCTTTGAGCTTCTACGCCCTGGGCCGCATCTACCACCAGCAAGGCACCTTCACAGGCCGACAGCGAACGTGACACTTCGTAAGAAAAATCCACGTGCCCGGGTGTATCAATCAGATTCAACTGGTAGCTCTGACCGTCGTCGGCCAGGTAATCCAGGCGCACGCTCTGCGATTTGATGGTGATACCGCGCTCACGTTCGATGTCCATGCTGTCCAGCACCTGCTCGGACATTTCGCGTTCGCTGAGACCATCGCACAGGCGAATGAAGCGATCCGCCAGCGTCGACTTGCCGTGATCAATGTGCGCGATGATGGAGAAATTGCGGATGTGTGCGGTCATGCGGTGACGCTGGCTGACTTGTTAATGTCGTTGCATATTATAAAGCGTCAGCCGGCCCATCCGGCTGACGCTTTGCTGATTACAGGTGGTTTTGCTGGTTAGCAGCCCGAGATATACCATCCGCAGTGCCGCTATTGCTTTGCCTCAACGCTCGGTTTCCTCATCCAGCGGCTCCGGCGTATAGGCACGGAAAGTGCTGACACCGTCGCGGTAAATCAACAACGCCACCGAACGTCCCGGTTCCACCGTTTCGATCAACTCGCGAAATGTTTCCATGTCAGTGACCGCTTTGTTGTTGAGCATGAGAATGACATCGCCACGGCGCAGACCGGCGCGGTAGGCAGTATCGCTTTCCACCTCGGTGATGATGACGCCACCTTCCGGATTGCCCAGCCGTTCGCGGCGCTCATCGCTGATGCTTTCCACCGCCAGACCGAGCACATTGGAACGCACCTGTTCATCGCTATCACCAGCGGTGCTGGCAACGGCATCGTTATCCAGCTCAGTGATGGTAGCGGTGAGCGTCTTCATCTTGCCATCGCGGAACACCTTGAGCTTGACTTTAGTGCCCGGTGGCGTGGTGCCGACCATGGGCGGCAATTCACCAAACACGTTAATCGGTTCGCCGTTAAATTCAAGAATGATGTCACCAACTTCAATACCGGCCTGTTCTGCCGCCCCATCCGGCTCCAGCCGATTGACCAAAGCGCCGCGTGGCCGGTCCAGGCCAAACGCGTCGGCGGTTTCGCGTGACACCAGTTCAATACCCACACCCAGCAATCCACGCGACACATAACCCTTGTCACGCAATTGCTGAACGCTGTTTTGCGCGATCTCACTGGGAATGGAAAACGACAGGCCGATGTAGCCACCGCTGTTGCTGAGAATCCAGGAGTTGATGCCGACCACTTCACCCTGCATATTCAATAATGGACCACCCGAGTTGCCTCGATTGATGGCCACATCCGATTGAATGAACGGCACATATTGCTGGCGTGCATTTTGCCGCCCCTTGCCGCTGACGATACCCGCGGTAACGGTCTGCTCGAAACTGAATGGCGAGCCAATGGCAAACACCCATTCACCACGTTGCAGGCTGGTGCTGTCACCCAATCTCAGAAAGGGAAAATCTTCCTCGGCCTCCACTTTTAACACAGCAATATCACTGGCCTCGTCACTGCCGACCAGCTTGGCCTCATATTCGCGCCGGTCTTCCAGCCGCACGACGATTTCGTCGGCACCATCAACGACATGATGGTTGGTCACCAGATAGCCATCTTTGGTAATGAAGAATCCAGAGCCACCGGAGCGTCGATCCGGCTGCCCACGCCCGAAACCCTCACCACGCGGGTCAAAGAAGCGGCGGAAGAACTCCGGCATGTCTTCCGGCATGCCGGGCGGCATGGCGTCGTCCTCGCTGCTTTGACTTTCCGGCCGTGAGCCGAAAGCGATGGTCTCGATATTGACCACCGCCGGCGCTGACTGCTGCACCAGACCGGTGAAGTCCGGCAGTTGGCTTTGCGCCCAGGCAAGCTGAGTTGCACAGGCCAGCAGCAGCACTAACAGACCGTGCTGACTACAGATGTGAATGGACTTGTTCAATGTCATATTTAATTCCTGTGATTCTACTGCTATCTCTGTTTTATATCTGATTTGCCGGCTATGTTGGTGTCCGTCGGTGTTTCTTCAATAGCGGCCGGCTCGCCACAAGCTCGCTTGATAGAGACTTCGGCCTGTTGCAGCCAGGCCAGTCTGGATGCCAACCACCAACCCGCCGCCAATCCGACCAGCAGTGCCAGCAGCACTCCCGCATCCAGCCATAGCGTGCTTGACCATGCGGTCATCGACAGCAGCCAGTGCGTCAATGCGGCACTTGTCAGCATCAGCAACAAGGGCAGCCCGAACCAGATCAGCGCCATGCTTTCAACGTCTCGCGAACTGGCCTGTAACAGCACCTGATCACCCGGTACCAGTGGCAACGATGACCACAGCACAAACTGCTGTTGTGGTATCGGCAGCAGACGACTGAACAGACCGGCGCCACAGCCTCGCCCTGCCGCACATGCAGCGCATGCCGATGTGCCCATGGTTCGCACCGTGACCTGCAGCAGTTTTGCCGGCATCTCGTTATTGGCTGTGCCGGCCGTCGTCACCTGATCAGCAGGTTGTGCTGGCAGCACGTCGATCACTTCTGCAGGTTGCAATGGCATGGCATGCAGGATCGGCAGAAACGCCCGGCTAACGCGTTGCTGAGCGACCATCGGCAACCGCACTCAGTTGCACCATGGAGCCGCCCAGCATGCGCAATGTTCGATACGGCGCCGCACCCAGCGCGGTGATATTGACATTGTCCAGTTGCCGCCGATACACATTCATGATCCCCAGGCGCCCGGGCGGAAGTTCCTGGTCGGCATCGCCATTCTGATCTGCCGCAGAACCGCGCTGTTCGATGTAAACAGAAATCTGCGACAAACCGTCGCTGTACAGCAAATGATCCATCAGCGCACCGTCGGGCTGGCGTGTCTGCTGATGTGCCACCAGAGTGTAACCGCGCGGTGGATTGACACACTGCCAGGCGGGTCGACCGCGATGCTTCGCTGCCGCAACAGCAGGCCGGACAGCAGCCCCTCGCTCAGTCCGATCACGCTTTAGCATGGACTCTGGCCAGGCATCAGGTCTGGTCAGTGCGGACAGTTCATCTGCTGCTGGCAGCAATGCCTGCCCGGAATCAGCATGCTGATTGGCTGCAGCATCAGGCAATCCGGCGCTGGCACGTGCACTCGACGCCGTTACCAGCAGACCGCTGGCCGCAGATGGTCGCCGCGATTTTAACTCTGGTGCTGCAGGCGCCTCTTCAGCGCCCGGTTGACCGATCTCGATGTCGGTAAACAGCAGCTTTTCCAGCACCTCACCGGCGCTGTTGAGCAAGCGTTGCTGCAGCAGCATGCCGGTGCGTAGCTCCAGCCAGTATTCAAAACCATAGCGCAGGCTGTCGCGCGGCAGAATGGCAATATACCGAGCCCGATAACCGGCAATTTCCTGTTCACCGCCGAGCTGGAAGCGATAGTGACTGGAATCGTCCAGCAAATGACTGGCCGGCAGACGGGTGAACTGACTGTAATTCAGAATCGGATCCGAGCGCCGTGCAGAGGAGTTGACCTGTACCAGATTGTTGTTGCGCAGGATTTCGATCTGTTGATGATCACGGGAATACAAACGTTCGCGCACACCGCGATGATCGCGATAATGCTGCACGTGCAGCATGCGCACGACCTGACCCTGTTGATAAATAAAACTGCCGCGGTAATTGAGTTGCTCAACCGCCAGCGCCATCCGTTCCAGCCATTGCAGAGCCTGCTGCCGCTGGCGTAACTCATCGTCTGCAAGCTCTGCAGCCATGCCGGCGTCAGGGTCAGGAGTGTCGCCATTGCCATGGGTCTGATCAGGAGATTGCGCATGAGCAGATTGCACAATGACCAGCATCGCCAGCAGCATAATCAGTGTGCCGCGCAGCATCTGCTGATGTGACTGCAGCCATGCTGATGGCTCATACTGGCGAGGACAAGCAGCCGTAGTCATACTGTCATGCGGCCCGGCAGTCATGCGAACAACTGGCAATCAGCAGTCCCCCGCTGCATTATTCGTGGTCTGAGCGCACAGGCTTGGGTAGCGCCTGCGCGCGGGTGTTTACGCGCACTGTGTCACTGTCAGTTGCCGACGTCATGGTGTCTTCAGACCACTCGACATCAGCCGACAGCAGTGGCGCATAGGCGGTGAAACCG
>CAZHRH010000038.1:15068-16680 GCA_964534475.1 uncultured Wenzhouxiangellaceae bacterium
GTCTTCAGACCACTCGACATCAGCCGACAGCAGTGGCGCATAGGCGGTGAAACCGATGCGGCCGGAACCCGATGCTAACTGGCTGTGCCGCAACATGTATTCGTTGAGCTGCTGTCTGAAATCGCTATTGTCGCGGCTGAAATTGACCGGGATGGCTGTGGCATTGAACTGATCCTGCAGCACATTGCCGCGTGGAGCAAAGCCCTGTGCCGCTGTATTGCCGGCCTTATCAGGGGCTTCTGCATCACCAGGATTACTGGCGATCAACTGCGTCGTTGCTGTCGGCATGGACTCTCCCGGCTGCAGCACCAGCGTGTTGAAACCGAACAACGCCAGCATGGTCACGCTGGCAGCAACCGCCAGACCGGCAACCCGCTGTGGCCAGCCCGACCAGATCCGGTCGCCGACAGCAGCGGCAGGAGCCACCGACCAAGCTGCAGATTCGCTTTCTTCCGATAGCGCCTGATCATCGTCGGCGTCAAGCCGTGCACGCACAGCAGCAAGGAAATGCACCGGCACCGGCTGCACTTCTGCTTCGCGCAGATAATGCCGCAACAGGTGCAGGCGACTCCATTGCCTGGCCACGGCCTCATCTTCAGCCAGTCCCTTGAGCGCGAACTGCGCGCGATCGTGACTCAGCTCACCGTCCATCAGCGCGCTGAGTTCCTGGCGGCGTGTTGCAGTGTGATGATCGTTCATGGATTGACTCAAAATTGCAGTAAAAGGTGGCGGCTGTTCAGTTGCTGTTCAGTTAAGCACCAGCTATGACTCAGGAACAGGCGCAAGGTTCTGTCAAAGCGATGGATTTTTGCCAACATACGCCATCGTGGTTCAATCGAGCAGCGGTCGCAACTGTTGATCAATCGCTTCCCGGGCGCGGAATATGCGCGAGCGCACGGTACCGATGGGACAGTCCATGGTGATGGCAATTTCCTCGTAGCTCATGCCTTCCATCTCGCGCAGCGTGATCGCTGTGCGCAGATCGTCCGGCAATCCGGCGATGGCTTTGTCGATCGCTTTCTGCAGCTCGCCGCGGGCAAATTCATGCTCCGGGCTGCCGCCGTCTTTCAGGCGACTGTCACTGAGCACATACTGCTCGGCATCCTGGGCATCAAGATCGCTGGCTGGTGGACGCCGGGACATCGACACCAGATGATTCTTGGCCGTGTTGATGGCAATGCGATACATCCAGGTATAAAAAGCGCTGTCGCCGCGAAACCGGCCAATGGCGCGATACGCCTTGATGAAGGCTTCCTGGGCAACATCCTGTGCTTCGGCATGATCATGCACGTAGCGCGTGATCAGGCTGATGATCTTGTGCTGATATTTCAGTATCAGCAGGTCAAACGCCTGCTTATCGCCCTTCTGCACGCGCTCGACCAGCAGTTGATCAATCTCTCGCTCACTCATGCGCTGCGTTTCCGGCTTGTGGCCGCTGTAGCCAAGGGACTCGCTCCTGTGCCTGTGTTGGACTGCTGTGTCCGCCAGCATGTCCTCGCTTGCGGGGGTGATTGCGGTGGTCGACATATCAGACATGAGCACGCTCTCGATTGAAGTCATGTCTGTGACCTGCCTGCCCGGCAGTGGTTCAACCGCCATCGCCGCCAACCGC
>CAZHRH010000039.1:0-16175 GCA_964534475.1 uncultured Wenzhouxiangellaceae bacterium
CGACAGTCTAAATGCGCCAGGTCAGCGCGCTTCATGAATAATCCGGGCTAGGCACATGGTGGTCGGTATGACTCGTGTGCAAGCGCGCGCATATATTTATTTTGTTTATACCAGCAGGCGTAGACAGGCACAGCACATCCGGCAGCTTGAACTGTCATCGTTGGCACTCGTCGGCGGCAGCGGAGTTACTTCAGTTCAAAATAAGCCGTCACAAACCAGCCTTTTGCATCCATCCAGTACTGCTTCAGTTTCAGATCGGCTTCTGCGGCCATGGCTTCGAAAGCGGCCAGCGTGTATTTGTGCGAGTTTTCCGTGTGAATGTCGTCGCCGGCAGCGAACTGAAACCGCCGTCCACCGATACTGACCTGTTGTCCGGCGCTGCTGACCAGATAGCTTTCCATGCGTTGTTCAGCGGCATTGAAGCGCGCCTCATGCTGCCATTTCGTCAGATCAAAATCGGCTCCCAGTT
This sequence comes from uncultured Wenzhouxiangellaceae bacterium, assembly GCA_964534475.1. GTDB lineage: Bacteria > Pseudomonadota > Gammaproteobacteria > Xanthomonadales > Wenzhouxiangellaceae > JAHJQV01. The sequence goes on from CAZHRH010000039.1 coordinate 470, forward strand.
CGCGATTGACCCTGGCCAGCAGGTTCTTGTTGAAAGCGGCAGTGACGCCAGCCTCATCGGCGTAGGCTGGCAACATGATTTCTGCTGACTTGAGCAGATCAAAACCGATCAGCAGCCCGGCATGCACACCCTCGCGCGCGGCCGAACAGATGTCGTGGATGCGCGCCAGAAAGCCGCGCGCTTCATCATGCGTGAAGTTGCCAATGGTGGAACCGGGAAAATACACCACGCGACGACGACAGCGCGGGCAGATGTCCAGTGCCTGCAGCTTCAGCGGCTGGGTGTAATCGGCCTGCAACGGCTGCACCAGCAGCTCGGGAAACTGGTAGTGCAGTACATCAGCCGCGGCTTCCAGCGCAGCGGCAGAGATTTCTATCGGTGTATACGCCTGTGGCTGCTGCAGTGCCTGCAGCAACAGCCGCGTCTTGATGCCGGCGCCGGAGCCGAACTCGATCAGATGCACCTGGGGGCCGAGAAAACGACTGATGTCGGCGGCATGCTGCTGATGAATTTCGATATCGCAGCGGGTGATATAGTATTCAGGAGTGACGCAGATGGCTTCGAACAGCGCCGAGCCGAGCTCGTCATAGAGATACTTGCTGGGAATCTCCGGCTGCGTTTTGCTGAGTCCGTCAATGACATCCTGCAGGAAGCGCTGCTGCTCGGCGTTGTCTTGCATTGCCTGGGTTCCTTGTGTTTTTAAAAAGGCTTGCCTGCGCTGGCATCAGCCTGATGATCAAGCATCGCGCGCCAACCGCAGTCCGGTGAATTGCCAGCGGTCCTGGGGATAGAAAAAGTTGCGATAGCTGCTGCGTATGTGGCTCTCAGGGGTGGCGCAGGAGCCGCCCTTGAGCACGTATTGATTGGCCATGAATTTGCCATTGTACTCGCCGATGGCACCGCGCGCTGGAGCAAAGCCCGGATACGGGCTGTAGGCACTGGCGGTCCATTCCCAGACATGACCGAACATACCGACCATTTCGCCACCGCGGCTGGCCGGCATGGTCGGCTGCCAGATGTCGCTTTCGGCAAACTGGCTGGGCCGCTCGCCCAGCGCTTGCGCGGCATGTTCCCACTCCGCTTCCGTGGGCAGCCGGGCATCACACCAACTGGCGTAGGCGCAGGCCTCATACCAGCTTAGATGGCTTACCGGCGCGTGTGCAGGCAGCGCTTGCAGGCCGGCCAGCGTGTACTGCTGCCATGTTCCATCGGCCTGGCGCCAGTACATGGGCGCCTGAATATCGTGCTGCTGCAGCCAGGCCCAGCCGTCGCTGTGCCAATGCTGCGGCTGGGTATAGCCACCGGCTGCCATGAACTGCAGGTAATCAGCATTGCTCACCGGACGGCTGGCGAGGGCGAAAGCCTGATTCAGGAGCTGCCGGTGGCGCGGTGTTTCATTGTCAAAGCAAAAGCCAGCGGCTGCATCGGCGCCAATACTGGTCATGCCGTGGTCGAACCGGATCCATTGCAGTGGGCCGGGATCAGCTTGTGTATCAGCAGGTTTCCCCACCGGCGGCGCCAGCGGATTGTGGCTGAAGGCATGCAGCAGGTCGGTCAGCAGCAGCTCCTGGTGCTGCTGTTCATGGTTCATGCCCAGCCGCAGCAGTTCCAGCAGATGCTGTTTGTCGGCAGCTTCGTCAGCATGATCCATGATGGCTTGCAGCCGTTGCGCAAGTTGTGCATCGATGTGCTCACGATAGGCAACAACTTCGGTCACGCTCGGGCGACTGAGCATGTGCCGCATTGGCCGGCTGTATTGTTCACCAATGCCGTTGTAATAGGAGTTGAACAGCTCGCAATAAGCAGCATCATGCCACTGGTAATCAGGCTGCCTGGCAAGCAGGAAAGTTTCAAAGAACCAGGTGGTGTGGGCCAGATGCCATTTCGCCGGCGAGGCTTCGGCTGCGGCCTGCAGATTCAGATCTTCCGGCTTGAGTCCGGCCACCAGTTGCAGCGAGCGCTGTCGCACTGCGCGCCAGGCTGCGATCAGTTCGTGGCAATGCGCCGGCAGCTCCGTCGCCGCCAGCTGATTGCATGCGCTGATAGCCGGGCAGGGTGCAGCTGCAATGGGAGTGGCCAGGCTGGCTTGAGATTGTGTCATATCAGTCTATTTTGCTGTCGCCGGCTGTCAGGTTCAAGTTGCAGCCGGCATAATCCCGGCAGATCTGGTCATGCTGCACGTGCCGGCCATTGACCACGCAATGCCGCCCGGCCGACCACACGTCTCGCACCATGCCATCAGCGCCGGCAAATATCCAGCCGTCGATGATGTTGTCGGCATGCAGTTGCTGCATGCCGCAGGCGCTGGCATCCAGATGCAGCAGATCGGCCCAGTGCCCGGGCGCGATGACGCCGGTTTGACGCTGCAGCGCCTGCGCGCCGCCGGCCAGGCAATGCCGGTACAGGACCTCGCCCTGGGATGATGTATGCTGCCTGGCTGCGGCTGGCTGCAGTACCTGCCGTCGCTGTGCAAGCAGGCGCTGGGTGTATTCCAGCAGGCGCAGCTCATCGGTCACGCTGATGCGGATGTTGCTGTCCGAGCCAATGCCGCTGCGCCCGGCCATGGCCAGCCAGTCGGGCAGGGCAAACACGCCATCGCCCAGATTGGCCTCGGTCTGTGGGCACAGGCCGATACTGCAACCGGTGGCAGCGAGTGCTCGCAGTTCGGCACGGCTGGCGTGGGTGGCATGGATCAGGCACCAGCGCGGATCCAGATCGGTGTTTTCCAGCAACCATTGCAGCGGCGGCAGTCCCAGATGGCGTTGCACCGATGCGATTTCTGCGGGCTGCTCCGCTGCATGCATGTGCACGGGCTGCTGCGCTGGCAAGTCTTGCAGCAGTTGCTGCAGTTGTGCCGGGCTGACCGCGCGCAGCGAGTGCGCTGCCACGCCCAGCCGTGCGTCTGCCGGCAGATGCCGGGACATTGATGTGCTGGCGGCTTGCTGCAGATACAGGAAATCATCGATGCTGTTGCCGAAGCGTTGCTGCTGTGGCTGCAGCGGGCGGCCGTCGGCGTCGGCCTGGCTATACAGCACCGGTAGCAGGCACAGGCCGATGCCGGTATCGGCGGCGGCTGCCATGATCTGCTGTGACATGGTGTCGATCTGCGCATAATGTTTGCCATCCGGCGCATGATGCAGATAATGAAACTCGCCCACGGCGGCAAAGCCTGCCTCCAGCATTTCCATAAAGGCCAGTCGGCTGATAACGCCGATGTCTTCCGGTGTGACGGCGTTGGCAAGCCGGTACATCTGCTCGCGCCAGCCCCAGAAGTTGCTGTTATCGCTGTTGCTGAAGCGTTCGCTGCAGCCGGCCATGGCGCGCTGAAAGGCGTGGCTGTGCACGTTGCAGATGGCCGGCAGCAGATAGCGGCAGAACCAGTCGCAGGGACGCTCATCGAGCAGCGCCGGATCGCTGCCGTCCTGTACCGATATGATCATGCCGCAGGCGTCGATATCGACCATGACCTGGGCATGCCAGCCATCTGCCAGCATGGCGTGATCAGCATGAATACGACGGCTTTGATGCAGTGACATAATGCTTATGGCGCATGGACGATAGTTATAAACAAGTCCATTATTGCTGATATCAGCAACCCAGTCATCTACACTGATGACATCAATATGTATAAAGGGCGCAGGAGTTTCTATGCGCAAGGGCGAACAAAGCGAAACGGCCAGCCGGGTACTGCGGCATGTGCATGTGTATTCGCCGACAGCCACAAAAACACTGCATCTGCACGATGCTGCGGTGGTGATTGTGGATGGCCAGATTGCCTGGTGCGGTGCGGATCAAAAGCTGCCGGTGCGCTATGCCTCCTTGTCCGATGAGGATTGCCAGGGCAGGCTGCTGACCCCCGGTCTGATCGATTGCCACAGCCACATTGTGTTTGCAGGTACCCGTGCCGATGAGTTTGCGCAAATGCTGCATGGTGTCGAGTACAGCGACATTGCCGCCCGCGGCGGCGGCATCATGTCTACCGTGCAGGCTACCCGCGCAGCTTCCGAAGCGGAATTGCTCAGACTGGCATTAAAGCGCGTCGACGACATGCTTGCTTGCGGCGTGACCACGCTGGAAGTCAAATCCGGCTATGGTCTGACGCTGGAACACGAACTGAAACAACTGCGCGTTATCGCCCAGTTGCGCGCCGCCAGGCCGCTGTGCATCAAGGCTACAGTGCTGGCATTGCACAAACTGGCACCCGAGTTCGAGAATCGCGCCGATGACTACGTCGATTACGTCTGCGAAGAAGTCATACCGGCGGTGGCAGCAGCCGGTCTGGCCGATGCCGTGGATGGTTTTTGTGATCACATTGCGTTTTCTGCCGCGCAGATCGAGCGCCTGTTTCAGACCGCGCAGAAGTATGGTCTGAGCATCAAGCTGCACGCCGAGCAGCTCAGCAATCAGCATGGAACCGAACTGGCCGTGCGCTATCGGGCCTTGTCGGTGGATCATCTGGAGTATCTTGACCAGCGCGGTATTAGCGCGCTGGGTGGCTCGGACACGGTGGCGGCGATGCTGCCGGCGGCGTTTTATACCTTGCGCCAGACGCGCCTGCCGCCGGTGATGCAGTTGCTGCAGGCCGGCGTGCCGGTGGCGGTGGCCAGCGACAGTAACCCCGGCAGCGCGCCGATGACCTCCTTGCTGCTGGCGATGAACATGGCCTGCACCTTGTTTCGCATGACCCCGGAGCAGGTACTGGCCGGTACCACACTGCATGCGGCCCGAGCGCTGGGCATTGCCGCCGACACCGGCAGCATCGAGATCGGCAAACAGGCCGATCTGGCGCTGTGGGATCTGGATGAGCCGGCCGAACTGACTTATCTGGTGGGTGTCAATCGGCTGCATCGGCGCTATTATGCTGGTCAGCATGAAGCAGATTCCGTCACGCCAGAACATTGAGCTGATCCCGGCACAACTGCCGCTGGCGCTTTGCCGTCAGGTCGTTTGCGCTGCCGCAGACACGCTGCCAGCCATACGACTGGGGGCTGCGGCCAGAACAAAGGTGCAACAATCGGCCACCATGCTGGCGGCGGCTGCCGCCGGCGACCAGGCAGTGTACGGCGTCAACACCGGCTTCGGCAAGCTGGCCAGTATGCGCATTGATGCCGATCAGCAAACTGAACTGCAGCGCAATCTGATCTTGTCCCATGCTGCCGGCATCGGGCCGCCGCTGGATGCGGGCGTGGTGCGCTTGATCCTGCTGCTGAAACTGGCCTCGTTTGCGCGCGGTGCCTCCGGGGTGCGGCTGCAAGTCACCGCCATGCTGGAGAACATGCTGCAACGCGATGTGCTGCCGCAGATCCCGGCCCAGGGTTCGGTCGGCGCGTCTGGTGACCTGGCACCGCTGGCACATCTGGCTGCGGCCATGATGGGGCAGGGCCAGATGCGCTATCAGGGTCGCGTACTGCCGGCAGCCGAAGCTCTGCAGCAGGCTGATCTTGCGCCGCTGCAGTTTGCTGCCAAGGAAGGTCTGGCCATGATCAATGGCACCCAGGTATCCACCGCGCTGGCGCTGGTGGCCTTGTTTCAGACTCATGATCTGCTCTGTTCTGCTTTGTTGACGGGTGCCTTGTCCACCGATGCCGGCATGGGCTCGTCGGCACCATTCATGGCCGTGGTGCATGAATTGCGCGGGCATCAGGCGCAGATGGATTGTGCGTCCACGCTGCGCCAGTTGTTGCGTGATTCGGCGATCCGTCAGTCGCACCTGCAAGGCGATGAGCGGGTGCAGGATCCGTATTGCCTACGCTGCCAGCCGCAGGTCATGGGGGCCTGTCTGCAACTGCTGCGGCAGGCGGCGGATGTGCTGCAGACTGAGGCCTGTGCCGTCACCGACAACCCGCTGCTGGACATCGCCAGCGGCGAGATTTACTCCGGCGGCAATTTCCATGCCGAGCCGGTGGCCTTTGCCGCCGATCAGATCGCGCTGGCGATCGCCGAAATCGGCTCCATCGCCCAGCGCCGCATCGCCATGCTCATTGACCCGGCAATGAACTACGGCCTGCCGGCGTTTTTAACGCCCAATCCGGGGCTGCATTCGGGCTTTATGATCGCCGAAGTGACCTCGGCCGCGCTGATGGCGGAAAACAAGCAGCGCAGCGCGCCGTGCTCGACCGATTCCATGCCCACCAGCGCCAATCAGGAAGACCACGTGTCCATGGCCACACATGCCGCCTACCGGCTGCTGGCGATGAACCGCAACCTGGCCGGCATTGTTGGCATTGAATGGTTGATTGCAGCCCAAGGGGTGGAAATGCGCCAGCCCTTGCTCACCAGCCCGCTGCTGCAGGCAGCCATGAACACGCTGCGCAGCAAGATCAGCAGCCTGCAGGATGATCGCTTTATGTCCGCCGACATTGAGCAGGCGCGTGACCTGGTGCAATCGGGTCTGCTGCTGCAGGCCGCAGCAGACGTCAGCCTGCCGGCATTGCTTGTCGCTTGAGATTCGCTACCAGCTTGAGTACCGCATGACGGGCAATAGTCGACTCGACATCGAGGTGATCGAAGGCGATGTGCCGATCATCCTCACCCAGCCGCACGCCGGCATTTGGTTGCCTGCTGATCTGCGCATGCGACTGCAAGACCATGCGCTGGAGCTGCGCGACACCGATTGGCATATTTCACGGCTGTATGATGATCTGCTGCCCGCAGCGACCATCGTGCGCACGCCGGTGCACCGCTACGTTATCGACGTCAACCGGCCGCCGGACAACACGCCGCTGTATCCCGGCAGTAATGGCACCGGCCTGTGTCCACTGCACGACTTCGACGGCCAGCCGCTGTATTGGCCCGATCAGGAACCCGGCGCTGATGAAATCAGCCAGCGCCGGCAGCGATACTACCAGCCCTATCATGACGCCATCGAGGGCCAGATTCGCCGTTTGCAGCAAAGCCACGCCGAAGTGCTGGTATTCGACTGTCACTCGATCCGGTCGCACATACCCGCATTGTTTGCTGGCCAACTGCCGGTGTTCAATATCGGCAGCTATGATGATCGATCCTGCGCGCCAGCACTGACCGCTACCGTAGCCGCCACCGTGGCTGCTGCCTGCGCCCATGCTGATGAGAAGCCTGAGCAGATAGCCGGCCGCGATACCGGCTTCGACCACGTCGTCAACGGCCGCTTCCGCGGCGGTCACACCATTCGCCATTACGGCCAGCCGCAAGCCGGCATCCACGCCCTGCAAATGGAACTCGCGCAACGCGCCTATATGAGCGAACAGCCACCCTGGGAGTACGATGAAGCCGCTGCCCAAAAGCTGCGCCCGGTCCTGCGCGAAGTACTGGGACAGGCATTGCAGTGGCTTGTACAGGGACGTGCTTAATGGCCGGGCAAAGCGAAATGGCACGATCAATGATGTGATTGACTGATAGCGCTAGACCCCACGTACGAGAGTGGGAATGAGCCACGAGGAGGAGGCGAGATGGTCCTGCCGCCAATACTGCATGTTATTCAGCGTTAGAATGGCGCATATAACTGCAGCGGAACAGCACCATGGCCGATCAGCAACCCAGACGCAACATCCGCGCGCCGCGCGGAAATCAACTGCAGGCGCTGCACTGGACCACCGAAGCGCCGCTGCGCATGTTGATGAACAATCTCGATCCGGAAGTGGCGGAAAACCCCGATCAGTTGATCGTCTACGGCGGCATCGGCAAGGCGGCACGCAGTTGGCAGGATTTTGACGCCATTGTCGCCACACTCAAACGCTTGCGCGAAGACCAGACGCTGCTGATTCAGTCCGGCCGGGCGGTGGGGGTGTTCACCACGCATGCTGATGCGCCGCGCGTTTTGATCGCCAACTCCAATCTGGTGCCCGCCTGGGCCAACTGGGAGCATTTCAACGAACTCGATCGCAAGGGCCTGATGATGTACGGCCAGATGACCGCCGGGTCGTGGATTTACATCGGCTCGCAGGGCATTGTGCAGGGCACCTACGAAACTTTCATGGAAGCAGGTCGCCAGCATTATGATGGTGACTGGCGCGGCAAGTGGATCCTCACCGCCGGTCTCGGCGGCATGGGCGGCGCACAGCCGCTGGCGGCGGTGATGGCCGGTGCCTGCTGTCTGGCGGTGGAGTGCGATCCCGAACGCATCGCGTTTCGTCAGCGCACGCGTTATGTGGACGCAGCGACAGACTCACTCGACGAAGCGTTGGCGCTGATCAAACAATGGACCAGCGCAGGTGAGGCCAAATCGGTGGCGCTGCAGGGCAATGCCGCCGATATTTATCCACAATTGCTGGCGCGCGGCGTGCGCCCCGATCTGGTCACCGATCAGACCTCGGCGCATGATCCGGTGCATGGCTATCTGCCGCAGGGCTGGAGTCTGGCGCAGTGGCATGATCAACAACAAAGCAACCCGCAGGCGGTGATCGCAGCGGCCAGCGCGTCGATGCGGGTGCAGGTCGAGGCCATGCTGGGTTTTCACAATGCCGGCATTCCCACCGTCGATTACGGCAACAACATCCGTCAGGTGGCGCTGGATCAGGGCCTGCAACAGGCGTTTGCTTTTCCCGGATTTGTGCCCGCCTACGTGCGCCCGCTGTTCTGCCGCGGCGTCGGGCCGTTTCGCTGGGTGGCCTTGTCCGGTGATCCCGAGGACATCTACAAGACCGATCAGAAGGTGAAGGAACTGCTGCCGCATGACCAGCACCTGCATCAGTGGCTGGACATGGCGCGCGAGCGCATTGCATTTCAGGGCTTGCCGGCGCGCATCTGCTGGGTCGGGCTGGGTGATCGCCATCGGCTGGGACTGGCGTTCAACGCAATGGTCGCAGCCGGTGAGTTATCGGCACCGGTGGTGATTGGCCGTGATCATCTGGATTCCGGCTCGGTGGCCTCGCCCAACCGCGAGACCGAGGCCATGCTCGATGGCTCCGATGCGGTGTCCGACTGGCCGCTGTTGAATGCGCTGCTGAACTGTGCATCCGGTGCCACCTGGGTGTCCATTCACCACGGCGGCGGCGTCGGTATGGGTTACTCGCAGCATGCCGGCGTGGTGATCTGTTGCGATGGCAGTGATGCTGCTGCCAGACGCATCGAGCGCGTGCTGTGGAACGACCCCGCCAGCGGCGTCATGCGCCATGCCGATGCCGGCTATGACCTGGCCAAAGCCTGCGCGCTGGAGCAGGGGCTGGATCTGCCGGGTATTGCGCTGTCATAACTTGCGTCACTTTCCGGCGCTATAATCTTTACGTCAGTGCTGTGCCAATCGCATGGTACTGCAAGCATGGTTGTTTTGCCTTTGCTGTCACAGCAACCTGCAGCACAGCCATGATCGACAGTTCGTCAGGGGTTTCACAATACTGGAGTCACAACAATGCATACTCAACTGAGCAAAACAATGATGTTTCTGGCTGCCTGTATGGTCAGTCTGATCGGCATGGCGCAAGTCGATGAGAGCGCCACTGCAATGACCGAAATGGCAATGCCGGCGGAAATGCAGGCGATGATGGAAGCTTTTGAGCAGGCCGCCAAAACCGGTCCGCAGCATGCCATGCTGGCAGAATCGGTCGGTGATTGGACCGCCACCGTGAGCATGTGGATGGATCCCTCGGCACCGCCAGAGGTCAGTCAGTCCGAGGTCACGCGCAAGCTGGAGCTTGATGGCCGCGTGGTCGAAGAGGTTTGGCAGGGCAGCATGATGGGGCAGCCGTTTACCGGCATCGGTCGCACCGGCTATGACAATGTCACCGGCAAGTACTGGAGTACCTGGACCGACAACATGTCCACCGCCGTCATGCTCATGCATGGCGATTACGATGCCGACAGCAAAACTTTCACTTTTCACGGCGACTATACCGATCCGATGAGCAAGCAGAAGGTGACAACGCGGACAGTGTTGACGACGCCGGAGGCAGGTAAGGAAGTCATGACCATGTATGAACTGCATGATGGTGAGGAAAGCAAAACCATGCAGATCGAGATGCAGCGCAAGTGATGGCTTGAATGCGACTCGGAGCGCCAGCGTCCTCGCTGGCATTGTTCACGATTGATCCTTCTCATGCTCTGCGTGGGAATGTGGGCTTTGTGAGGTTAGGTGCCTGGATTATTCATGATCAACTACTGCGAGTTCGTCAGTGCATCAATCTGCTGCGCTGCAATCGAAAAATGTGCTCAACGTACTGTCAAGTACGCCTGCGCGCATTTTCTTCGTGCGCCTTGTATTTTCATACCCTTACGGCCTCTCGCTAAGTCGCTCATGAATAATCCAGGCTAGGACTGTCGCAGTTTCATCACAGCGCGCGGAACACATTCCCCAGCAGTAAAGGTGTGCTGGCGCCGGTAATGCTGCCGGTGTTGATTGGCTGGCGCTGCATGCGCTGCCGTGCCAACCAGGCAAACAGCAGTCCTTCAATGTGATCGGCGGCATAGCCATGTTCGGCAGTGGTGCTGATGCGCCCATGTGGCAGCAGTCGATCCATGGCATCCAGCAGCGTCTGGTTGTGCGCGCCGCCGCCACAGATAATCAGTTCTCTGGTTTTGTTTGCATCGGGCAGTGCGTTGATGATGCTGCGCGCGGTGAATTGCAGCAGCGTGGCCTGCACGTCTGCCGGCTTGATTTTATCCAGCGCGCTATGCCGCTGCTGCAGCCAGTCCACGCTGAAGTGTTCGCGGCCGCTGCTTTTCGGCGGCCGGCGCTGGAGCCAGGGTTCTGCCAGCAGATCGTTTAATAATGCCTGGCTGACCTTGCCGCTGGCGGCCCACTGGCCGTCGCGATCAAACTCACCGCTGCGGTGGGCGCGATACCAGTTGTCCAGCAGACAGTTGCCGGGGCCGGAATCAAAGCCGGTCACCGGCTGCTCGGGGTCGGCCGGCAGCAGGCTGATGTTGGCGATGCCGCCGATATTGACCACGGCGATACCCTGGTCATGCTGGCGAAACAGTTGCTCGTGCAGCAATGGAGCCAACGGTGCGGCATGGCCGCCGGCGGCCAGATCCATGCGCCGGAAATCGGCGATCACCGGCACCTGACATTGCATGGCGATGCGGTTGGGGTCGCCGAGCTGGATCGAATACGCGGGCTTGGCATCGGCAGCGTGCGCCACGGTCTGGCCGTGGCTGCCAATGGCACTGATGTTTGCCAGCTCGACACTGGCCAGCTCACACACCTGTCTGGCAGCCTCGGCAAAGCAGTTGCCGATGGCACTGTCGAGTTGGCCCAGCGCTGCCAGTGACGCCACCCGGCCCTGGTCCAGCAGCGGCTGCAGTTGCGCACGAATGCCTGCTGGATAGTCGAATGTGGCAGCTTTGATGATATCCGCTTGTGCGCTGCTGAAATCCGCCAGCACGGCGTCGATGCCGTCGGCGCTGGTGCCGGAGATCAGGCCGATGTAGAGATCACGGCTGCCGCTGGCATTCACGTGGCGTGAGCAACAATACGGGTAATGCAAATCATTGTGGACCGGGGGCGATCACACTGCTGCTGCCTGCCTGCTTGCCGGGCTTTGCATCGGCTGTGTTTTGCACCAGCAATCGGGCGCTGAGCTCCTCGTCGATGCGTGCCAGTTGTGCTAACAGATGGCCATGCTGCTGCTGCAATTTTGCCACCATGTCAGCACTCAGCGGCGGGTCTTCCGGCAGGTCCACAGTGCGTGGATTGCGGTGTGCGCCATTGACGATGAACTCATAGTGCAGGTGCGGTCCGCTGGCCAGGCCGGTGCTGCCCACCCGACCGATGGTCTGGCCCTGCTGCACGCGATCACCGCGTTTGACCGAACGCTTGCTCAGATGCAGGTATTTGGTCACCACCTGGTTGCGGTGGCGGATAAAGACATAGTTGCCGTTGGCATTGTTGTAGGCTGAAGCAGTGACGGTGCCGGTACCGGCAGCATACACCGGGGTGCCGGTCGGTGCGCCGTAGTCGGTGCCGTTGTGCGGGCGCACGGTTTTGAGCACCGGATGGTAGCGACGCGGGTTAAAATTGGAAGTCACCCGGGTGAAATTCAGCGGTGCGCGCAAAAAGGCTTTGCGCATGGGCCGTCCTGCCGGCGTGTAGTAGGCAACCTGGCCATCGACTGCAAAGCGCAGCGCGGTGAATTGCTCGCCCTGGTTGGTGAAGCTGGCAGCAACAATATCGCCGTCGCGCAAAAACTCGCCATCGCGCCAGATCTGCTCGTAAATTACGCTGAAACGATCCCCCTGACGGATGTCCAGCGCGAAGTCGATGTCCCACGCGAAAACGCCGGCCATGCGCATGATCAGGGCATCGCTCATACCAGCGCGTTGACCGGCCAGGAACAGGTTGCTGTTGATGACTTCAGCGGTCTCTACGGTGCGTGTGGAGAGATCACGACTTTGCAGTCGGCTGGCAATCTCGCCATCCGGGGCTCGCTCGATGATGAGCCAGGCATCATCGTCATAAGCGCGTTTGAGCGCTGCCAGTGAACCATCGTCGTGCCAGGCAAAATCCAGCAGTTCACCGGCCTTGAGGCGGGTCAGTGACTGCGTGTTGTCGTTATGAGTGACGATTTCATGCAGCAGGCCGGGCGACAACGAGCGGCTGCGAAAGATTTTTTCCATGGTGTCGCCGCTGTCCACGCGTACCGGCTCCCAGCGCAAGCCTGCGTAGTCGCCAGACCGCTGGTTTTGCTTGCTTGTATCGCTGTGTGCGCTGATTGCCTTTGCCTGAGCGCGCGCTGGCTGTTCGCTGGGCCGGAGTTCAGCGCTATTGGCTGGCTGTGTCGAACCACTGGTAACTGACTGCTGTAGCGCATCTGTGTTGGCGGACTGTCCAATATTGATGCTTTGCCTGCTGTCATCCTGAACTGCTGCCGCTGTCTGCCGCGGCATGTCGGCAGGTGCCGATTTGGGCAGGACGCTGCCGTTGTTGAGCAGGGGCGCGGTTGCCGTGACCTGCATGCGGTTATCGCTGCCATCGTTGCTGCCACTGAATATACCGGCCAGCAGACCGCTGACAATCAGCAACAGCGCCAGTGATGCCAGTACCGGGCGACGTTGCCAGCGTCGCAACAGACGTGCGGCCAGGCGCCGCGCCGGAGGCAAGGCCGATGTTGGCGGTGTCATTGGCGACGGTTTCAAATCATGACCTGCGGTTGCGCATAAACCCTGTCAATTGTAATCAATCTGTCGCAAAAGTTCACAATGGCAGACGATGCGGTGATAATGCGAGCTGACAGTTTGCTTTCCGGTCTGGCCATCGGCGCTGAACTTTCACCATGCTCGCTGGCCAGCCATCAACTTCCAGAAGAGAGAGAACAGTGAACATCGAAGAGCAATTGCAACTGCTGTGTCGCGGCTGCGAAGAAATCATCCAGCTTGAAGATCTGCGTGCGCGTTTGCAGCGTGGCAAGCCACTGCGGGTGAAGGTGGGTTTTGATCCCACCGCGCCGGATCTGCATCTGGGGCACACTGTGCTGCTCAACAAGATGCGCCAGTTTCAGGATTGCGGTCATCTGGTCATCTTTCTGATCGGTGATTTCACTGGCATGATCGGTGATCCGTCCGGCAAGAACGCCACCCGCAAGGTGCTCAGCGCCGAGCAGGTGCAGGCCAATGCCGAGACATATAAACAGCAGGTGTTCAGGGTGCTCGATCCCGAGCGCACCGAGGTACGCTTCAATACCGAGTGGATGCAGGCCATGTCCACCGCCGAATTTGCCAGTCTCGCTTCTCGCTACACCGTGGCGCGCATGCTGGAGCGCAATGATTTTGCCCAGCGCTTCAAGCACAACCAGTCCATCGCCATTCATGAGTTCTTGTATCCGATTGTGCAGGGTTATGATTCCGTTGCGCTCAAGGCTGACGTCGAGCTGGGCGGTACCGATCAGACCTTCAACCTGTTGATGGGGCGGCATCTGCAGCCGCAGTTCGGCCAGTCGGCGCAGGTGATCATGACATTGCCACTGCTGGAAGGCCTGGACGGCGTGCAGAAGATGTCCAAGTCTTTGGGCAACTACATCGGTGTGGATGAAGACGCTGACAGCCAGTTTGGCAAGCTGATGTCGATCTCGGATGAGTTGATGTGGCGTTATTTCGAATTGCTTAGCGCACGCAGCAACGAAGAGCTCAATAGTTTGCGTCAGCAAATGGCGCAGGGCGGCAATCCGCGCGATATCAAGTTTCTGCTGGCCGAGGAGATGGTCGATCGTTTTCATGGCGCAGACAGTGGCGCGCAGGCGCGTGAGCGCTTCATCGCCCGCTTTGCGCACAATCAGGTGCCGGATGACTTGCCGGAGGTCGTTAGAGAGGTCGGCAATGATGGCATCGGCATCGCCGCAGCGCTGACTGCCGCGGGTCTTACTGCCAGCAATTCAGAAGCATTCCGCATGATCCAGCAGGGTGCGGTCAAAGTCGATGGCGAGAAGGTCAGCGAGCGCTCAATGGTGCTGCCTGCCGGGTTTGACGGTGTGCTGCAAGTTGGCAAGCGACGCATGTGTCGCTTGCGCTTGCTCTGAGATCTTGCCAAGAGAGCGCAAATTAACCGATGCAGCAGGTTTTGGGGCGCTTGCTCAACCTGATCCAATGCAGGCCACACGTGGCTTTCCGCTGATTTTGAAATAAACTTGCAACAATGCTTGACAGGCTGATTCTACAGCCTAATATATGCCGCTTGCCTGTGGCGTCATGTGACCTGCAGGCGCGATCTGAAAACAAGTCAGCGCAGCAAATCATTTGCACAAATGCATTGACTGTAACCGCTTACAGGTTATAATGGTCGGCCGAGTTCGCGAAAGGTGAGCCGGCTAAGATTCTTTAACAACTTATGCAGGTAATTTGTGTGGGCGCTCGGATGGGTCTAGATCCATCGGAACGTCTGAATGATTAGTTAATTCAATTTATGAGTTGATTCAAGAGTTTGGATTTTTTCGGTTGAAGATTTGGTTTCTGTTTACAGAATCCGTTACTTTTAAACTGAAGAGTTTGATCCTGGCTCAGATTGAACGCTGGCGGCATGCCTAACACATGCAAGTCGAACGGAAACGATGGGAGCTTGCTCCCAGGCGTCGAGTGGCGGACGGGTGAGTAATACTTAGGAATCTGCCCAGTAGTGGGGGATAGCCCGGGGAAACTCGGATTAATACCGCATACGCCCTACGGGGGAAAGCGGGGGATCTTCGGACCTCGCGCTATTGGATGAGCCTAAGTCGGATTAGCTTGTTGGTGAGGTAAAGGCTCACCAAGGCGACGATCCGTAGCTGGTCTGAGAGGACGATCAGCCACACTGGGACTGAGACACGGCCCAGACTCCTACGGGAGGCAGCAGTGGGGAATATTGGACAATGGGCGCAAGCCTGATCCAGCAATGCCGCGTGTGTGAAGAAGGCCTGAGGGTTGTAAAGCACTTTTATTTGGGAAGAAACGCTCGGGGCTAATACCTCCGAGAATTGACGGTACCATTTGAATAAGCACCGGCTAACTCCGTGCCAGCAGCCGCGGTAATACGGAGGGTGCAAGCGTTAATCGGAATTACTGGGCGTAAAGCGTGCGCAGGCGGCCGTGTAAGTCGGATGTGAAAGCCCCGGGCTCAACCTGGGAACTGCATTCGATACTGCACGGCTAGAGTCTGGTAGAGGTAAGCGGAATTCCGGGTGTAGCGGTGAAATGCGTAGATATCCGGAGGAACACCAGTGGCGAAGGCGGCTTTCTGGGTTAAAACTGACACTGAGGCACGAAAGCGTGGGTAGCAAACAGGATTAGATACCCTGGTAGTCCACGCTGTAAACGATGTCGACTAGCC
>CAZHRH010000040.1:0-13435 GCA_964534475.1 uncultured Wenzhouxiangellaceae bacterium
AACACGCTGAGCACGCCGGGCAATGCGGCCATCTGCTGCGCTTCATCTGCGGTCAATTCAGCCGCGAAGCCATTCAGCAGATGCTCATATTCATGTTTGACCTGCAGCTCATGGCCGAGCGCGAATGCACTGGCTGACAGTAACTGCTCGCGCTGCTGGCGCAACTGCTGCAGATACAGCTTGCGTTCGGTCGCTAACGCTGCGGATGCTTGTTTGCCACCCGCCTGGGTAACATACAGGGCACTGAACCGGGGTGTTTTGGCAGCGCCGGGTGTCTCCAACTGCACAATGTAGTCCTCTAATGCATCGGCTCGCGGCGATTTGGCGGCAACCTGTGTGCTGGCCAGCGCCAGCAGGACAATCCAGAGCATGCATGTGGCCAAATTACCGGCACTGATGCTGACCACGCTTTTGGTTTGATGATTATTTATTTTCATATTGCTTCAATCTTTTTGAAAGTCTCTCATCGTCACCAGTTCTTCGCCGGCAGTCGGATGAATACCCACGGTGGCATCAAACTGCTGCTTGGTCAAACCGGCCTTGATCGCCACGGCAAAGCCCTGCACGATTTCCGGGGCATCCATGCCCAGCACATGCAGACCAATAATTTTATCATCATCATCGTTAACAATCAGTTTCATATAGGTTTTTTCATCTCGCCCCGACAGCGTATGCTTCAAGGCTCGAAACTCTGATTTATAGACCCGGATGCGGCCGAACAGCTCACGTGCCTGGGCTTCGGTATGGCCCACGGTGCCGATCGGCGGCTGCGAGAACACCGCGGCCGGCACCAGCTCATGATCGGCACAGCGTGGCAGATCACCGAACTCGGTATCGGCAAAGGCATGCCCTTCACGGATCGCCACCGGGGTCAGATTGATGCGATCGGTCACATCGCCGACGGCAAAAATATGCGCCACCGAGCTGCGCGAATAAGCATCGACACAAACCGCGCCATTGTCAGCGCAGGCAACCCCGGCCTGCTCCAGCCCCAGTCCAGGCGTATGCGGATGGCGACCGGTGGCATACATGACCTGATCCACCACCACCTGCTCGCCATTGTCGTATTCGACGCGCAGGCGCTGACCATCGCGCTCGATGCGTGAGATGTTGCAATGATGCATGATCTGGATGTCTTTTTGCTGCAGCTCATGCTCCAGATTATTGCGCACATCATCGTCGAAGCCGCGCAGGATCAGGTCGCGCCGATAGACCAGATCCACGCGACTGCCCAGCGCATTGAAAATGCCGGCAAACTCCACCGCAATGTAGCCACCACCGACGATGACGATGTGATTGGGCAGACTGTCCAGATGAAAGGCTTCATCGGATGTAATGACCAGCTCGCTGCCGGGGAATTCCGGCACAAACGGGCGCCCACCGGTGGCCACCAGAATTTTATCAGCCCACACCACGCGCTCGCCGATACGCACCTGATGGGCATCAATGAACTCGCCACGCTCCATAAAAGTGGTTACACCTGCATTGTCCAGCAACTGGTGGTAGATGCCGTTGAGGCGATCAATCTCGGCATCCTTGTTGGCGATCAGTTTGCGCCAGTCGAACTTCAGATCGCTGTACGACCAGCCATAAGCCTGGGCATCTTCGAAATCCTCGGCAAAATGCGCGCCGTAGACCAGCAGTTTTTTCGGCACGCAACCACGTATCACGCAGGTGCCACCCACCCTGCTCTCTTCACAGATGGCCACGCTGGCACCGTACCCGGCGGCAATGCGCGCAGCGCGCACACCGCCGGAACCGGCACCAATCACCAATAGATCAAACTTTTTCTCAGCGGACATCAATTCGGCTTTCCTGTAGCATGCATAGCAACCACCCAGTATAGGACAGCTTGCAGATGCCGCGCAGTACAGATATTGACCTGCAGCAGGCTTTCACGCATACCCGTTACCTGGTGCAACACACAACAGGTGTGCTGACCATACTTGTCGATCAGCCGCCGCCGGCATTGTTGCAGGAAGCCGCATGGCTCATCATCACCGCCGACAATCCGCAGGCACAACAAATCAACGCGCGAGAAAACGAACACCGGCGCGCGGCGTTGCAGCTTAGCCTGCAGCAGTTGACCTTGCCCATGTTGGCAACGCGCCATGTGGACCCAACCGGCACCTGGCCGGATGAGCATGGCTGGCTGGTGATGAGCTTGCCTGGCGCAGACCAAGTTCAATGGCTGACCACACAAATGATCAGCCGCGGACACAGCTTCGGCCAGCGCGCGCTGCTAGCCTACATGCCCGCCGCAGATGCCGATGCTGACCCGGCAGCGGTGAAGCTGCTGTGGTTATGAATCGGTATAATGACAGCATTGAGAATTGCGGCAGCCACCTCTCGTACCCATGTCAGAAACTCTGATCAGCGCCAGCAATGTCAGCTATGAGCGCCACTACCAGACTGTTTTCGGTAGCCTCAGCCTGAGTTTGCAGTCAGGCGACACGCTGGTACTCAGCGGCAGCAATGGCAGCGGCAAGACCACGCTGATTAAAATTTTCGCCGGTATTTTGCGCCCGACCGCTGGTCAGGTCACGCTCGCGCGCTGCCACTACGTTGGCCACCAGCATGGACTGCAGCCACAACTCAGCGTGCTGGACAATATGCGCTACTACCAGAAGCTGCAGGCCAAATTGTACAGAGCCACTGCGGACACTGACAGCATCTGTCTGCAGGCACTGCATGCCTTCAATGTGCTTGACCTGGCCACGCGCCGGGTCAGCGACCTTTCTGCCGGACAACTGAAACGCGCGGCGCTGGCGCGCCTGCTGCTGACCCAGCGTCCGCTGTGGCTGCTGGATGAGCCGTTCGTCAATCTGGACAAGGCCAGCATCAATCAAATGCTGAAGCTGATGCGCCAGCACTGCGCACAAGGCGGCATTGCCATCATCGCCAGCCATGAGCTGGGGCTGGCCGACCTGCCTGACAGCCGTCACCTGCGCCTGCCGCTGCGTCAGCACAGCGAGCGAAATGCAGCATGAGTCTGTTTGTCAGCCTGGTTCGAATCGATCTCAAGATCGCCTTTCAGCATCGCGGCGAATTGCTGCAACCACTGTGGTTCATGGCGCTGGTGGTGGCCTTGTTTCCACTCGCCATCAGCCCGCAAGCAGAACAGTTGCGGCAGCTTGGTGGCGGCGTGATCTGGATCGCAGCGCTGCTGGCCGCATTGCTCGGTCTGGATTCGGTGTTTCAACGCGACGATGAAAGCGGCCGTCTGGAGCAATGGCTGCTGGCCGATTGCACAATGCTGAAGCTGGTTACAGCGAGACTGTTGTCGCGCTGGCTCATCAGCGGCCTGCCCATTGTCTTGATCAGCCCGCTGCTGGGCGTGTGGCTGCAGCTACCGATTGATGCGCTGGTGGTGCTGTGCTTGTCTTTATTGCTGGGCACTCCCATTTTGACCATGCTGTGCGCGCTCGCGGCGGCGTTGACGCTGGGCAGCCGCCAGGCATCGACGCTGATGAGTCTGCTGGTGGCGCCACTGTATGTACCTGTGCTGATTTTCGCCACATCGGCAGTGCAGGAAACCCAGGCCGGCGACAATGTGGACATGCAGTTGTTGCTGATCACCGCCATGCTGGTGCTGGCACTGACATTGATACCACCCGCTGTAGCGGTGGCTTTGAATATCCATTTACGAGAATGACATGACCGATAGTGCGACAAGCTGGCAACGCTGCAAAGTCTGGTTCCACCGCTGGGGATCACCGGCCTGGTTCTATCAGGCCAGCGGCAAGCTGATTCCCTGGCTGTGGGCGCTGTGTCTGTTGCTGGCCCTGCCCGGCCTGTACCTGGGCCTGTTCGTGGCGCCGGAGGATTATCTGCAGGGCGACAGCTATCGCATCATCTACATCCATGTACCCAGTGCCTGGATGTCGATGATGATCTTTGCCTTGATGGCCGTATTCGGCCTCATTGGCATGGTCTGGCGCATCCGGCTGGCAGAAACCATGGCCATGTGCAGTGCGCCGATCGGTGCTGCGTTCACGCTGATCACGCTGATCACCGGCAGCTTGTGGGGCAAACCGACCTGGGGTACTTACTGGCAGTGGGATGCACGCATGACCTCGGAGTTGGTGCTGCTGTTTCTGTACATTGGTGTCATGGCGCTGTATCAGTCCATCGAGGAACCGCGCAAGGCAGCTCGCGCCGCCAGCCTGCTGGCACTGGTCGGACTGATCAATCTGCCCATCATTCGTTATTCGGTACAATGGTGGAACACATTGCATCAGGGCAGCACCATCAAACTGGATCTGACAGAATCAAGCATGGATAGCAGCATGTTGATCCCGTTGCTGCTGGTGGTGCTGGCGAGCAAGTTTTACTATGCGGCGGTGCTGCTGGCGCGCAGCCGCACCATGCTGCTGCAACAGGACCAGCACAAGCAATGGCCACGCGAGATGATTCGCGCCAATTGATCTGGATCACTTTGCGCCACAGAATATGAGCAAACCACGGAACAGATGCTTATCATGAACATCCAATGGATCAACGGTCCGCACAGTCAGTACATAATGACTGCCTTCAGCATAAGCCTGCTCATTATTCTCTACTGTGCGCTGGTGCCGATGTGGCGGCGACGTGCCCTGCTCAGGGACATCCGCGTGCAGCATCAGGCCGAAAATCTGGGACACAACACTAAGCAGTAAAATCAGACCTGACTGGGTACAACAGCCACGGAATTAAATGCCATGACCCCGACCAGAAAACGACGCTTGACCCTGTCTCTGGGTATCCTCGCCGGTGTATCACTGGCAGTGGGTATCGCCATGTACGCCTTGCAGGACAACCTGCTGTATTTTCAGAGCCCCAGTGACGTCATTGCCCGCAGTATCGAACCCGGGCAAAAATTCCGTCTTGGTGGACTGGTCGAGCGCGGCAGCGTCAAGCGCGATGCGCAAACCCTGCTGGCCAGTTTCGACGTCACCGACGGTTTAGAAACCATCCGCGTCGAATATCAGGGCATCCTGCCGGATCTGTTTGCCGAGGGTCAGGGCGTGATTGCTCATGGTCGTCTTTCCGGAACCGGTCGTTTCGTCGCCGACAATGTGCTGGCCAAACATGACGAAAACTACATGGCGCCGGAAGTTGCCGATGCGCTGGAACGCGCCGGTCACCCGGTGAAGCGCAAAATCGCCGACACCGCAACGACCACCACTGCAGGAGAGTACTGATGTTGGCAGAACTCGGTCAGGTGAGCCTGATTCTGGCGCTATTGCTGGCGCTGCAGCAGTCCATCCTGCCGCTGTGGGGCAGCTACAGCGGCAATCAGCAGTTACAGTTGCTCAGCCGTCCTCTGGCCTATGGCATGCTGGCCTTCATCGGGCTGGCCTTCGCCTTGTTGACCGCGGCTTTTGTGAGTCAGGACTTTTCCGTGGAATATGTGGCTCGCAACAGCAACTCACTGCTGCCGCTGCAGTACCGCATCTCGGCGGTATGGGGCGGCCACGAAGGCTCGCTGCTGCTGTGGTGTCTGGTGCTGGCCATCTGGATTGCGGCGGTGGCGCGTTTCAGCGCTGCTCTGCCGCTGCAGTTTCTGGCCCGGGTCAGCGCCGTGCTGGGCATGGTGACAGTGGCTTTTCTGCTGTTTATTCTGTTTACCTCCAATCCGTTCGGACGGCTGCTGCCGATGCCACCGGATGGCGCTGACCTGAATCCGCTGTTGCAGGACCCGGGTTTGATCATCCACCCGCCCATGCTCTACATGGGCTATGTCGGTATGGCGGTGCCGTTCGCATTTGCCATCGCCGCCCTGCTCGGCGGGCGCTTGGAAGCGGGTTGGGTACGCTGGTGCAGACCGTGGACTCTGACCGCCTGGGCATTTCTTACCGGTGGCATCGCACTGGGCAGTTGGTGGGCCTACTACGAACTCGGCTGGGGCGGCTGGTGGTTCTGGGACCCGGTGGAAAACGCTTCTTTCATGCCCTGGCTGATCGGCACCGCGCTGGTACATTCGCTGGCGGTGACAGAAAAACGCAAGGTGTTCCAGAACTGGACGCTGCTGCTGGCAATCAGTGCCTTCTCGCTCAGTTTGCTGGGCACGTTTCTGGTGCGCTCGGGCGCATTGACCTCGGTGCATGCTTTTGCCAGTGATCCTACGCGCGGCATCTTTATCCTCGCCATGCTGGGCTTTTTCGCCGGCGGTGCACTGTTGCTGTTTGCGCTGCGCGCGCACACGCTGAGACCGGAATCGGGCATCGGTCTGTACAGCCGCGAGACCATGCTGCTGTTGAACAACGTGTTCTTTGCCGCCGCCACCGGCATGGTGCTGCTGGGCACGCTGTACCCGTTACTGGCCGAAGCCCTGAACATGGGCAAGATTTCCGTCGGCCCACCTTACTTTGGCAGCCTGTTCATCGTGTTGATGATACCGGTCGTGGTGTTAATGCCACTGGGACCGATCACGCGCTGGCGCCAGGGCAACTGGAGCGAGCTGCGGCAACATGCGCGCAACATGGCACTGGCTGCGGCCGGCATTGCCGTACTGCTGTTGCTGCTGCTTAACCCGGCCGGCGTGCGTGGCTGGCTCGGACTGATCGTCGCTGCCTGGCTGATGATCGGCAGTATCTGGTATTTGTGGCAGCGCCGCCGCAATCGTGAATCCAGACTGGGACGCTGGGAATTCGGCATGGCTTTGGCACACTTCGGCGTGGGTGTGTTTGTGCTAGGCGTGAGCATGGTCGAATCCAGCGAGATCCAGAAGGATCTGCGCATGAACGTCGGTGACACCGTTACCGTTGGTGCCTATGACTATCATTTTGCCGACAGTCAGAACATACAGGGCCCGAATTATCTGGCAGCCAGGGGCGTGTTTGCAGTCAGCCGTTCCGGCAGCGATGACATCATCGCCGTGATGCAGCCGGAGAAACGCCGCTATGCCGCCGGCGGCAACATCATGACCGACGCCGCCATTGATCCCGGCCTGACACGTGATCTGTATGTCGCACTCGGTGAACCGCTGGATGATGTCAACCCGGCCCAGATATGGAGCGTGCGCATCTATACCAAGCCGTTTGTGCGCTGGATCTGGGGCGGCGCGCTGTTCATCATGCTCGGTGCCCTGCTGTCAGCAACAGATCGACGCTATCGTCTGCAGCAGGCCGCCAGCCAGGCCAGCAAGCAGGCTGAAGCCACTGCGCCAACTGGCGCCGTCAGTCATGCTTAATCGCGTGCTGCCGGTGATCGTATTCATCGCCCTGTGCGTGTTACTGTTCGCCGGTTTGCGCATGGCCGATCGCAAAGACGTCATTCCATCGCCACTGATCGGTAAACCGGCACCGCAATTCAACCTGCCGACACTCGATGGAGCGCAGATGGTACGTCGTGATGACCTGCTCGGCACAGCCTATCTGCTCAATGTCTGGGCCAGTTGGTGCCCCGGCTGTCGCGTCGAGCACGAGCAGATCGCCAGCATCGCTGAATCCGGTCTGATACCGGTGATTGGTCTCAACTACAAGGATGCCGAGACCGACGCCAGGCGCTGGCTGAACCAGTTCGGCAACCCGTATGAGCAGATCATCGTTGATGCCGATGGCAAGGTCGGCATCGATTTTGGCGTCTATGGCGCACCGGAAACCTTTCTCGTCGATGCCGATGGCACGATTCAGTTCAAGCAGGTGGGCATTCTCGATCAGCGCACCTGGGAGACCGAATTGCGGCCAATCATCGAATCGCTGAATCTCGGTACTAACGCCCAGGTCAGCCGCTGATGCACAAGCTTGCTGCCATCTTGCTGCTGCTTGCTGCGCTGCCGGTCTACGCCATCGACGTCATTGAGTTTCGCAACGCGGCAGAGGAACAGCGCTTTCGCGACCTGTCTGCCGAGCTGCGCTGTCTGGTGTGCCAGAACCAGAGCCTGGATGATTCCTCGGCACCTCTGGCCCAGGACCTGCGTGACGAGGTGCTGGAGCTGATGCGGGCAGGTAATACTGACGCCCAGATCAAACAGTATCTGGTCGAGCGCTACGGTGATTTTGTGCTCTATCGACCCCGCTTTACTGCCGCCAATCTATTGCTGTGGCTGGGGCCGGTGCTGCTGCTTTTGGGCGGTGTTTTACTGGTGTTTCGCAACCTGCGACACATGCAGAAGTCTTCTGCCACAAAACCTGACCAAGAACCTGTCAAAGAACCTGCCACAAATTCCAGCGAAGATAACCCACCCAAATGAGCGTTTTCATTATTGCCAGCGTGCTGTTGCTGATGCTGGCGCTTGCCGTCGTGCTACTGCCTTTGTTTCGCTCGCCGATGCTGGCGCAGCACCGGCGATTGCACAAGGCATTTCGCGATGGTTTGCTCAGCGCAGAGGAATTCGCCAGCAAGTTTCAGGCCATCAAGGATGCAGCGGGCCATGCTCATGCCAGGCCGCCGCGCAGCAATAAACTGCTGGCGCTGGCAATGCTGCTGTTGATGCCACTGGCTGGCTACTGGCTATATGATCAAATCGGTACGCCCACAGCACTGGACTGGCCAGATAATAAAACATCGAATGTCAACGCCAACAGCACGCCAACCGATATACCGGCGCTTGAGGCCAGGACCCGCGAACAACCCGAACAACGCATACACTGGATGCGGCTGGCGTCAGCGTATACGCGCGCAAACCGCTTTGCAGAGTCGGCTGCTGCGCTGCAACAGGCGCTGGACCTGACCAGTAATGATGCGCCGGAACGCGCCGACATACTCGCCTCATTGGCCGAGAACCAGTTGTTCGCCGCCACCGGCAACATCCCGCAACAAGCTCTTGCCAACCTGGGCCGGGCATTACAGCTTGATGCACAGAACGTGCGCGCACTGTGGCTGTCCGGCGCTGTAGCCCTGCAGCAGCAGGATTACCGCACCGCCATTGGCCACTGGCAGACGCTGCTGCCGCTGGTGGATGATGCCGAAGTCAGGGACAGCATCCAGCAACAGTTGAACCAGGCACTGGCAGCGCTACACAGCGAAGCTGGGGCCGACATGAATGCCGTGGGCAGCGCTATCGCAGACTCAGGCACCAACGCTGACGCCACTGATTTTGCCATCGACATAGACATCGACTTCAGTGCAGAGCTATTGCAAACACTGGAAGCCCATCAGGGCTCGCCGCCGGTGCTGTTCGTGTTTGCCCGCCGCCCGGACCGCCCCGGTCCGCCGCTGGCGATTCAGCGCGTAGATGAGCCGCAAGCTCCGATGCAACTTAGCTTGAGCAATGCTCAAGCCATGGTACCGGGCAACGATCTGGGCAGTGTTGGTCCTGGCGGCAATGTGGAAATTGTCGCCAGATTGTCCTGGAGCGGCAATGCCAGCCCGGCCAGCGGTGACTGGCAGGCGGTGACAACAACAACGTTAGACAAGCAACAAACCAGTCTTACGCTGACACTGGCTGACAAGATTGAATAAGTGGCATAGCTTCGCAATCTCTGCCAGCGTACGTTTGCGCGATACCGTTGCTGGTGTGAATCTACGCTCGGGAATGATCGCGAAGAACATCATCGGATAAAAGCCAGCAAATCACCGGCTTGTATAATAAGCGGGCAGACAGTGCGGTTCATCGTCAACAATATCTGCACAAGAACCTGACCCTTGACCATCCTGTATTGAGCTGAAGAGTGGCGTGAACGAGCAACACTATTCCACCAGTGGCTGGATAAGACAATGGCGCAACAGCCGGGATGCCTTTGGCTGGCTGGCGATCCTGTTGCACTGGCTGAGCGCGCTACTGGTAATCGGCCTGCTCGCGCTGGGGATCTGGATGGTAACGCTGACTTATTATGACAGTTGGTATGCTCCGGCGCCCGAGCTGCATAAATCTGCTGGCATGCTGTTTGCCGGTCTGCTACTGATCAGACTGATCTGGCGCCTGAGCAACCCGTCACCAGCAATTCACGGCAAGCGCTGGGAAATCAGCCTTGCCCAGATCAGTCACTGGCTGGTGTATGCGCTGCTGTTCGGCATTGTTATCACCGGCTATCTGATGACCACCGCCGAAGGCAGCGCCATCAGCGTGTTTGGCTGGTTGCAGATCCCGGCGCTGCCGGTGGCCTTCAAACAGCAGGCCGATGTGATGGGCGACTGGCATCGCTGGGCATCTTATGCACTGATCGGCCTGCTCACGGTGCACATTGCCGCCGCAGTGAAGCACCAGTGGCTGGATGCTGATGGCACGCTCTCGCGCATGCTGGGACGCAAGCCGACAGCGTCATGACACCATCGACAGGCAAGTCACATTGACTTTCTACTGATTTTAAATGCAAGGAGATCAATATGATGAATAATCTACTTAAAGCTTTTTCTATAACTTTACTTGCCGCTGGCAGCCTCACCGCCAAAGCGGCAGATTACGTCATCGACACCAAAGGCATGCATGCGGCGGTCAACTTCCGCATCCAGCATCTGGGCTACAGTTGGCTCTACGGTCAGTTTCGCGATTTCAGCGGCCAGTTCAGCTTTGACGAAAACAACCCAGACTCAGGCAATGTCACGGTCAACATCGATACCACCAGCATCGACAGCAACCATGCCGAGCGCGACAAGCACCTGCGTGGTGATGATTTTCTCGCCGTCGATGAATTCCCCGAAGCCACTTTCACCAGCACCAGCGTGGATCTGGACAGCGCTGGCAATGGCACAATTACTGGTGATTTGACGCTCAAGGGCAACACCCGCCCGGTGACACTTGATGTCAAGGGCGTTGGTGCCGGCGATGATCCCTGGGGCGGCTATCGACGCGGCTTTGAGGCTACTACCGAGCTGGCGCTGGCAGATTTCGGCATTGACTATGATCTGGGGCCGGCAGCGAAAAATGTCGAGTTGATTCTGAGTATCGAAGGCATACGCCAATAAGCCGTTTGCATGGCACTGCAGGTTTCCACGCGGCAGGTCGTGCTGCAGTGGTCATGCAAGCACGCTGTCAACAAACATAGCTTGTTAATCACGCCCTGCGCTGCAGCCACCGGCTGCCGCAGACGCGTATAATGTTGCGATTGTCGAGGCTATGCCCCGTCTCATTGTTACTCGCCAAGACCTTAATCGGTCCGTCATCGCAGCAGCATGAACAAAAACTATCAATCCGCTGATATCGAGGTACTGACCGGGCTGGAACCGGTGCGGCGCCGCCCGGGCATGTACACCGACACCGCCCGCCCCAATCATCTGGTGCAGGAAGTGGTGGACAACAGCGTGGATGAGGCGCTGGCCGGCTACGCGACCAGCATCCAGGTGATTCTGCATGAAGATGATGCCATCGAGGTGATCGATAACGGTCGCGGCATGCCGGTGGACGAACATCCCGAACACAAGCTGTCCGGGGTCGAGCTGATCCTTGGCCGGCTGCATGCCGGCGGCAAATTTTCCGACAAAAACTACCAGTTTTCCGGCGGCCTGCACGGTGTTGGTGTGTCCGTGGTCAACGCACTGTCCAGCAAACTGCAGGTCACCGTGCGTCGCGCCGGCGAAGTTTATGCCATGAGCTTTTCCGGTGGCGACAAGACCAGTGAGCTGAAGGTCATTGCCAAGACGACGAAGAAAAACACCGGCACCAGCATCCGTTTTTATCCTGATCCACAGTATTTTGACCAGCCGAAACTGTCGCTGCGACAACTGCGGCATAACCTGAAAGCCAAGGCGGTGCTGTGCCCGGGGCTCAGCATCAGCCTGCAAATCCCGGGGGCTGAGACCGAAAACTGGTATTTCGAGGCTGGTCTGAAAGATTATTTGCTCGAGGCTGTGGGCGCATTGGAGTGTCTGCCACAAACACCATTCATGGGCGATTTCAGTGAACAGCGCGAACAGGCAAGCTGGGCACTGTGCTGGGTTCCCGACGGTGAACTGCTGCAGGAAAGCTACGCCAATCTGATCCCCACACCGCAGCACGGCACGCACGTCAACGGCCTGCGCAGCGGACTGGTGGAAGCCATGCGCGAGTTCTGCGACATCCACAACTTGCTGCCGCGCGGTATCCGGCTAGCACCGGACGATGTCTGGGAACGGGTTGCCTTTGTGCTCTCGGTCAAGCTCAGCGACCCGCAGTTCAGCGGTCAGACCAAGGAGCGATTGAGTTCGCGCAGCATCGCCACTTATGTCACCCAGGCCAGCAAGGATGCCTTCAGTCTGTGGCTGAATCAGCATGTCGAAACCGGCCAGGCGATTGCCGAGCTGGCCATCAGCCGCGCCCGCCAGCGGCTGCAGGCGAGCAAGCAGGTCAAACGCAAGCGCATTACCGCAGGCCCTGCCCTGCCCGGCAAGCTGGCCGACTGCAGCAGTCAGGATCTGGCACTGACCGAGCTGTTTCTGGTCGAAGGCGATTCCGCCGGCGGCTCAGCCAAACAGGCCAGAAACCGCGAGTTCCAGGCCATCATGCCGCTGCGCGGCAAGATCCTCAACACCTGGGAAGTGGAATCCTCGCAAGTGCTGGCATCGCAGGAGGTGCACGACCTGGCCATCGCCATCGGCGTCGATCCCGGCAGCGACCAACTGGATAGTTTGCGCTATGGCAAGATCATTGTGCTGGCCGATGCCGACTCCGACGGCCTGCACATCGCCACCCTGCTGGCGGCGTTGTTCATGCGGCATTTCCGTCCGCTGGTGAATGCCGGTCATGTCTACATCGCCATGCCGCCGCTGTATCGCATTGATGTCGGCAAGCAGGTGTTCTATGCGCTGGACAACGAAGAACGCCAGCGACTGTATGAGCGCATTCAGAAGGAAAGCATGAAAGGCAAGGTGTCGGAAACCCGCTTCAAGGGACTGGGCGAAATGAATCCGGCGCAACTGCGCGAATCGACCATCAATCCGGACACCCGGCGCTTGCTGCAGTTGACCGTGGATGACGAGCGCGAGACAGTAACCATCATGAACATGCTGCTGGCCAAGAAACAGGCGTCGGACCGGCGTGAATGGCTGCAGCGCAAAGGCGATCAGGCAGAACTATGAGCAGTACCATCGAATCACAGTCCTTCGAAATCGAGCCGCTGCGCCAATACGCCGAACGCGCTTATCTGAACTACGCCATGTACGTGGTGCACGATCGCGCCCTGCCGCATGTCGGCGACGGCCTCAAGCCGGTACAGCGGCGTATTGTCTATGCCATGTCCGAACTGGGCCTGTCGGCCACATCCAAGCCAAAGAAATCAGCGCGCACGGTAGGGGATGTCATCGGCAAGTTCCATCCGCACGGCGACAGCTCCTGTTATGAGGCCATGGTGCTGATGGCGCAGCCGTTCTCGTACCGCTATCCGCTGGTTGACGGTCACGGTAACTTCGGCTCACCGGACGATCCAAAATCGTTCGCCGCCATGCGCTACACCGAATCGCGCTTGACCGCGTATGCCAAATCGCTGCTGCAGGAGCTGCCGCTGGGCACGGTGAACTGGGTACCGAACTTTGACGGCACGCTGAAAGAGCCACAACGACTGCCGGCACGCCTGCCCAACGTGCTGCTGAATGGCGC
>CAZHRH010000040.1:13535-15655 GCA_964534475.1 uncultured Wenzhouxiangellaceae bacterium
TGCCCTACCAGACTTCACCGGCACGTGTGCAGGAGCAGATCGCGGCGCAGATGCGGGCAAAAAAACTGCCCATGCTGGAAGATTTGCGCGATGAGTCGGATCAGGATCATGCCATCCGGCTGGTGCTGATTCCACGCTCCAACCGGGTCAACCGCGAGCAACTGATGCAGCATTTGTTTGCCACCACCGACCTGGAGCGCAGCCATCGCGTCAACCTCAACGTCATCGGGCTCAACGGCCGGCCGGATTGTCTGAACCTGAAACAGCTTTTGCAACAGTGGCTGCAGTTTCGTACCGACACTGTCACCCGACGGCTGGAGTTTCGTCTCGACCAGGTGGTCGACCGCCTGCACGTGCTGGCCGGCCTGCTGATCGCCTATCTCAACATCGACGAAGTGATCCACATCATCCGCAGCGAAGATGAACCCAAGCCCGTGCTGATGCACCGGTTTGAGCTCACCGGCACCCAGGCCGAGGCCATTCTGGAACTGAAATTACGCCATCTGGCGCGGCTGGAGGAAATGCGTATACGCGGCGAGCAGGATGAGCTGGAGACAGAAAGACAACGACTGGAAGCCTTGCTGGGCTCAAAACGCAAGCTGAAAAACCTCATCCGTGATGAGTTGCTGGAAGACGCCGAACGCTATGGCGATGAGCGTCGTTCGCCGCTGGTTGAACGTACCGCCGCGCAGGCCTACAGTGAATCAGACCTGCTGCCTAGCGAGCCGATCACGGTGATCATGTCCAGCCAGGGCTGGGTGCGCGCCGGCAAAGGCCATGATGTGGAACCGGACAGCCTGAACTATCGTACTGGCGACGAATTTGCCCAAGCCGCCAGCGGCCGCAGCAACCAGCAGGTGGTGTTTTTCGATGACCACGGCCGTGCCTACACCATGCCCGCGCATCAGTTGCCGTCAGCGCGTGGTCATGGCGAGCCGCTGACCGGCAGGTTCTCGCCACCGGCTGGCGCCCGCTTCTGCGGTCTGGCAGTGGCCCGGGAAGATCAAAGCGTGCTGTTGGCGAGCAGTTTTGGTTATGGTTTCCAGACCCGTTTTGATAAGCTGCTGAGCCGACTTAAAAGCGGCAAGCAAGTGGTTACCGTCGCCGGCGGCGCAGAGCTGCTGCCACCGGTACTGGTGACAGATAGCGCCGAGGATTTGCTGGTCGCCATCAGCAGTGACGGCTATCTGCTGGCATTCCCGTGCAGCGAAATACCGCAACTGGCGCGCGGCAAAGGCAACAAACTGATCAATCTACCGCCGGCCAAGCTGAAATCAGGTGAATTGTCGGTGCTGGCAATGACCACACTGTCATCCAGCCAGGAGCTTCTGATCTGGGCCGGCAAACGCTATCTGCGCATGAAGCCGAACGATCTGCAGGATTATCTGGGCGAACGCGCCCAGCGTGGTCGCAAACTGCCGCGTGGTTATCAGCAGGTCAGTCATATCGAACGCCAACAGCAATAGCTGCAGTAGCAAACTGGTCGGCATGCTGCTATCCACCAGCCACAACTTTGTCTATGTGCATGTGCCCAGGACTGCGGGCAGCAGCATCGAGCAGGTGCTACAACCCTTCGCTCGGGCCAGCATCAATAACATCACCGGCAAGCTGATCTACCGTTTACGGCAGCCACTGCTGTGGCAATTCTGCCATTTTCGCCATCATGAACGTATGCAGTCCATCTACATCAGGCTGCCTGCCTCACTGCGGGAATCCATGTTCAGCTTTGCCTTCGTGCGCAACCCTTATGACTGGCTGGTGTCGCTGTATGAATACCAGCGTCAGCTACCTACCCACCGCAAACACAACAAGATCCGCGCTATGGATTTCGCTGCTTATGTAAACTATGAAATCAACCGCAACCGGCGCCATCAGTGGCCGCTGATCTGTGATCGAGATAAACGTTGTCTGTTGCAGGCAGTGGGTCGCTACGAATCACTGGCCGCGGATTTTGCCAGCATTGGTCGTCATCTCGGTCTGCCCGCGCCAGCCCTGCCGCAGGTCAACACGAGCCGGCATCGTGATTATCGCAGCTACTATGACGCTGCATTGATCGCGCAGGTGGCCGCTCACTGGCATACCGACCTGCGACTGTTCGGCTATGATTTCGAGTCCTGGCA
>CAZHRH010000041.1:0-15519 GCA_964534475.1 uncultured Wenzhouxiangellaceae bacterium
AAACACATCCAAATCAACCTTTCTCTATAATTACCCAATACAACATCGCAAACGGAGTTGCCGCCATGATCATGCTCAAGAGTCTCGTTACAGCATTGCTTGCAGGCATCTGTCTGCATGTCGTCGGCGCGGTTGCCGGTGATCCCGCGCCGGAAGACTGGCGTGAACTGCAAGTGATCAGCAGCCCGACGCCGGAGGCGGTGAGCAACTTCGGTGGTGCTGTCAGCCTGGACCAGCGCAATCTGCTTATCGGCCAGCGTTTCGCCACCGTCAACGGCAACATGATGCAGGGCAATGCCCATCTGTATGCCGTCTCGCCGGGCGGCGAGCTAACGCTGACGCAGACCCTGCAGGCCAGCGACGGTGCCGAGGATGATCGCTATGGCTCAGCGGTGGCCATTATTGATGAGCTGGCCGTGGTCGGCGCCATGCGTGCCGATGTCGACGGCAACGAATGGCAGGGTGTGCTGTACGTGTATGATCTGATCGCCGGCGTGTGGCAGGAAACGGCCGCCCTGACCGCCGATGACGGTCTTACCTTTGATGAGCTGGGCACCACCCTGGCCAGCGACGGCAACAGCATACTCGGTGGTGCCATCCAGGCCGATGGCGACAGTGTTGATCAGGGCGCCGGTTATGTTTACTCGCGCAATGCCGGCGTCTGGCAGCAGGACGACAAGCTGCTGGATCCCGACGGCGAGTCCTTCGCTGCTTACAGCACCGGCATCGCCGTGCGCGATGACATTGCCATTCTGGGCTCGCCGCGCGCCAACGTCGGCGGCAATTTTTTCCAGGGCAAGGCGCAGGTATGGCAGCGCGACGGCACCGGTAACTGGATGCTGCTGCAGGATCTGCTGGCTGCCGATGGCGCCGCCTTTGACGGTTATGGCGCTGCCATCGCCATTGCCCCGCATGCCAGCGGCATGCAGGCCATTGTGACCGCCACCAGCCATGATGCCGGGGGCATTGATAACCGCGGCGCCATCTATGTCTATCAACGCCAGGCCGATGATCAATGGCTGCAGGTGCAAAAGCTGCTGGCCGATGATGCCACTGGCGGTGACCAGCTCGGTGCTGCCGTCGCTGCCAGCGGTGATCTGGCGGCAGTCGGTGCGCCGTTTGCCAGCGGTAATGCGGTAGAAAGTGGTGCCGTTTATGTGCTCGAGCGCGACGCTGCCGGCGTGTGGGCGATCAGCGACAAGCTGTTCGCCAGCGATCCGCAGCCGCAATCCAGCTTCGGGCGCGCCATCGGCGTGGATGATAATCTGATCGCGGTGGGTGCTGATGACGCCACCGATGGCGGCCAGGACGAAGCCGGGCTGGTGTATCTGTTTGCCCGCAACCTGGGTGATGATACGCCGCCGCTGCCGCCACCGGCGGCGGTGCCGACATTGTCCGGCGGCGCATTGTCGGTGTTGATATTTTTGCTGCTTGCCGTTGTGCTGTGGCAACAGAACCGCAGACCGGATAAACGTATTCGCTAATTCTTAACGTCTGGCAAAGCTATACCAGCATGCTCAGGCTTTGCTGCCTGGTCGTTGACTTGCAGTCAAGCAAACCTATGCGAAACACCTGCAATGTTTCGCCGTATGATCAGGAATCAGGTGATTCAAAACCATCGATTTTGAATACCTCCGACAGCGACGGTGAAATAATATCCAACGTCTGATCACGGGTAGCGTCGGCGCTGTCGCCAATGGTCACCGTCACCTCGCCTGTGGTCGGCGGCCCGGCGACGAAGCTGAAGGTATAACCGTTGCCCCAGGGCATCTGGTTACCGGCGGCGGCGGCAAAGCGCAGCGGTGCCTGACTCACACTCCAGTCATTGCCGGCATCCTGGTCCACATCGTGAAAGTCGATAGTGCCTGGCTCAGCATCGCCAAGGCCAGCAAAGGTCAGCGCCGATATGCCGTCGTTGACGTCGAAGTTCATCAGCATGTAATCGTAGCGGAACAGACCGCCACCCAGGTCGCTGGTTTTTACCGCAAGCTTCATGTGGCCGATGGTTTCATCAAAGAACGACACGTTCTGGCTGCCAGTGGCCGGGTTGGTGGATGGGACTACCCACTCGTCAATGACCGGTCCGTTGGTGAAGCTGCCAAGCGGACTGTAACTCCAGAAATTTCCGCCGCTGCTGTTCGGGTTGATTGAGCGAAAACCCATGGTGTTATAGATGTTCACATCGTCGCGGATCACGTACCATGATTCGAAGAAATAATTGGCACCGGCTACCTGCATGTCCTCACGCAGCACCTGCATGCGGTTTTCGCCAGTGTCATCAGAATTGTTGTCCTGCACGCCATCACCATTTTGATCAAAGAAAGAACCGGTGCTGGTGAACTCTCCCGTCAACGGATTGATTTCATCACGCGGACCAATGTCACCTGGATTGTTGTTGTTGCCAACACCATAAACATCGCCACAGCCCGGCCACAGGATATGTCCACCTGCCCCTGGAATTCCACCATCGCCACAGTTGATGGTGCAACTGGAGTTGATCGTCAGCCAGGCGTGTTTGAGGCCGGAGCGTCCGATCTGTTCCATTTTGCCGTTGTTGTCGATGCGGTACATGTTCCAGATCAGATACGGATGCTGATCGTTGTTGTAAGGAGGGAAAGGGCCGGTAAACTTGGTAAACCAGGGCACATCGGCACCGTCCAGTCCTTGCAGATTGACCAGACTGCTGCTCGGAGCCACCAGTTCGAAAGTGCCCTCAGCCGTGGTCAACTGACCCACATCTGAGACTGCGCCCATCGCCGTCAGACCGACATCGGCGATAAAGCCATCTGTGGGCCATTTCGGCCGATCACCGCAGCTACCGCCGCGAATTTCGGTCACGGCACCGTCGGGTATGTTCAACTGCGATCCCAGCGCCAGTTCGCCTAGATAAGCCTTTGCCATGGCCGGCGCGCCGAGTCTGGCAGCCAGATCAGCCGACAGATAGATGTCCATGCGCTCCATGGTCAACTGATCGGCGATCTGATCGACATAGACATGAATACTTTCCATGATGAATAACTGATTGCCGTTGCCGTCAGATATTTGCAGCGCCGGGGACAGCTCAGCCTGCATCGGGCTGATCACCATGGACTGCCAGCTAACTTCACGACCACCGGCCAGGCGCATGCGCATCGGCTGGTTGATGGTCAGCCGGCCATCAACAAAGCCCTCAAAATGTCCAAATGGCGCATGAAAATTCAGGCTGCCGAGGTTGGCAATGCCCATCTGCAGCGGTGTGGCGTCGTAGCCGGCCGCGCCCTTTATCACCTGTCCCGAGCTGATAACCTGCAGCCGCATATCACGCAGCACCATCGGCGCAAAGCGAAACTGCGCCTGACCACCCCAGGCCGACCAGATTTCCGTGGGATTGCTGACCTTGCTGCGCTCGACCAGCGAACCAGCCGTGGCCATGGCGCTGCTCAGCAGCAGCAATAGCATACAAGCGAGTTTGCCCGTCTGTTGAGAGCATGGTTTCAGGGCATGTGTGGGGATCACTGGCAACATGGGGGAACTCCTGTTGTATTGTTATATTGGTCGACTGCTGGTGATGCCGATTATAGCGGGAATAAACACCGTTTCGTTAAAAAGCCTTGATGCGTTGCAGTAACCTGTACAGTGTTCAGCGATGGCGCTGTTGCAGGCGCGCCACCACCTGAGCCAGATTGAGATCACTGCGCGTCAACAGCACCAGCAGATGATACAGCAGATCGGCGGCTTCGTCGGTCAGTTTGTCGGGGTCATCCAGCATTGCCGCCAGCGCCACTTCCACACCTTCCTCGCCGACTTTCTGCGCCACCCGGTCCATGTCTGACTGCAGCAGCTTTGCCGTATAGCTCGTGTTAGCATCGGCGCCGCGACGCGATTCGATCAGCGCCTGCAGTTTACCGAGAAAGCCGTGCCCCGGCCACGGCTGGTCGCCGAAACAGGTCGGCGTTTGCAGATGACACACCGGGCCGTTGGGCAGCGCCTGCAGCAGCAGCGTGTCCTTATCGCAATCGACATCGATGCACTGCAGTTGCAGCACATGGCCGGAGGTTTCGCCCTTCTGCCACAGCCGTTGTTTGCTGCGGCTGAAGAATGTGACCCGCCCGGTGTCGATGGTCTGCTGCAGCGACTCGGCGTTCATGTAGCCCAGCATCAGCACCTGGCCTGAATGGGCGTGCTGAATGATCGCCGGCAGCAGGCCGTCGCTGCTCTTGTTCCAGTCCAGTGCTGGTATGTCGATGTTGGTGTCAATCATATTGATATTATCGCTGTTGCCTGGCTGCATGACATGGATGTGGATTCATAGGACATGGCTGAGTCAAAGCACCCCCACCCCAACCCTCCCCCGCCCGCGGGGGAGGGAGCGCCCCAAGCCTGCTGGATATACGCAGCCGAATTCTGCCCACCGAGAGTATGCAGCATATAAATCCTGCCTGGTGTGCGTGAATCAAGATGCTTTCACACGCGCTGCGGGAGGGAGCGCCCCAAGCCTGCTGGATATACGCAGCCGAATACTGCCCACCGAGAGTATGCAGCATATAAATCCTGCCTGGTGTGCGGTCATTGAGATGTGTTATCACGCGCTGGGGCAGAAACACCCAAAGTGCGCCACGCGGTGGACATTGACAGCCATTGTCGTGCGCAAACAATGGGGTTGATCACACGCTGCAAGCCATTGATGCAGTCAGTCACATGCTGCAAGCCATCGGGG
Source organism: uncultured Wenzhouxiangellaceae bacterium (assembly GCA_964534475.1). Taxonomy (GTDB): domain Bacteria; phylum Pseudomonadota; class Gammaproteobacteria; order Xanthomonadales; family Wenzhouxiangellaceae; genus JAHJQV01. Next base: position 4,697 of record CAZHRH010000041.1, read on the forward strand.
TGGCTGAGGAGCTGAAGCTCCCTCCCCCGTGCGCGGGGGAGGGCTGGGGTGGGGGTGTTCGGCATCAGCATGAAGCGCAACGCATGTTGTGGCCCTGCCCGACCAGCCACTGCTTCAACTCGGGTATCGCCAGCACAGCCTTGTGAAACACGCTGGCGGCAAGGGCGCCATCCACATCGGCGTCGCTGAAAACCTGGTCAAAGTGCTCCCGGCTGCCAGCACCGCCGGAGGCAATCAGCGGCACCCGACAAAGTTTGCGAGCGGCGGCAAGCTGATGAATGTCATAGCCGGTGCGAACACCGTCGGCATCCATGCAGTTGAGCACAATTTCGCCGGCGCCGCGCTGCTGCACTTCGGTCAGCCAGTCCATGGTCAGCCGCTGGCTGTCGATCATGTTGTCAGGGTCGCCGGTGTGATGACGCACCTGCCAGTGATCATCGACCAGCATGCTGTCGATGCCGAGCACCACGCACTGGCTGCCGAATTCATCGGCCAGTTCGTTGATTAATTCGGGACGCTTGAGGGCCGGCGAGTTGATGGAAATCTTGTCGGCACCGGCGCGCAGCGTGGCATCGGCGGCAGCCAGCGTACCGATGCCGCCGGCCACGGCAAACGGAATATCGATGACGGCGCTGACCCGGCGCACCCAGTCCACATCGACGCTGCGCTGCTGCGGGCTGGCGGTGATGTCGTAGAACACCAGCTCATCGGCACCTGCATCGCGATAGCGCTGCGCCAGCTCGACAATGTCGCCGACCACTTCGTGATGGCGAAAGCGCACGCCCTTGACCACCTGGCCATCGCGCACGTCGAGACAGGGAATGATGCGTCGGGCCACAGTCACGATCTCACCTCAGCCAGTGCCTGCGCGAGCGTGAAACGCCCCTCCAGCAGTGCCTTGCCGATGATCACGCCGTGCACCTCAAGCTGCTGCAGATCGGCCAGATCGCCGAGCGCATGCACGCCGCCGGAGGCCTGCAAGTGCAGTTCGGGAAAGCACTGGCGGATTTGGCCATACAGGTCCAGATTGGGGCCGCTGAGCATGCCATCGCGACCGATGTCGGTGCACAACACATGCTGCAGACCAGCGCCCACCAGATGCTGCAGCAGCACAAACAGGTCACTGTCGCTGTCTTCTTCCCACCCGGCCACGGCCGGTACCCAGATATCTTTACCGTGACGCTGCTGCCGACGCACATCCAGCGCCGCCACGAGTTTGTCTGCACCAAACTGCTGCAGCCAGTCGCTGAACTGCTGCGGCTGGCGCACGCAGACACTGCCGACGATAACGCGAGTAATGCCCGCCGCAAGTCGCTGTTCAATGTCAGCACTGGTTCTGACGCCACCACCGCTTTGTACCTGCAGCCCGTCGCTAGCGGCGAGTTGAGCAATCAGCCCAAGCTGGGCGGGGCGGCCGCGGGCGGCATCCAGATCCACCACGTGCAGCCAGTTGGCACCGGCGTCGGCATATTGTGTTGCCAGTTCGACCGCGTCCACGGCATAGTCGGACTGGCGCTGGAAATCACCCTGCTGCAAACGCACGCAGGCGCCGTCGATGAGGTCAATGGCCGGATAAATGATCATAGCGAGAGAAAATACCTGAACAGGGCCGCGCCGGCGGTGGCCGAGCGTTCCGGGTGAAACTGCGCGGCAAGAAAATTATCCCGTTGCGCCAGCGCGGTGAAGTCGCTGCCGTGGCTGGCGCTGGCCAGCGTGCAGTCGTTGATCGGCGCGGCGTAGCTGTGCACAAAATACATCCAGGCCGGATCCGGCAATGCCTGCTGCAGGTCAGACTCAGCTTGCCACTGCAGCCGGTTCCAGCCCATGTGCGGAATGCGCAGGCCGGGTGCCGCCGGCATGCGCGTGATGTTGCCCGGCAGCACGCCAAGACAATCGACATCGCCCTCATCGGAATGTGCGTACAGCAACTGCAGGCCCAGACAAATGCCCAGCAGCGGCTGCGTCAGCGTCGGGATCAGCTCATGCAAACCGTTTTCGCGCAGCTTGCGCATGGCCGGCGCCGCGTGGCCGACGCCGGGCAGGATGACGTGACTGGCCTTGCTGATGACGTCGGGATCGTTGCTCAGCGTGGCCGTGACCTGCAGTCGCTGCAGTGCGGCCAGCAGCGAACCGATGTTGTAGCCGCCGCTGTCGATGATCACCAGTTGCCTTGGCTGCATAGCGCCGTTGTCTGCGTTCACAACATGCCCTTGCTGCTGGGAATCTGTTGCTCACCCGCCTTGCTGGCCAGCGCCGGCCGCAGCGCGCGGCCGCAGGCTTTGAACATGCCCTCGACCATGTGGTGCGGGTTTTCACCGCGGATATCAATGTGAATCGCTGCGCGCAGCATCTGCGCGAGCGAGTGAAAGAAATGCTTGACCATGGCGGTGCTGAGCTCACCGATGCGCGTATCCGGCAGTTCACCGCGCAGCACAAACCAGGCGCGCCCGGACAGATCGACGGCAGCCAAATCCACCGCCGTCAAATCAATCTGACTCTGCGCCAGCGCCTCGTCCATCGGCACGACAAAACCATAACGGCCGATGCCGCGGCGATCACCCAGCGCCTGGTCCAGCGCCTGCCCCAGCGCCAGCGCCACGTCCTCCACCGTGTGATGCTCGTCAATGTGCAGATCACCGCTGGCCTGGATGCGGCAGCCGAAGTTGCCGTGAATGGCCAGTTGCTCCAGCATGTGATCGAAAAAGCCGATGCCGGTGGCGATCTCGGGCGCTTTCATCTGATCCAGATTCACGCTCACTGTGATCGCTGTTTCGCTGGTCTTGCGCTCGATGCGGCCGGTGCGCGGCGTGCTCAGCATGGCAGCGACGATGTCGTCCCAGCCGTGTTCGGCGTCCAGCAAATGGCCGGTGATGCCGAGGTTTTGCGCCAGTTGCACATCGCTCTGGCGATCGCCGATCACCACGCTGCGCTGAAAATCCATGTCGCCGGAGCGCAGGTACTCCAGCAGCATGCCGATGCCGGGTTTGCGCGTCGGCGCATTGTCGTGTTCGAAATGCGCATCAAAATGCTCGGCGGCAAAGACGATGCCCTGCGAGCTCAGAATTTGCCGCAGCAGTTGTTGCGGCGGCTCGAAATCGGCCTGCGGAAAGCTGTCCGTGCCGAGACCGTCCTGATTGCTGACCATGATCAAGCGATAACCTGCCTGCTGAAGTTGCAGCAGTGCCGGTATCACACCTGAGACCAGCGCGAGCTTGTCCAGGCTGTCGATCTGCTCGTCGGCCGGTTCTTCGATGAGGGTGCCATCGCGATCGATGAAAGCGTATTTGGTCTTGCCGCTCATGCCAGAAAATCCTCCATGAATGCCAGCAGGCGCTGATTTTCTGCTGCTGTGCCGATGCTGATGCGCACGCAGTTGTTGAGACCGGGCTGGCGGCTCTGGTTGCGCAGCAGGATGCCCTCGGCAGCAGCGGCGCTGACCAGTTGGGCGGCATCGGCGACGCGGATCAGCAGAAAGTTGCCGGCGCTGGGCCAGACCTGCTGCAATTTTTGCGGCTGGCTGGCCTGCAATGCCTGCAATGCGTTGAACATCTGTCTGCGGGCGGCGATCAGCTCGGCAATGTGCGCGCGCATCGCCTGCTGCTGCTGATCCTGCAATGCCGCGGCCACCAGCGCCTGGCTGGCAATGGACAAGGGATACGGCGCCATGATCTTGCGCAGCAGGGCAATAATGGCATCATCGGCCAGCAGCGCGCCGCAGCGCAGCCCGGCCATGCCCCAGGCTTTGGACAGCGTGCGCAGGATGACCAGATTGGGCAATTCGGCCAGCAGCTCGGCCATGCTCGCTGCGTCGGCAAACTCGATGTAGGCCTCATCGACAATGACCAGTGCCTGCGCTGACAGGCGCCGACACAAATCCAGCATGCGCTCGCGCTGCATCAGATTGCCGGTGGGGTTGTTCGGGCTGCACACGAAAGCCAGCTTCGGCCGGGCGGCAACGATCGCATCCACGTCCGGCTGCCAGTCGCCATCCAGTGCTATGGCGTCAATCAGAGCGCCCTGTATGCCGGCTGCGACCGCATACATGCCGAACGCCGGCGGGCAGTACACGACCTTGTCGACACCGGCGCGGCAAAACCCACGCGTGAGCAGATCAATGCCTTCATCGCTGCCGCGCGTGACCAGCACCTGATCAGCAGCGACGCCATAAAGTCTGGCCAGTTGCTGAATGACCTGCTGTGGCTGCGGCGGCGGATAACGGTTGATCTGCCAGTCGGCGGTGCCGTCCAGCTCCGGCGCGTAGGGGTTTTCATTGGCGTTGAGGATGACCTCGGCCGAGCCTGCTTCCATGCGCGCGGAGACGTAGCCGGACATGGCCAGAAGCTCGGGCCGGGCGATGCGCTGCAGTAACTGCTCGCTGTTCATGCCATGCTCCGCAGGCGCAGCCGCACCGCTTCGGCATGCGCCTGTAGTTGTTCATGATCGGCGATGATGGCGGCGTCTTGGCCGATGTTGGCGAGGCCGGCAGGGGTGGCCTGCTGCACGGTCATGCGCAACATGAAATCGGCCGTGGACAGGCTGCCGTGGCTGCGCGCCCAGCCTGCCGTGGGCAGCACGTGATTGGTGCCGCTGCAGTAATCGCCCAGTGATTCCGGCGTGTGCTGGCCAACAAATACCGAACCGGCACACTGCACCTGCGCCACCAGATCGGCGGCATGGTCGGTGCTGATGATCAGGTGCTCCGGCGCATACAGGTTGCTGACCGCCAGCGCCTGCTCCAGATCATTGACGACAATGGCGCGGCTGTCCTGCAGTGCTTCTCTGGCGGTCGCCTCGCGACCCAGTCGACTGAGCTGATCTTCCAGCGCCGCCTGCACCGCAGTGGCAATGGCGGCATCGGTACACACCAGCATGACCTGCGAGTCCGGGCCATGTTCGGCTTGCGACAGCAGGTCGGCGGCAATCCAGTCAGGCCGCGCGGTGTCATCGGCGATCACCAGCACTTCCGACGGCCCGGCCGGCATGTCGATGGCGGCACCTGCGGCATCGATGCTGACCTGCTGCTTGGCTTCGGTGACAAAGCGGTTGCCCGGCCCGAACAGCTTGTCGCAGCGCGGCACCGTTTCCGTGCCATAAGCCATAGCCGCAATCGCCTGCGCGCCACCGATGGCAAACACCTGATCCACACCGCATAATTTTGCTGCCGCCAGCACCGCCGCATCCGGTCGACCCTGGCTGTCTGTGCGATCCGGCGGCGAGCACAGCACCAGCTTGCGGCAGCCGGCAATGCGTGCCGGAATCGCCAGCATAAGCACGGTCGATGGCAATGGCGCGGTGCCGGCGGGCACATACAGTCCCACCGTGCCGATGGGCCGGTACTGCATCTGGCACTCGACGCCGTCGGCGGTATCGACGACAAAGCCCTGCGGCTTGGCCTGCTCGTGGAAACGACGGATGCGGCGGGCGGCATTGTGCATCGCCGTCAGCAGTTCTGCCGGCAAGCTTTGCTCTGCTTCTGCCCACAGTTCGGCTGCGATCTCCAGCGGCTTGGCCACCACGCCGTCGAAGCGCTGACCCAGTTCAGCCACCGCGCTGTCACCATCGGCACGCACGCGCGCAATGATATCGGTCACCGCTGACGCCACCTGCGGATCTCGTTGCATTGACGGTCGCTGCAGACAGGCGTCGCGTTGCGTCTCGTTGAGAGTGTTCCAGTCAAAGATGTTGAGCATATTCATGTCAGCATTTTCTCCACCGGCAGCACCAGAATGGCGGTGGCACCCATGGTTTTAAGTTCTTCCAGATGTTCCCAGAACACCGTTTCGGTGCACAGCATGTGCACGGCGACCTTGTCCGGCTGGCCTTCCAGCGACAGCACGGTGGGGGACTCGGCGCCGGGCAGAATGTCGGCGATGGCATCCACCGCCGCTTTCGGCGCGTGCATCATCACGTACTTGCTGTCGCGTGCCTGCAGAATGCCGACGATGCGCTTGATCAGCAGCTCGCGCAGCTTGCCGGCATCGTTATCCAGCTTGCGCGTGCCGCTGTACAGCACGGCCTGGGATTCCATCACCACGGCGGCTTCGCGCAACTGATTGGCGCGCAGCGTGCTGCCGGTGGACACCAGATCGACAATGGCATCGGCGGTGCCCATGCTGGGGGCGATTTCCACCGCGCCGGACAATTCGACAATGTCGGCGCTGACATCGTGCGTGCGCAGATATTCCTGCGTCAGCGCCGGATAACTGGTGGCGATGCGGCGACCGTCGAGACTGCTCACGCCATCGAAACTGACTGTTTCCGGCAGCGCCAGACACAACCGGCAGAAGCCGAAGCCGAGCTCCACTTCCGGCGTCAGCTCGGTATCGGAGCGGTTGCGGTCGAGCAGGCATTCGCGCGCCACGTTTTCGCCGCAAATGCCCAGATCACAGACGCCATCCAGCAGCAGCCGGGGAATGTCATCGTCGCGGATTAACAGCAGATCGACCGGCAGGTTGCGGCCATACCAGAACAGCTTGTCTTTGCTGCGGGCAAACTGGATACCGCAGTTTTCCAGCAACTCCAGCGACTTATCCGACAAACGGCCGGATTTCTGAATGGCGATCTTGAGGCGGTTCATGCGTTGCTTTCCTGTTGCTTGTTGTTGGCAGCCTGTGTCGCCAGCGCCTGCTGATAGCCGCCGGCACCATGACTGATAAAACGTGCCACGCGGCCGATGGTGGTGACACTGACGCCGGTGCGATCATGGATTTCGCGATACGGCAGGCCCTGATCCAGCAGCATCGCCACGCGCCAGCGATCCACAATCGCCTCCAGCTCGGCCGGTGTACACAGGTCATCCAGCAAGGCCAGACAGCTTTTACTGTCGGGCATGGCCAGCAGTGCCTGGGCCAGCGAGTCAGCGGCCTGCCGCAGTTCTTTCTGTCTTGCCAGTGGATTGGTTTTCATCGATGTGCAGATTCAGCGTTGCAAAGAACAGCTATTATAACGTAATAACGTGTTAATACAATAGCATGTTGATATGTTCTCTGTATCACTGTATCCGGATTGCCACATCGGCATGGCAACCGCGAGCGTGGTGATCCAGTTAGATCGATCTCTTCGGTAGACGCAGTGAATCGCCTCGGCAATCTACTATTGCTCGTCATTACGAGAGACCGCAGGGAGCGCGGCAATCCAGTCATAATGAATAATGCTCCCGCGCAACGCCGATATGAGTATGCACTCAAAAAGCGGAGTTGCGTTTAAAACAACGCCGTCATGCCGGCGCAGGCCGGTATCCAGTCAATTCAACCAGTCGCAGAGCGACACAACATCAAAGACCATAGCAACCAAGAAACTCGGACAGGATAGAATTGGGATGCAAACAATCATAGAAGGGCTGAGATCATGCAGTCTGTCCACCATTACTATCCGGATTAAAAGACTGGAATAGGTTGTGTCGGTGCTCGACTGTGAATTGCGTGTATAGCGACACGCAACGCGGCCTGCGCCGGGGTGACGAACATTGTTTGACACCATTACGAGATTTGTTGCATGATCGCTGATGGGTGTGGATGTCCACATCCTGACCACCTGAACCGGGAACTGCAAATGATCAGTTATCAGCCGACTCGCAGAACCAATGAGAAGCGCTCCCCCCCTGTGGTCATTCGAGAAGCTTGGCACGTTGCGCCGTATCATCATCCAACGTGCTGGCCGATTAACCCGCCCGAATGGGAAGCTAAAGCTGACCATGAGTGCCAATCAAGCGACACAGGATGAGTTGTTGCATATCATGACTGCACTGGAGCAGGCTGCATAGCCAGCAAATGCTCGGGATTTATGTAACAGTTGGGTGAACTTAGGTTGATGACAACAGATTGTGTCGAACCAGCAGCCATCATGATGCGTCCTGAATCGGATGCATGATCAAGCCTCATACTGCACGCGAGCACACCAGGACTTCTGCAAGGCTGCTCACCAAGGCGTGGCGGAATGAGCTTGATTATTTCCAGCCCTGGGCCCATTGGGTGTTGTCTTTCAGATCTCGCCATTGCATGGACAGTGAGCGTTTGGACAGGATCGCTTCCAGCACACACTGGGTGACGGCACCTTGCTCATCGAACTCGACCTCGGTGACCATAAAATGCTTTTCCCTGTTGGACGGGCTCAAAGCAGTCCATTTGCTGTGCAACAATTTTTTTGGATTGATTCTGTGCATCGTTTTTCCCTATCAGTCCATCCATCACCTTGACTTGAGCCTGGCTGGCATCTTCCCCTCTGCGTCTGCTTGTCAGCACACACAGTCTAGCGCGACAAGGCACCGGTACAAGTATCGGTACCGTGGTTCGGCTTCCAGCGTATAATCGATGCCAATCAGAAATTCAAGACGGATTGTGTGCCCATACAAGAGGAGCAAAGTCATGCATCGCAGCTCAATGACATGGATATTGCTGCTGCTGCTCGGCGGTTGTGAACAAACGGAAACAGTGCCTGTTCTAGAACACGCTCATCTGATCGCTGCCCCAGTTCCCGTGGCGGAATTCAAATTGCTTGATCAGACACGTGACGCCTTTAGCCGCAGCAATCTGATCGGCCGCTGGACGCTGATGTTTTCCGGGTTCACTCATTGCCCGGACGTCTGCCCGACAACGCTGGGCGTGCTGCATGCCGCGGAGTCAAAACTGACCGACGCAAATGCTGTGCAAATGGTGTTCGTCACCGTCGATCCTGACCGGGACACACCGGAAACTCAGGCAGAGTACCTGTCTGCTTTCAATGCCGACTGGATCGGGCTGACTGGAGCGCGCACCGAACTTGACCGATTGCTGACTTCGCTGCATATGGCTCATGTCAGAGTGCCAACGGGCAACGGTAATTACACCATGGATCACGCCACAGCAGTGGTACTGATCGACCCAGGCGCACGCATGACGGCCTATTGGACTGCGCCGCTTTCCGCCGACAAGATCGCCGTGGATCTGGCTCGCCTGCCTACCCCCTGACACTCTAATGTGCTCGCTATAGACGCGTCGATTTCAAATCGAAGTCGGCGTTGGTCCAAGCCGCCTCGAATCGCGCATCGGCCACAGCTGCATCTTCCAATCGCCCCTGCGTCTGCAAGGCCTGTGCCAGCCCGTGCAGAGACCAGCCATTGTCTGGATTGCGGCGAAGCTCTGCCAGATATTCAGCCTCGGCATCAGCCGCGCGGTCTGCATCCAGCAGCATCGCGCCGAGCACCATGCGCCCGGGAAAATGCCAGGCCGGCGGCTCGTCATAGGGCAGATCATCTTCGATACTGATGGCAGTGCGCATCGCGGTCTCAGCGGCGTCGATGTCACGATCCTGCCAAGCCAACTCCGCTGCCAGTGTGCGCTCGGCAATGTGCACACCGTGGATCAGCGAGTAGCGATTCCACACCGTCATGGCCTCGATTTCCGGGCTTTTGGCATACTCAGCCACTCTGATATGGTGTGCGCGCGCCGCGTCCACGTCCCCCGTGCGAAGATCCGCCAGACCCTGACCATACTCCCACATCGCCACCATGTAGGGCAGATCATCGGCCGGGGCTGGCATGGCATGCACCTTGTCCCAGAGTCCAAAGCGGATGTTGGCGAACAGCGGCGTCAGGGCGAAGTTCTGCAACGGCTCGAAGCCCGGCGTGCGCATCAAACCGGGATCGGTGGTGCGCGCATGCGTGGCGTCTGCCGCGTCCAGCGCGACCTGGCGCTCGCCGGCCATGGTTGCTGCGAACCACATGAAGTGATGATTGTGCGGCACGTAACCCAAAGGGTAGATGCCGGGACCCGGGCGACACGCAGACAAGTAGGCATTGTCGGCTTCAATTGCTAGACCATTCGCAACCACGGCATCATGCCATCGGCCCACACGTGAATAAATGTGCGCAGGCATGTGCACCAGATGTCCAGAGCCCGGGATCAGTGTGCGCAGACGATCGGCCGCAGCTGCGCCGCGTTCAGGTGTCTCGGAAGCCTCCACAGCGTGAATGTACAAATGCAGCGCGCCGGCATGATCCGGATGGCGGTCGATGATGCCTTCCAGCACGGCCACAATGCGCGACGTGTTGCCGATGGGATTACCCGCCTCGTCCCAATAGCTCCAGGGCTGGGTATCCATCAGCGCCTCAGCGTGAAAAGCGGCGGCATCCAGATCATCCGGAAAAGCGACGGTAACCTTGGACATGGCCTCGGCATAGGCCTGATCCAGCAGCGACCGATCGGCATCGGGAAATTCCGCGTAGCGCGTGGCCAGCGCTTCGATCCAAGCCTGCTCCCATGGCTCAGCGGAAGCTGCGAGGCTGCGTGCCGCCTGCAGCCGCTCCCAAGCCGACGCGTTGTTGGCCGGGTCCATGGCGGCGTTGACGTGAGGCCCAAGCACCAATGCCGCACCCCACCAGCACATGGCGCAGTCGGGATCAAGCTCGACTGCCTTCAGGAAAGACCGCTCGGCAGCTTGATGATTGAATCCCCAGGTCAGCATCAGACCCTGGTCGAACCAGCGTTGTGCCGTCTCACTGTCGGTCGAAATCGGTCGGCTGTAATCGCCAAGCCCATCAAGCAGGGTCGCTCCAACCGGAGCAATGGGGGGCAACAGCGAAGTGGCGGCGACAGGCTCCGATGGACTCGCAGGAGGATCATAAAGATACGTTATAAAAACCGTGGCAAGCAGCACAACAGCAAGTGATATCAGCAGAATCGAACGCTTCATGGCGATCTCCTTGTAACCCCTTTGGGACAATCTGAGGATGCGAAATTCATCGGACAGACACAATTCATTGCGACCATATTACCGCATCTTCAGCCTCACCCTGACATCCAGCGCAAGAAGAAACAGGACATCCACACTCCAAATCGAAGAAACAG
>CAZHRH010000042.1:0-14961 GCA_964534475.1 uncultured Wenzhouxiangellaceae bacterium
TTTCTTGGCATCTCATTGCCGCTGGCTGCCGTCGCGCAAATAAACTGACTTATCCGCATCAGGCAACGCCCGTTCCCAGTGGCCATACTGCGGGTTGGGCAGCATGATCCACTTTTTACCCCAGTACTCCCGGTATTGTTCGGCCAGCTCGTTGCGCTGTTGATGGCTGCTGTAATCCAGCTTGATGAAATCATTGTAATCATCGCCCAGCAACAGCAGCACGCGGTGCTTTTCTGCCGCCGCCAGGCGGCGACTGGTCTTGTCTGAAGTCCATTCCGGACGCTCGTTTTTCACCAGCACCTGTGCCGCTGTGGCAACCGGATCCAGATGCGTACGGATGTTGGCCAGCGTCGGTGCTTCCAGCTCGCGATTGGTCACGTAGAACGGTTTGATGCCGCTGTTCTTCAGATACTGAATGAAGCCCCGGGCGCCCGGCATTGCCGATGCTTGGGCTTCAGTCACCCACTCGCGCCACTGCTGTGGATCAAAATCGCTGCCCTGGGCGATCATGCGCGCCTGAAACGGTGAATTGTCCAGCAGCGTCTCATCCACGTCCATAATCACCGCTGGCGGCAGTGAGCGATAACCCTCCTGTTCTGCCTGTTGAGGTATCGCCGTCCAGTTGTCGTCGGCCAGCGCCGCCGGCAGTTGACTGGCCGCCAGTTGAAACGCCTGTCGCGTAATCATGCGATATTCCACTGCCGTCTGTGTCCACAGCACGCTGCTCAGTGTGGGATGGGTGGCGGCTATGGCCGTTGCAGGTGCTTGCACCGGTTTGCCGGCACAGGCGGTGAGTAGCAGCGTCGCTGCACAAAATATCATCAGGCCGGCAAGCTTGCCGGGTATTGCTGCGAATGGTTTCATCTGATTTCCTGCCGGGTTAAAAACGATTGCCATTGTTTCTGCTCATTATAAATAAGGCGCAGCCAGCCAGGCGCTGGCATTGCGCAACTGGCGCCAATGCGACCACTGCTGTACCTCTTGCAGCGATATAGTGCGGGCAGATGCGATCATCTGTGCCGATTGCTGCCGCAGCTCACTGACCAATGCCTGCTGGTAAATTTCCACCCCCAGCTCGTAGTTCAGCCGCAGGCTGCGCTCATCAATGTTGGCACTGCCGAGCAAGGCATATTCACTATCCACCAGCAGCCACTTGCCGTGCATGAACGGTGCCGGCTGCAGATGAATTTTAATGCCTGCCTCCAGCAGGCCCGACCACAAGGCCCGGCTGGCCCAGTCGGCCAGCACGATGTTGCTGCGTGCCGGTAGCAGAACATTAACCTGCACGCCGGACAAGGCGGCTGTCTTCAGTGCCGAGACGATTTCATCGGCCGGAATAAAATAGGGCGTCATCAGCAAAAGATCCTGTTTCGCCGCGCGCACGGCACCGAGCAGCGTGATGCGCAGACGATCCAGATCCTTGTCCGGACCATCGGCAATTAACCTTGCCAACAGCGGTGCTGCGTTCTGTACCGGTCGGGCTTGCCTTGCTGCGGCGGGCAGCAACGACAATGTTTCACCAGTAACGAAATGCCAGTCGCGGGCAAACAACTCGCCAAGCTGTTGCAGCAGATCGCCGCGAATACAGAACTGCACATCGCGTGCGGTACGCTTGCTGGCCGCGAGTACATGGCGATCACCAATGTTCATGCCACCGAAAAAAGCCTGCGCAGCGTCCACCAACAGCAACTTGCGATGATTGCGCAAGTTGCTGTACATGGTGAAAGCAAACAAGCGCAGCGGCAGGAACCGGGCACATGGCACCTGCCGTCGGCGCAGCAGGCGGCTGGCACGCGGCCAGGCATACAACTCACCCACGCCATCGATCAGCACGCGCACCTCAACCCCGCGCTCATGCGCCGCTGCCAAGGCGTCGATAAATGCTCTGCCACTGGCATCGGTGTCAAAGATATATGTGGATAGCCAGATCTGCTTTTGAGCTGCATTGATCGCAGCGAGCATGGCCGGGTAGGCCTGCTCACCGTTATGCAGGATATCGATCTGATGATTGTTGCTGAGCGCACGTCGACTGCTGTGGCGACCGAGTTCCGCCAGCGGATACAGGTGTTCGGCTATCTGTCCGCTAAAACGCGCCGGTTTGATGGCGGCTTTTTGCGCCGGTCGCATCTGCCGTGCGCGTCGTTGCACCCGATTGATGCCCAGCCAGCCATAGATCACCACGCCCAGCAGCGGCAGCAGCACGACGATCACCACCCAGCCCAGCGAGGCCGCCGGATGATCACGCTTGGTCAACAGAATATGTGCCACCGCCCACAGCGCCAGCAGTGCGGACAGGCTCTGCAGCAGCCACGGCTGGCCCGACCAGGTCAGTACATTCATCGCGGCTGGTGGGCTGCAGCCAGATAGTCGCTGCTTTGCATTTCGCGCAGACGGCTGCGCGTGCGACGAAATTCAAACGCCAGCCGCTGGCCACTATATATGGCATCGATGTCTGCTGCTGCCGTCATGATCAGCTTGACCTTCTGGTCATAAAACGCATCCACCAGGTCAATCAAACGCCGCACAACATCGTTTTCATCATCATCCAGGCAGGCCAGACCGGTAACAAACACGCTGGCAAATTCTGCCGCCAGTTCCAGGTAATCACGGCTGCTGCGCGCTTGCCGGCACAGCGTGTCGAAATCAATCCAGACCTGACTGGTGGCGCAATAACGCGTCGGCAACAGGCGCTGGTTAATCTGTAAAGTCACCGCTTCGCGCACCTGACCTGCGGCCATGGCATGAAAGCGCTGGCGCAGTTGTTGCTGATTTTCGCTGCTGTCGGGAACCAGGTACAAGGGCATCTGTTGCAGTTGGCGCAGGCGGTAATCCTGCTCTCCGCTCAACTCCAGCACCTGGCAGTGCTGCTGGATCAGCGCAATGCTGGGCACAAATCTGGCCCGCTGCAGGCCATCCCGATACAACTGCCCGGGCGCCACATTGGAGGTAGTCACCAGCATCACGCCACGTTCGAACAGTCGCTGCAGCAGACCGCCAAGCAACATGGCATTGCCGATGTCAGTGACGAAAAACTCATCCAGACACAGCACCCTGGCGTCACCCACCATCTCATCGGCCACCTGCGGCAGCGGATCGCGCCCGGCGCCCAGCGCCTGCAGGCGCTGATTGACCTGGTTCATGAAATGGTGATAGTGCATGCGTTTGCCGACAGCTTTGGGCAGGCAGTCATAAAACAGATCCATAAGCCAGGTCTTGCCGCGCCCGACACCACCCCACAGATACAGTCCGCGACCGGCGGCATGATTCGCAGACCATGACTTTGCCGCCGGCGTGCTGCGCAGTTTGCGCCACCAGCGCTGCCAGCGGTTATCGCTATTGGCTGGCTGAGTCAGCCAGTCATAACGCAATTGCAATGCGTCCACGACCTGCTGCTGCTGTGCATCCGGCTGTATGCGCTGCTGATCCAGCAGTCGCTGGTATAGCGCAGCCGGCGTGGCGGTAGCTTGCATGGCAGCTTGTGTGGAGGTTTATGCCGCCGGTTCAGCCGGGTGCCGGCAGCTTGTCGCGCAAGGTATTCTTGAGCAGGCCTCGCAAATCCATCAGCCGACGGTGAAAGAAATGTCCGGCCTCGGGCATGACCAGCAACTGTGGCTGTGGCTGCAGCCCTTCTACCCAATGACGCACGTCGTTTGCGTTGACAACATCGTCGTCCTCGCCCTGGATGATCAGCCAGTGGCAACCCGGCACCTGCGGTGCGGCAAAATCCATGCGCCCGACCGGCGGCGCAATGCTGATGAGCTGGCGTGGTTCCAGCATGGTGGCAGCACGGCTGGTAATCCAGGCACCGAAGGAGAATCCGGCCAGCCACAGTTCCTTGTCCGGATGCGCCGCGCGCGCCCAGACTGCCATGGCGAGCAGATCCTGCAGTTCACCTTTGCCATCATCAAAGCTGCCCGCACTCTCGCCCACGCCGCGGTAGTTGAAACGTACGGTAACCAGACCCAGCTCGCGCAATGCCCGCTCGATGATGGTCACCACCTTGTTGCGCATGGTGCCGCCATGTTCAGGGTGCGGATGACAGATGATCGCCAATGCCGGCTGCTGCTGCTCGGCCGGCGGATAATCCACCAGACATTCCAGCGCGCCGACCGGACCAGGCAGGCTAAGCTCGGCTGCTTGATCGGGAAACGGCGGTGTCTGCTTGTTGCTGTCAGTCATGGCTGTTCACCTGCCAGATGTGGGCTGGTAATGTGATAACACACGCCAGCTTCGGGCTGTTGATGATAACCTATCTGCCAATCATGAATCATCCTGACCATGAACCATCTGGCTCATTTACTGCTGGCTGGCGATGACCCGGCTTTGCAGTTGGGCGCGCTGCTGGGCGACCACGTACGCGGTGATGTCAGCGCCAGCGGACATAATGCTGCAGTATGCACCGGCATCAAGCTGCATCGACGGATCGATGGCTGGACCGATCGGCATGCGCTGGTGGCGCAGGCCCGCAACTTGATCGAGCCACCGTTCCGGCGTTACGCCGGCATTATGCTGGATGTGTATTTTGATCATCTACTGAGTCTGCACTGGCATCGGCACAGTGAACTCAGCCTGGCACAATTCAATCTGCGTACGCTTGCTTTGCTGGATCAGCAGCATAATTCGCTGCCATCTGGCCTGCAGCGGTTTCACCGTTATGCCCGCAGCACCAATGTGCTGGCTCGATATGCTGATACCGACATGCTGCAGCAGGTTTTTATCGGTATCAGCCGTCGTCTTTCGCGCCGCAATCCTTTGGCTATGGCTGTGCCGGTACTACAGGCCCGGCATGATGAGCTAGAGCAGGTGTTTGCTTTGTTCTGGCCGCAACTGCAGCAGCTCAGCGCTCACTGGCTGACCCGGCAACCGGACTTTCCCCGCGCCGCTCAACGCTGCAGATAATCGTGCAGCGCCTGCGCGACACTGCGGGACGAAGCTGGATTTTGCCCGGTTATCAGATTGCCGTCGACGACGCAGTGATCACTCCAGTCTGCTGCCTTGCAGAACACCGCGCCCTGGCGGGTCAGAGCGTCTTCGAGCAGGTAAGGCACCTGTTCGGCCAACCCCACGGCCCGCTCCTCGCTGTTGGAAAAACCGGTGACGCGTCGTCCCGCCGTGATCGGTCTGCCATCATCATTGCAGGCCTGCAGCAACACCGCCGGGGCGTGACAGACCGCAGCAACCGGCTTGCCGGCAGCAGACATGGATTCGATCAGGTTGATGGAATGAGGGTGGTCATACAGATCCCACATCGGACCATGACCGCCGGGATAAAACACCGCATCGTAAGCTTCCGGCTCAATGTCGGTCAGCGCATGCGTGTCTGCCAGTTTGGCCATGGCATCAGCATCCTGCAGAAAGCGCTGGCTGGTCGGTGTCATTGCGGCGTCTTCGCAACTGGCCGGATCCACCGGTGCCAGACCACCACGCGGTGAGCACAGTGTCAGTTCATGGCCCGCTTCGGACAAGGCGTAGTAAGGTGCTGCCAATTCCTCCAGCCAGAACCCGGTGGGCTTGTCGCTGTCGCCGAATTCCGCTTGTGATGTCAATACGATCAATATACTGGCCATAAGATTTTTTCCCATTGGGTCAATTGTTAAGTTACGATGTCTGGTTGATAACAAGTTCAGGACTAAACGATTGTTCTCAAGAGCTAAAGTCTGTCTGCAGCATGGTGCCTGCAGCAACACTGGCCTGGTCCGCAGCAATAACGAGGACGCTTGGCTGGAAGACACGCAGTTGGGATTGTTTATTGTTGCAGACGGCATGGGCGGCTATCAGGCAGGTGAAGTGGCCAGCCGGATGACGGTGCAGACCATGCGCGATCGCGTTGCTGCCGGCGACAGCCTGATTGCTGCTGCTGCTGCTGCTCAGGCGGTGCTGGAACAGGCGGCTGATCAAGGTCAGGGTACTGCCAGCATGGGCACCACCATGGTGGCTGTGCAGATCAGTGGTGGGCACTATCAACTGGCCTGGGTCGGAGATTCCAGGGCCTATTTATGGCATCACGGTGAACTGCAGCAACTGAGCAAGGATCATTCATATGTGCAGAGCCTGGTTGATCGTCACATCATCACCGCTCACCAGGCGGAACAGCATCCTCAGCGCAATCTCCTCAGCCGCTGCCTCAGCGGCGGTCAATTCGATTCACCGGAGGTGGATGTGCGCAGCGGTGCTATCAACCACAACGACCTGATACTGCTTTGCAGCGATGGCCTCAGCAATGAGTTGGCAGACATCGAAATTGCCGAGCTACTGCATGAGCATGCCGAGGTTTCCATGCCAGGACTGGCTAAATCTCTGGTCGATGCTGCGCTGGCGCGCGGTGGTCGTGACAACGTCACGGTACTGGTGGTGAAGTCTGTCGCGTGAATTGTTCACCAGCATAGAATTGGCTCAGGTCTCCAGCGACATCGATTGTTGTTGCTCCAGCAGGCTGGTCAGTGCACCGGGCTGGTACTGTTTATTCATGGTGATGGCATAAAACTGCTCATACACATTAGCCAGCGTGGTGTACTCTCTCAGTTCACCGCGGGCAATTTCATCGCGCACCACCACTTTAGGCAGCACCGCCAGCGCACCGGAATCACGTGCCAAAAGCCTGAGCATGGCCATATCATCCACCTCGGCCAATATGTCCGGTTCGAACTGCCACTGACTGCACAGCGCATCAAATGCCGAGCGGACTTCGCTTTTGCTGCTCGGCAGTAACCAGCGAAATTCGCCGAAATCGTGCGGAAAATCACCGCCTGCATGCTTCCCGGGCGGACCGATAACAGACACCGGCTGGCGCGCCAGCAGTTGACTTAACCACAACTCGTCGACCGATGACAGCACGTTGATATTGGACAAGACGATGTCCAGGGTATGCGTGGACAAGCGCTGCAACAGATCATCCAGCCGCGCTGACTGTAATTCCAGCATGACGTTGTCCTGATGCAGCAATGGTGCGAGAAAACTGTCGACAAAGTTGCGCGACAGGGTGGAAACAACGCCGATGCGCAGCCGCTGTCGCTGTGACGGCAGGCCTTCACGTAGAAAGTATTCCAGTTCCTCGCCGTGGCGGAAAATGCTGTTGGCATAACGCAGCACGATCTGGCCGGTTTCCGTCAGCACCAGGCTGCGCCCGGTTCTGCGGAACAACTGTTCCCCGATCGTTTCTTCAAGCTGACGTATCTGCATTGACAATGCCGACTGCGAGACATGCAGACGTTGCGCACTGCGGGTCAAGTTGCCATCTCTGGCGACACACCAGAAATAGTGCAGGTGATGATAGTTGAGCCTGGCCATAATTCACTAATACAGAACGATATGATTCAAAGTATATATTTTACATATATATCATCTGTATTCATACTGCCACGCTGATCAATTGCGAGGTCATGTTCTGTGTATTCAATATTGCCGTGGATCTTATTGCTGCTGCCGCTGGCGCATTTTACTGCTGCTCTGCTAGGTGGTGTGCAGCCAGCGACCAAGCTGGGCTGGCGTCTGGCTGCAACAGCCTGCTGGGTAGCCTTGCTGGCCGCATTGGCGACCGGCTTGCTGCTGCTGGCGGATGTCTGGCTGTCGCTTGTCTGGGTGCAGGCCAATTTGCGCCATAGCGGTGGCGGCCTGCCGCTACGCGTGGATACTCTCAGCGTGGCCATGGCTGGTCTGATCGCCATTCTCGGCCTGGTGGTGACGCGCTTTTCCAGTCACTATCTGCACGGCGAGGCCAACCATCAGCGTTTTCAGCGCTGGTTGTCGGCGACGCTGGGCAGTGTTGCCGTGACCATCCTGAGTGATCATTTTCTGTTGCTGCTGGCCGGCTGGGTAAGCACCAGCTTGTGCCTGCATCAGTTGCTGTTGTTCTACCCGCAACGGCCACGTGCACAACTGGCGGCGCACAAGAAGTTTCTGTCCAGTCGTCTGGGCGAGCTGTGCCTGCTGACGGCTTTTTTGCTGTTGTATCAGCAGCATGACTCTTTTGTTATCTCCACTGTGCTGGCCGGCTATGACCAGGCCTCCGCCGGCTCGGCCTGGCAAACCCAAACCGCTGCTGTGCTGATCGCTGTTGCGGCGCTGCTCAAATGTGCTCAGTTACCGCTGCACGGCTGGCTGATGCAGGTGATGGAAGCGCCAACACCGGTTTCGGCGCTGCTGCATGCCGGCATCATCAATCTTGGCGGATTTCTGCTGCTGTTGCTGGCGCCGGTACTGGAGCAATCAACAGCGGCGCTGTGGCTGCTATTGATTGTCGCCGGCATGACCACAGTGATCGCCAGCCTGAGCATGATGACGCGCATCAGTATCAAGGTCATGTTGGCCTGGTCGACCTGCGCGCAAATGGGATTCATGCTGCTGGAGTGTGCGCTGGGATTGTATGAGCTGGCCTTGCTGCACCTGCTGGCGCATTCCATCTACAAGGCAAATGCTTTCCTTAATGCCGGCAATGCGGTGCAGGATCATCTTCGGGTGCAGCTGGGCCAAGACTCTGCCAGCGAACTGCGGCGGCAGCCGGTCAGCTACCTGCTATCGCTGCTGGCGGCGCTGCTGTTAGTGGCTGTGCTGGCCTGGTGGCTGCCTCAGCAGCACCATCCGGCCATGTTGCTGATGCTCGCCTTTGCCGCCAGCGGCTGGTTACTGGAGGCTGGCGCTGCACGCGGGCTGAGCGCGCTGTGGCTGTTTGCCGGTGGCACGCTGCTGGTAGCGCTGTACTTCGTCTGGCAACGGGTTTTTGCCGATCTGATGCCGACTCCCGCGGTGACGATTGCCGACAACCTGAGCGTGTGGATATGGTTGATCACGCTGCTGCTGGTGTTCTTCGGCGCCTTTGTTGCCCTGCGCTGTCTGCCGCAGCAACGACCCACGCAACTGTTGTTTTTGTACCTTTATGGCGGCTTGTATCTGGATGAATGGATGACGCGCTTGAGCATGTGGCTATGGCCCAAACCCGAATCCAAAGCTGAATCAGCACAGCCCGCCCTGACCATCGACGAGGTGCGCTCATGAGTATGCCTGCAGAGCGCATGGCCACACTGCAGCAGGCCCAGCGCGCAGCCATTGCTGATGCCTGCGCGCGCATCGCGCCGTGCTGGCCACTGGATCAACTGGTTGCCGTAAACCCGTTCTGGGGCCTGCGCCAGCAGCCGATTGATCAGGCCGCAGCGCGGCTGGCAACACTGGCCGATGCCCGACTGACCATGCCGGCCGACTATTACCTGCAGTGCTGGCATGACGGATTCATCAGCAAACAGCATCTGCAGCAGGCGGCGGCAGAACAACAGGCCTCGGTTAGCGTCGACGAGTTGCTGCAACGACTGCAGCAGCCGACCCAGGGTACGCCGCTGCGACTGTTCTCGGATCTGCTGGATGCCGATAACAGGCAGGCGTCTGCACTGCCGTGGCGCGATGAAATCACCCATCAGATCAGTCAGTTCTGCGCCGCTCGTTTTAACAGCCCGGAAATGCTTGAGTTCCGTCGCGGCGATCTGTATCACACCTGGTTGCGCATGGTACGCCATGACCATGGCGTTGGCATCGCCAAAGGCGTACGCGGACTGGGACAGCGCTTCCGGCAACTGCCGGAAGACGATGAAACCCTGCTGGCGCTGGCGCTGCAGGCATTGCAGATACCATCCGAGCAACTGGCAGATTACTGCCATGCGCTGCTGTTGACGATCAACGGCTGGGCCTCCTGGCTTGCCTACCGCCGCTGGCAGCAGCAACTGCAATCTGCCGACAGCGTAGCCGAAGACAGCCATGAGCTGCGCCAGCTGGTGGCCATTCGCCTCGCCTGGGAGTTCATTTTGCAGCAGCACTACGGTGCTGCAAAACAACAACAAATATGGCGCAAAACACTGCAGCAATGGCCCTCGCTGCAAGCCGCCAACCAGGCTGCACAGGCGCCATTGTGGCTGTGGCAGCGTGCACTGGAACTGGCTTATCAGGAGACATTACAGCAGCAGTTGCTGCACCAACCCGGGCAGAAATCAACCCCGGCGAAGCTGCAGGCAGTGTTTTGTATTGATGTGCGTTCCGAGCCCTACCGGCGCGCGCTGGAAGCACAAGACGATGCCATTCAGACGCATGGTTTCGCCGGTTTTTTCGGTCTGCCGCTGGCTTACCGGACCGCCGGCAGCGAATTCACGCGCCCGCAGTTGCCCGCCCTGCTGGCACCTGCCTTGACGGTCAGTGAAGATGATTCTGAGCACACGCAACAACAGCGCCATGATTTGCGCGCAGCCTGGTTGCGACTGCAGAAAACCGCACCCGCCAGCTTCCACCAGATCGAGGCCTTCGGTTTGCTCAATCTGTATCCGATGCTGCGCTCCAGTCTGCTGCCGACAGCCAGCAAACACCCGGTGAATCAGCAGCATGAACAGGTACAGCGTTTCTGTATCAGCGATGACAACGGCCCGCTCTCGACGCAGGCACAGGCCGATCTTTGCGCCAGCGTGCTGCGCAACATGCAGCTTACCGACAACTTTGCCAAAGTGATACTGCTGGTTGGTCACGGCAGTTGTTCGGCCAACAATCCGCATGCCGCGGCGCTGGATTGCGGTGCCTGTGGCGGCCAGACCGGCGAGCTCAACGTGCGCGTGCTGGCCGCCATGCTCAACCACAGCGAAGTGCGCCAACATTTGCACGCACTGGGACTGGAGATCCCTGCTGACTGTGTTTTTGTCGCCGCGATGCACAACACCATGACCGACGAGGTCACTTGTCTGGATATCGAGCAATCCGATTTGGCGCAGGCGCGCCGGGAACAACTGCAACAATGGCTGCAGGCGGCATCCGCACAGGCGCGGCGCGCGCGGGCAAAATCACTGCCCGATGTTGACAGCGATTCACCGCAATTGCTGCGGCAACTGCAACAACGTAGCCGCGACTGGGCACAGACACGGCCGGAATGGGGGCTGGCCAACAACGCCGCTTTCATCGCTGCACCGCGCCAACTCACACGCACGCTGGATCTGGCTGGCCGCTGTTTCCTGCATGACTATGATTGGCGCGCAGATGATGACTATCAAACGCTGGCTTTGATTCTGACTGCGCCGGTGATCGTCGCCAACTGGATCAATCTGCAGTATTACGCCTCGGTGACTGACACCCGGATGTATGGCAGCGGCAACAAATTATTGCACAACGTGGTCGGTGGTCATCTTGGCGTGTTTGAAGGCAACGGCGGCGATCTGCGCATCGGCCTGCCGCTGCAATCGCTGCATGATGGTCAGCGCTGGCGACATCAGCCCATGCGCCTGAGCGTTTATGTGCAGGCACCGGCAGACGCCATCAGCTCGATTATTGCCGGGCATGAGCCATTGCGGAGTCTGTTGGACAACCAGTGGCTCTACCTGTTTCGTCTCAGCGATGACAACCGTGCGTTGTTTCGCTATAGCCAACAGCAATGGCAGGAACAGCAACTCACAGCATGAGCTGGACGCGTCACTTGCCGATGCAGAAGCTGCTGAAGATGGCACCGAGGAGATCATCGTTGTGGTAAGCACCGGTGATCTCTGACAGCGCCTGCTGCGCCGCCAGCAGCTCTTCACCGGCGAGTTCACCGCTGCCGGCTGTTAATTGCTCAGCAGCCAGTTGCAGGCTGTTGCTGACCTGCTGCAGAGCGGCGATGTGTCTGGGCCGCGCCGCCATGATCTGACCCGCCTGTTCACTGCTGGCTGCAGCATCCAGCCGCAGGCGTTTGAGGATGGCCAGTTCCAGCTCGCGCAGCCCGGCACCGGTTTTCGCTGACAGATACAGCCAGTCTTTGTCCCCACAAACACCCTTGCCGGCCGGCTCGCTGGAAGCATGCGTGATCAGATCTACTTTGTTGGCGATGGCTAATAGCGCAGCATCCTGCGGCAACTCGCGTGCGTCTGCAACGAGGACCTTGTCGGGCTGTGCATCCTGCAGATAGCGGCTATCCCCCACCCAAAGCACCAGGTCGGCAGCGGCCAGTTCCTCACGGGCACGGCGCATGCCTTCCTGCTCGACGCGATCTTCGCTGCGGTGCAAACCGGCGGTATCAACGATTTCCAGCGCCACACCATCGATTTCCAGTTGTTCGCGTAAAACATCGCGCGTGGTGCCGGGAATGTCGGTCACGATGGCGGCATCGCGCTTGAGAAGCGCATTCAGCAGGCTGGATTTACCGGCATTGGGCGGGCCCATGATGGCCAGTCTGGCGCCCTGTAACAGGCGTGCCCCCTGGCTGGCTTGACGCAGCAAATGATCGGCCTGCTGGCCAAGCCCGCGCAACTGCCGTTGCAGCCGCTCGTCAGCAAGAAAATCGATCTCCTCATCAGGAAAATCCAGCGCCGCCTCAACCCATACCCGCAGTTCGATCAGTTTTTCCTGCAGTAACGCCACCGGCTTGGACAATCCACCCTGCAGGCTGCGTTGGGCGGCTTTCACCGCTGCCGTGGAACTGGCGTTGATCAGATCGGCGATGGCTTCAGCCTGGGTCAGATCAATCTTGTCATTGCGAAAAGCGCGTTCGCTGAACTCACCCGGGCGTGCTGCCCGGATGCTAAAACGATCTGCTTGCTGCAGCAATGCCTGCAGCAGCATCTGCAGAATCGCCATGCCGCCGTGCGCATGCAGCTCGATGACGTCTTCACCGGTGAAAGAATTTGGTGCGGGGAAATACAGCAGCAGCCCCTGATCAATGACCTCGCCGTTGCCGTCGCGAAACTGGCGCAGGCTGGCGCTTCTGGGCGCTGACGGTACACCGGCGATAGCAGCACAGACAGCAACGCAATCCGGACCGGAAACACGCACCACGCCAATACCGCCAGAACCCGGTGGGGTGGCGATTGCGCAGATGGTATCTGTGCTGTGGGCGCCGCTCATGCAGAGCAGCCCGCTGCACTGCCGGTCAGGTCAAGTTCGCCGCTGCATATCAGCCGGCTTTTTCGATGCGGCGGGTAATAACCCATTGCTGTGCCAGTGAGATGCTCGCGTTGGTGGCCCAGTACAGTACCAACCCGGCCGGGAAGAAAGCGAACATGATGGAAAACACGATCGGCAGCGAGCTCATGATCTTGCGCTGCATCGGATCCATACCCACCATCGGGGTCAGCCGCTGGGTGGCGATCATGGCGGCACCGTTGATGATCGGCAGGATAAACCATGGGTCGGGGCTGGACAGATCCTGGATCCAGCCGAAGAACGGTGCCTGACGCAACTCCACCGATTCCAGCAGCACCCAGTACAGGGCAATGAAAATGGGAATCTGCACCAGTACCGGCAGGCAGCCACCAAGCGGATTGACCTTTTCCGTGCGATACAACTCCATCATCGCCTGGCTCATTTTCTGCCGGTCGTCACCATAGCGTTCTTTCAGTTTTTCCACTCTGGGTTGCAGCTTGCGCATGCGCGCCATGGAGCGGTACTGCGCTTCGGTAAGCTTAAAAAACGCCAGCTTGATCAATATGGTAAGTATGACAATCGACCAGCCCCAGTTACCGATGAAGCTGTGTATCTTGTCCAGCGCCCAGAACAGCGGCTTGGAAAAGATCGTGAAAACGCCGTAATCGATGGTCAACTCCAGACCGGGCGCCAAACCGTCAAGTCGGTCATGATCTTTGGGTCCGACGAACAGTTGCAGCGGAAACTCCTGCTGGCTGCCCGGCGCCACTCGCAGCGCCGGGCTTTGCGTGCGAATCAGATAGCGCTCGTTGCCCGGCCTACCGGTGATGGTGGTCTGCAGACGTTCATTACTATCGGCTGGAGGGATAAAGGCGCTGAGAAAATAATGTTCGCTGAGCCCGACCCAACTGTTGCTGCTTTGTGCCGACAACGGTTTATCGGCAAATTTATCGAATTTCAGTTTGTCGAAATGATCTGCTTCAGTACGGTAGCTGGCACCCTTGAAACTGTAACGAGAGGTGTTGGCAAAGCCACCGCCGACAGGTTTTGGCTTGCTGCGCTGCAACTGTGCATAGCGAAAACCCTGCCAGTCGCTGGCGCTGTTGTTGCGCAATATCTGCTGCATTTCGATGCGGTAGCTGTCACGGCGGAAAGTATAGATTTTCTCCGCGCCGATGCCGTCTTCACTCCAACGCAATCTGACCACCACTTCATCGGCATTATCAGTCAGCTCATAGTTTGTGCGCTCACTGCTGAATGTCTGCAAATGCGTCGGCGCCGGCTGCTCGGCCGCCAGCAAACCGGTCTGGGCTACGTAATATTCGCCCGCTTGGCTGTTCATGAGTTTTACTTTGATGTCCGGCGTCGTTGCCTTGACCGGATAATCCAGCAAGCGAGCACCTACAATATTGCCACCTTGTGAATCAATGCTGATATCCAGCACATCGGTGCGTACACGAATGAGATCATCCACACCTGCCTGAGCTGATCCACTGTCGTTTGCTGTTGTCTCCGGTAGTGATGCGGTATCCGGAAGTTCTGCGCTATCGGCCATTTGTGCCGCATTGGCATCGGGCAGTTCATTGTTGGCCGGAAAGCGCACATCGGCCGTTTCACCGGCTACAGCGTTTTCACTGCCAGCACTCGTGTTGCCCGCGTCATTGTCTAGTGCTCTGCTGGCATAGTCCTGCTGCCATTGCATCCACAGCATAAAGGCCACCACGGCCAGGGCGATCAGCAGAATGTTTCTGGTTTCCGGCATTGATTCAATTCCATTCATTCAAGCACAAGTCTCTGCGGCTGATTACATCTTCAGAGTGCTGATGATGCTCTGCTCAGGTTGTGTTACGTGATTGTTCGTCAAGCTGGTACAACAGTTGTTCTATCGATGCCCTGAGTTCAGTCTTGTCTGCTTTTGCAGCCGCCGGTCTGGCCAGTACCACGATATCCAGCGCAGCTTGCGTATCTGCTGCGGCTTGCCTGCCCGTGATGTCGCCATCACAGTTACACAGTTTAGCTTGTTGTGAGCAATGAAAGTGGCGAAATGCTTCCCTGATCTGGCGTTTGATGCGGTTGCGCTGACTGGCCTTGGGCACATTCTTCTTGGCA
>CAZHRH010000043.1:0-10906 GCA_964534475.1 uncultured Wenzhouxiangellaceae bacterium
GTGAAGTAATCATGTACATAAGCACTGCAATTATGCCAGATAACGCCAGCATTTCGAGCTTCTGTTAGCATAGTCAATGAACTAGCAGTGAAATGATCCATCATGTCCAATGCTATTGATTTGAAGCGCGAGCCTGTTCAGCAGATCGTGCTGGCCCGCAACATCGGGCAAGTGAGGCTGCAGGAGCTGCGCTCCCGAGCTGAGCAGACCCTCGTTGAACAATTCGCTGTTGGCCAATTCCAATCCAGGGTATTTGGTAGAATTTCACTGCCGCTGAGCATACTGGAACAGCGCGTGGACGACTGGATTGCCGCGCAGCAGTTGCGCTGAATCGAACCGGTTGCCACGGTCATGAGCGCCAGCTTTCTGTTTCATGACTACGAGACATTTGGCACCAGTCCGGCGCTGGATCGTGCCTGCCAGTTTGCCGCTGTGCGCACCGATGCCAGTCTTGCGCCCTGTGCTGATCCACTTGTAGTGTACTGTCAACCGGGTGAAGAGCGTCTACCGCATCCGCAGGCCTGTCTGGTCACCGGCATCACGCCGCAACAGGCACAGCGTGAAGGACTGACAGAAGCACAATTCACCGCCACCATCGAGGCCGCCGTCAGCACGCCAATGACCTGCACGCTGGGCTACAACAATTTTCGTTTTGACGATGAATTCACCCGCAACCTGCTGTACCGGAATCTGTTTGATCCCTACACGCACGAATGGAAAAACGGCAACAGCCGGTTTGATCTGATCGACATCACGCGCATGTTCAGCGCGCTGCGCCCGGATGGCATCGAGTGGCCACAGCATGCCGATGGCACGCCGTCGTATCGGCTGGAGGATCTGGCGCGTGCCAACAAGCTGACGCACGGCCAAGCGCATGATGCGCTGTCGGATGTTGAAGCCACCATTGGCCTGGCACAGTTGCTGGCCGGGGCCAACCCGAAGCTGTGGCAGTGGGGACTGTCGCTGCGCGACAAGCACAAGGCCGAACAACTGCTGTCCAGCCAGGACATGCTGCTGCACAGCTCATCGCGCTATCCGGCCACACGCCATTGCACGGCAGTGATCACCGCGCTGGCGCGGCACCCGGACATTGCCAGCCAGATGATCGTCTACGATCTCAGCGTCGATCCGCGCCAGTTTGCCGATCTGCCAACCGATGCTCTGGAAGATCTGTTGTTTACCAGCGCCGCGGATCTGCCGGATGACCGCCAGCGGCTGCCGGTGAAAACCATCAAGATCAATCGAGCGCCGATGCTGGCGCCGGTCAACACACTGCCGCAGGATCCGCAGCAATCGCTTGGCGTGGATATGAGTCAGGCCAGGCAGCACCTGCAGATGCTGCAAGCCGATCAGACCCTGCAAAAGCGCATCGTACAATTGTTTTCACAGCGTGCATACAGCAAAACCACTGATCCTGATCGCATGATTTATCAGGGGTTTTTCTCCAATGCCGACCGCGCCCTGCTGCAGCGGCTGCGCCAGACCAACTGCCGGCAATGGCCGCAGCCACTGCCGCCGCACGATGATGAGCGCATCCCGGAAATGCTGTTTCGCTATCGCGCCCGCAATCACCCGGAAAGCCTGGATACGAGTGAGCAGCAGCGCTGGAGCGAACACTGTCGCCACACGCTGAGCGACTATGAGCATCTGCCGATCCAGACTTATGCACAATTGCTGGACGAACTGCGTCATGATGATGCGCTGCATACTGCAGCACACGGTCAGAATACCAATGCCATTCTGGACCAGTTGCAGGCCTGGGCGCTGCAGCTGGCACAAAGCCATAACATCGACCTTTAACACATCACCCAGGCCAAAACGGCGCATGCAAACAAGATCAGCATGGAATCATTTAACAGGATTAAAAGGATTGACAAGATAAACGTGGTAAACAGGAAGCGGCTGATGGCCATTTTCGATTCAGGTCATTCTGTTATTAAACTTGGCTCGTCCGCAGAATTTACCTTGTTCCCACGCTCCTGCGTGGGAATGCATGGACCGTACGTTCCCAAGCAGGAGCGTGGGAACGAGCTGAATACATGCCAGCAGTCCGTATTGTCTATCGCGATACTAAGGAGTCGCTGCGCGACAGTATTATTTGGACTGGATTCCGGCCTGCGCCGGAATGACGGGCTACGTTTATATGCCGTGCTAATACTGATGTAACGTATCCCGACATTCGACGAGATACCAAGCGTTGTGCAGGCACTTAAATTCTGCTGTCATCCCGGAGTAGGCCGGTATCCAGTTATTTTGCCTCGTTCCCACGCCCATGTGCGGGAACGAGATGTAAGCAACATTTTCAATTGTATTAGTAAAGATTAAACTATCAGCATGAACCTGCAAAATGTGGTGGAACAAACCATCGCCCGGGTCGGTAAAAAACTGATCGTCGGCGCACCGCTGGGGCTGGGCAAACCCAATCCGGTGCTCAATGCTTTCTATCAATATGCCAGACAGCATGCTGACATCGATCTGACCATCTTTACCGCGCTGTCGCTGGCGCTACCGTCTGCCGGCAAAGGCCTGCAGCGGCGCCTGCTGGAGCCGTTTCTGCAGCGCCATTTCGGCACCGACTACCCGCATCTTGATTACCTGCGTGATCTGCAAAACAATGCCCTGCCGGCCAATGTCACCGTGCATGAGTTCTATCTGCAATCCGGCAGCATGCTGAAAAACGATACCGCGCAGCAGAATTACATCAGCAGCAACTACACGCATGTGGCGCGTGACATGGATCACATCGGCGTCAATGTCATCTGCCAGATGGTGGCCGGCAACGGCGACGACAATGCACCGCGTTACAGCCTGAGCTGCAATCCGGATGTCACGCTGGATCTGCTGGACCGGGTGGCCGCGCGCCGCGCGCAGGTAATGACCATCGCCATGGTCAATCCGCAACTGCCCTACATGGGCGGCGATGCCGAGGTTGCTGCCGATTTTTTCGACATCATCGTCGATGAAGCTGAGCTGTATCACCGGCCATTCGCGGTGCCGCGCGGCCCGGTCGGGCTGGCCGAGCACATGATCGGTATCCATGCCAGCACCCTGCTGCGCGATGGCGGTACCCTGCAGATCGGCATCGGCGCGCTCGGCGATGCCATCTGCCACGCCGCCATTTTGCGCCAGCAGCAGCCGCATCAATACCAGGCTCTGCTGCAGGCGCTTGCCATCACCCAGCGCTACGACAAGCTGTTGCAACAGCACGGCGGCACCGGCGCATTCGTCAAGGGCCTGTATGCCGCCAGCGAAATGTTCATGGACGGCTTTCTGCATCTCTACGACGCCGGCATCCTGCGCCGTCAGGTGTATGACGATGTCAGCCTGCAAAGCGTGCTCAACGGCTTTGTCCAGGAAACGCCGGCAAATGATGTTCTGTTGCAGGCGCTGGCCGCCCACGGCGTTATCAATCATATACTTCGCCCGCACGATCTGGACTGGCTGCAGCATTGGGGGCTGCTGGATTCCGGCGTCAGTCTGCATGAGCAGAACTTGTGTCTTGAAGATCAGCGCACTATGGCGCGCATTGACCAGGAGCGCGAGTTCAGTGACCGCATCAAGCCGTTTCTGGGCCCCGGTTTGCGCCACGGCAAACTGCTGCACGCGGCGTTTTTCCTTGGCTCGCAGTGGTTTTACGACAAGTTGCGCAACATGCCGGCTGCTGAACGCGCACAGTTCATGATGACGCGCGTATCGCGCATCAATCAGCTCTACGGCGGCGAGCAACTCGATCGCGTGCAGCGTCATGACGCGCGTTTCGTCAACACCTGCATGAAAATGACGCTGCTGGGCGCGGCGGTGTCTGATCAACTCGCCGATGCCAGGATGGTCAGTGGTGTCGGCGGCCAGTACAATTTTGTTGCCATGGGCCACGCGCTGGCGCAGTCACGCTCGATACTGATGCTGCGCAGCGTGCGCGAATCTTCTTCCGGTCTGGAGAGCAACATCATCTGGGAGTACCCGCAACAGACCATTCCCAGGCATCTGCGCGACATCGTCATCACCGAATACGGCATCGCCGATTTGCGCGGACGCCACGATGCCGAATGCATCAAGCGCATGATCTGTATTGCCGACAGCCGTTTTCAGCAGTCGCTGCGCGCGCAGGCGATCAAAGCCGGCAAGCTGGAAGCCGACTGGCAGATACCAGCCGAGTACCTGGACAATACAACGGCTGGATTGCGCCGGCAGCTAAGCCCGGCATTGCAGCAATCGCTGCCGCGCTGGCCGTTTGGCAGTGATCTGGATAACGCTGAACTGGCTTTGGCCACAGCGCTGAAATGGCTGGCGCGACAACCTAAGTGGAAGCTGGCCTGGCTGGCGCTGAAGCCAACCCCGGCCATGGAAAACGAACAAAAACTGCTGCAGCGCATGCAACTTGTTGTCTCTAATGGGCTAAAACAACGACTGGAGCGACGGCTTTTGCGACATGCTCTTTACCAGCAACAAAAGTCTTAGTCAAGTGTTTTTTGCGCCAAATCAAAAAAATTACTCACAAGCAAGGGCTTGGCTATTGTGACAGTCAAGTTACAAAATATTTATCTTTTGGTTTCTTATATTATCCCTGTAAACTATTGATATTATTTATTTTATTATAAATTGATCATTTTTTAGCCAATCCGGCTGCAGGTAACGATGCCACGGCCGCTTGCATTTCATACACAGACTTATCCACAGCAACTGTGGATAATTGCCAACCGCAATCATACGCACAAACCAGTCTTTTTCCTACAAATGCACAGGCAATGTGCTGATGGTCAGGATGTGCCCCGGATTCTAATCTATACCTACGCCAACCAAGGCGGGTTGCCGAACCGGCGCATACACCGGAATCGGCAGTTTCTTTAACCAACGGGGCATACGGCCCCACAGGAGAATGATCATGTTGAAAACCATCAAAAACATCACATCCATCGCCCTTTTGCTGAGTGTATTGCTTGGCGGTATCGTGCTGGCTGCAGAGCCGGTCAACATCAACCAGGCCAGTGCGGAAGAAATGGCGCTGAACATCAAAGGTATCGGCAGCAGCAAAGCGGCAGCCATTATTGCCTACCGCGAGCAGAACGGCCCGTTCGCACATGTCGATGAGCTGGTCAACGTCAAAGGCATCGGCCTGGCCACGGTCGACAAGAATCGCGATCTGCTGCTGGTCAGCGATCAGCAATAAACGGCTGGCTGCTGCCAGCAGCTAGCGGGAACAATAACAATAATACAATCGACGGGGGCATCATCCGCCTGCAGTCTCTGCAGGCGGTTTTTTTGATCTCAACGCATCGGCAGACGATGATTGAACGCCAGTGCCAGCGTGTTCTTGTCCACGTATTCCAGATCACCGCCGGAGGGCACACCCTGGGCAATGCGCGTCAGCTTGATCTCATGCCGTGAGGCCATTTCACGAATATAGTGCGCCGTGGCTTCCCCCTCGATACTGGCATTGGTGGCAACAATAAGCTCGGTAATGGTACCCGCCGCCAGTTGCCGCTCCAGCTCTTCCATGCCGATCTGCTCCGGCCCCACGCCATCCAGCGGTGACAGCCGACCAAGCAATACAAAGTAACGTCCGGAATAAACACCGGCGTATTCCAGCGCCATGACATCGGCGGGTGTTTCCACCACACAGCACAGGGACTGGTCACGATTGGCGTTGCGACAGACTGCACACAACTCGGTCACGGTGAGGTTGCGGCACTGGCGACAGTGGCGTACCTCGCTCATCGCCTGCTGCAATGCCGCGGCCAGTTCCGTGGCACCATTGCGATTGCGTTCGAGCAGATGCAGCGCCATGCGCTGTGCCGTGCGTTGACCGACGCCTGGCAGAACCTGTAGTGTGCGCAACAGCCGTTGCAGCGCGTCTTCATCTGCGCTCTGCTGCGCAGTGGATGACGGTTGCTGAAAGCTCATGGCATGAGCATGTCACACACCGATTGGCACATTTCAGCCGAACAATCCCGGCGGCAACGGCAGGCCACCGGTGGCGGCACTGAGTTTTTCCTGCGTGGCCGCACGCACCTTCTGTCCGGCATCATTGAAGGCTGCAGCCAGCAGATCTTCCAGCATTTCGCGATCTTCCAGCAATTCATCGTCCAGCGTCACATGCTGCACCTGATATTTGCCATTCATCTGTACGCGCACCAGGCCACCACCAGCCTGGCCATCAATGACCAGATCTTCAATTTCCTGTTGTGCCTGCTGCACACCCTGCTGCAACTTTTGCGCCTGTTGCATCATGTTGCCCAATTGTCCTTTCATCATGTCATTGTTCCAAGTCTGTAGTCAGTGCAGTGTGGACGGCTTCACCGAGCCGGGTACGATTTCAGCATCAAATGCCTGGATCATGGCGTTGATGGCAGGATCCTGTTGCACCGCCAGCAGGGCCTGTTCATGCCTGGCATCTGCGGCGGCGGCAGCCTCGCTGGCCGGCGTGGTCAGTGATTCGTGGCTGATGTCAATGTGTATGCGGCATGGCGTTTGCAGGGCGGCAGCAAGCGACTGCTGCAATTCCTCGATGCTGTCGTCATTGCGCAGGTGCAGATCATCGGCTGCCAGCTTGAACTGCAAGGTGGCGCTGGCATGGTCAATAGCCTGCAACTGCAGATGACTGGCCAGCAGCAAAGCCGGCCCTTGCAGATCCAGTCTGGCACAAAGCCGGGGCCAGCGCTGCGGTGTCAGCTTATGCCAGGCAGGAGACTGTGGCGGTGCCGGCAGGTTTTCGGCCGTTGCTGCTGCATGATCGGGCGTGGTCGTGGTCTGGCTTGAGTTGTGAGTCTGTTCTTGTGTTATTGCTTCTGGCGCATCTGCTCGGGTTTCCGGCGCAGCATCGTTTTGCCGGCTTGCCGCATGCTGCTGTTCGCTGCCGTTGTCACCAGCAGCACTCGGAGCATTGTTTTCATTGCCCGGATCTGGCGTGGTATGCGCCGCATCCGGCTGGAACACCAGCATGCGCAGCAAGGTCATTTCCAGTCCGATGCGCGGATCCGGCGCCAGCTTCAGATCTTCCTGGCCTTTGATGGCAATCTGATAAAACAACTGCACATCTTCTACCGACAATCGCTCGGCCATGGTTTGCAGCAACGCCAGGTCCGCTTGTTCCGGAGTATCCTGATCCGGCAGCATCTGCAGCACGCTGATGCGGTGCAAGGCCTGTGCCAGTTGCGCCAAGACCCGATCCGGGCTGTTGCCGGTGGCGTTGATTTCGGCACAAACCTGCAGTATTGTCGCGGCATCAGCTTCTGCCAACGCCTGCAGCAGGCCGCTCATGTACTCATCGGAGACCATGCCGAGCATGGTTTTGACCGCCTCCGGCTGCAGCGTGCCATCACTGTAAGACAAGGCCTGATCAAGCAGACTCAGGCCGTCACGTACGCTACCATCGGCGGCTCGGGCGATGAGCTCAAGCCCGCTGGCATCACAGTCCAGACCTTCCTGCTGCAGCTTTTCCTGCATGAATGCGCTTAGCACATCGGCATCGACCCGGCGCAGGTTGAAGCGCAGACAGCGCGACAGAATGGTCACCGGCAGTTTCTGCGGATCGGTGGTGGCGAGGATGAACTTGACGTGCGGCGGCGGCTCCTCCAGCGTTTTCAACAGCGCATTGAAGCTGTGCCCCGACAGCATGTGCACTTCGTCAATAAGGTAAATCTTGTAGCGTCCGCTGGTCGGGGCAAACTGTACGTTATCGAGCAGTTCGCGGGTGTCTTCGACCCGCGTTCGCGACGCCGCATCGACCTCGATCAGATCAATAAAGCGCCCGCCATCAATGGCCACGCAGGCCGCGCAGACACCGCAGGGATCGGCGCTGACTCCGGTCTCGCAGTTCAGACATTTGGCGAGGATACGCGCCAGCGTGGTTTTACCCACTCCGCGGGTACCGGTAAACAGAAATGCATGATGCACACGGTTGGCGTCGAGGCCATTCTGCAGTGCCTTGACCACCGCTTCCTGACCAATGAGTTCGGCAAACGTGCGCGGGCGCCAGCGTCTGGCCGGAACCAGATAATCAGCAACCGAAGCGGTTGACTCGTCATCGGAGGCAAGCAAGCTGGCGGTTTCGGTTGCGCTGGAGGAATCTGAACTCATGCTCTTTTATATGGCAATGGAGGCAGCCCCTGACAGCCTTGACCCGGCACCCGAATCGTACTGCGACCGCTGCTCCCTTCCGGGCCTGACGGGGTTGACAGTTGATCGTCGCGGGCGGACCACCAGGAGCCACCATAATCCCATATGGTAACGAATTGTGCCCAGTCAATGGTCATCAATCGTAACTAAGGAACCTCTCACTAGCGTCCGACACGTTGTTAAATCGGGCCAAACTTCTCTATAAGCGATTGATTTCATTGAGGCCACTTAATGAGTTCGGTTCAAGTCGATGACACTGCATTTGGCTTAGAATCCTATTTATTTCAATTACTTAGAGTCGTTTTCGTACAGATCTGTCGGACACTAGTGAGGAACCTCTGATAATTGATCAGAGGTTCCCTAACGCTACTTCTGCAGCCGCTTCAGCAGCGCCGACACGATGCCCTGCAGGATGCTCACCTCACGCTGTTCCAGGCGCGCGCGCTGCACCAGCCGACGCAGGCGCTGCAGCATCATCTCTGGCTGCGTCGGGTGCAAAAACCCGATCTGTTCCAGCATCTGCTCGCTGCGCTGCAGCAGGCTTTCGACACTGCCCTGATCGGCCGGCAGCATGCCGGGGTCATCATCGGCAGCATGCAACGATGGCTGCTTGTCAGCGGTCAGCAACCCCGCGCGCAACTCGTAGCAGACCACCTGCACCGCCTGCGAAAGATTCAATGAACTGTAATCGGGATTGGCCGGTATCTCGATGCGATAATGGCACTGCTGCAACTGGGCATTGCTCATGCCCACGCTTTCGGTACCAAACACAATGGCGACTTCATTGGCATCGGCTTGCTGCAACGCTGCCAGTTGTTCGGCAATCATCGGCGCGGCCTCGCGCACCGGCAGCGACGGCCAATGCAGTGATCGGGGCCTGGCACTGGTGCCCAGAACCAGCCTGCAGTCGCCAATCGCCGCGTCCAGATCATCACAAACCACCGCCTGCTGCAACAAGTCGGCCGCACCCGATGCCATCGCCGTGGCTTTGGCATCGGGAAAATGCCTGGGCCGCACCAGATAAAGCTGCTGCAAGCCCATCACCTTCATGGCTCTCGCGCTGGCACCGATATTGCCCGGGTGGGTGGTATCGATCAAAACGATGCGAATCCTGGCCAGATTGTTGGTCATGTCCGGCTTATTGGTCACGTTGTTACATCGGTAATCATTATTCACATAGTTTCGCACACAACGTTGCCTTGAGGTGGTCCGGTAGTGTTTGCCAGCAGGGCAAATAAGCGAGTCAAGATGCGCCTTGAGCTTTGCTATTGCGGCCTGCTGTGATATGTTTTCATCTGCATAACAAAGTACGGACTATCATCTTGAACAAAATAACAGGCATCGACGCATTGTCTTTTGCCGGACCGGCCGGCTATGTTGACATGACCGAGCTGGCGCAGGCACGCGGCGTGGATCCGGCCAAGTACCTGCTGGGACTGGGGCAAAACAGCATGGCCATTGCCTCACCCTGCGAAGACACCGTGACCATGGCGGTGCAGGCAGGCCAGCAGGCACTGCAGCAGTTTGACATTGATCCGGACGACATCGGCACGTTGATCGTCGGCACCGAAACCGGCATCGATCACAGCAAGCCGGTGGCCGTGTATGTGCACGAACTGCTTGGCCTGAGCCAGAACTGCCGCACGTTTGAAACCAAACACGCCTGTTACGGGGCCATGGCCGGACTGACCGCATCCATGGACTGGATTGCCTCCGGTCGTGCGCGCGGGCGCAAGGCCATGGTGATTGCATCTGACATCGCCCGCTATGGACTGAACACCGCCGGCGAACCGACCCAGGGGGCCGGTGCCGTGGCCATGGTGGTGGCCGAAACACCGCGTCTGCTGACGATTGATCCGGCCCGCATCGGTGACTATACGCGCCAGGTGATGGACTTCTGGCGACCGCTGTACTCCAAGTATGCGTTCGCCGATGGCCACTATTCCATTCAGTGTTATCTGGATGCCCTCAGTGGTGCCCACAAGGATGCGCTCAACGGTGACCACAGCGAACTGCTGCCGCGCCTGTCCGCCTGCCTGTACCACGTGCCGTTCGTGAAAATGGCCTTCAAGGCGCATCAGCGTCTGGTCGAAATCGAGACCGGCAACAGCTACAGCAAAGACGATGCGGAAAGCTGGCAGCAGCTGCAGCAGCACTTCAGCAAAATGGCCGCGCCATGGCTGAAACTGAATGCAGAAATCGGCAATATCTATACTGGCTCGCTGTTTTTATCGCTGATTGACCTGCTGCGCCAGGCCGGCGCGGACATGGCCGGCCAGACTGTCAGCCTGTTTTCCTACGGCAGCGGCTGCGGTGCCACCTTTTGCCTGGGCCAGGTTACCGATCAGGCCGGACAATGGTCTGCCCAACTCGATCCATCCACGCACCTAGAGCAGCGACGACGCCTAAGCATTGAGCAATACGAACACCTCATCAGCGCCAGCGAAACCGCCGACACCGAAGCACAGCTTGAACCTGCCGATTACGGCCTGCAATCCGGTCTGTTCTATACCGGCACCCGCGATCACATTCGTCATTATCAACGGGTTTGAGGGCTTAAACGACGCTTGTCATTCCGGCGCAGGCCGGAATCCAGTCTATTCAACTGTCGCACAGCGACACCTTAGTATAGAGACAGGCAATGCGATATTCGACTAGGAATCAATACTTTCACGGCATGTAAACAACGCCCGTCATTCCGGCGCAGGCCGGAATCCACTATATGCAACAGTCGCGCAGCGACACCTTAGTATAGAGACAGGCAATGCGATATTCGACTAGGAATCAATAC
>CAZHRH010000043.1:11006-14267 GCA_964534475.1 uncultured Wenzhouxiangellaceae bacterium
TTTCACGGCATGTAAACAACGCCCGTCATTCCGGCGCAGGCCGGAATCCAGTCTATTCAACAGTCGCACAGCGACACCACAGCATGCAAACAGGCTACCGCCGCCGCAGCGCTCAATACGATAATGCCACGCAAGGAGACCCAATGACCGCAACACCCAAACATGACAAAACCAACCCAGACGATCAGGTCAAAGCCACCGGTCTGTTGCGACTGCTCGCCATCATGCGCCAGTTGCGCAATCCCGACGGCGGCTGTCCGTGGGACATCGAACAGGACTTTGCCAGCATTGCTCCCTACACCATCGAGGAAGCCTACGAGGTTGCCGATGTCATCGAGCGCCAGGACTGGCCGGCATTACCCGCCGAACTGGGCGATCTGTTGCTGCAGGTGGTGTTTCATGCGCAGATGGCCGAGGAGCGCGACTGGTTTGATTTCGCCGATGTCTGTGACGCCATCAACGACAAGCTGGTGCGCCGGCATCCGCATGTTTTTCCACCGGCAGACCAGCCAGCGCCGCAGTTTGATGCCGAACAACAGACCGACAACTGGGAACAACTGAAACAGCAGGAACGCGCAGCCCGCGGCCAGACTTCGATTCTGGATGATGTCCCCGCCAAGCTGCCGGAACTCAGCCGCGCACTGAAACTGCAAAAACGCGCCGCCCGTGTCGGCTTCGACTGGCCCAATGCTGAAGCCGTGATGGCCAAGCTGGATGAAGAACTGGGTGAGCTGAATGAAGCGCGCAGCAACGGCGACCATCATGATGTGCAGGATGAGCTGGGCGATGTACTGTTTGTGCTGGTCAACCTGGCGCGCAAGCTGGACATTGATGCCGCGGCTGCACTGCGTCATGCCAACGCCAAATTTGAACAACGCTTCCGCGGCATGGAACAGCTTGCGGAACGGCAGCAGACCTCACTGGCAAGCCTCGATCTGGATGCCATGGAAGCGCTGTGGCAACAGTACAAGCAAGAGCAGCTTGAGGCAAATCAAAACGATTAAGATCGCAATACTTATTGGCTGTGCATGATGCTCTAACCCCCCATCCCCGGATCAAGTCCGGGGCAGGCTCCAACCTTCCCCCGCCCGCAGGGGAAGGGGCTGTTCCCTGCCAGCATGGAGCGACAGGGTGGACTGAAAGGTCAGCATGGTATTCTAAACTCCCATCCCCGGATCAAGTCCGGGGCAGGCTCCAACCTTTTCCCGCCCGCAGGGGAAGGGGCTGTTCCTTGCCAGCATAAGGAGACAGGATGGACGACATTTACAGCATGATGCTCTAACCCCCCACCCCAACCCTCCACCGCCCGCAGGGGAGGGAGCAGCTCCTTGCCAGCCTGTGGATTCATTGCAGCACGACCAAATTAAGGAACCTACCCAGTGCATGGTGACTTGCGAAGATGCCATGCAGCACTCGCAGTTAGAGCTCACTCCCCGAATATGGTGGTTTAACAAGATACCGGGCAGCACTTGCAGTCTGAGCTCCCTCCCCTGCGAGCGGGGGAGGGCCGGGGTGGGGGTAGCGAAATGATCAGCAGAACAATCCGCAGCCGACTGCTATCATGGTCACCAGCAAGCTATTTTCTGAAAGAATATTAGCGAGCATGCAGCAAGCGCTTATCAAACCGACCGCGGAGCAACTGATCAATG
The DNA here is from genome assembly GCA_964534475.1 of uncultured Wenzhouxiangellaceae bacterium. Classification (GTDB taxonomy): domain Bacteria; phylum Pseudomonadota; class Gammaproteobacteria; order Xanthomonadales; family Wenzhouxiangellaceae; genus JAHJQV01. The sequence continues at coordinate 12,656 of CAZHRH010000043.1, forward strand.
ACTGAAATCGCGACCTGGTGGCAGCAGTTACTGCAGCAGCCGATGCTGATGTTGCTGCAGATCACAGTGCTGCTATTGTTTCTGCTGCTGGGCTGGTGGCTGCACTGGCTGTCTTCACGCAGCCGTATTGACAAGCTGCAAAAGCAGCTACAGCAAGAGCAGCACACTGCACTGACCAGCGCGACGGAACTGCAGTACGCGAAAAAATTGCAGCAGCAACTGCAGCAACAATACCAGCAACAACAAACCAGGCTCGATGAACTGCAGCAACAGCACACTAATCTGCGCGAGCAGTATGCCAGCCTGCAGGCCGCAAGCAACAGCGACCAGCGTAACCTGCAACAGCAGATCGCCAAGCTGGAAAGTGCTGAACAGCGCCTGGGTGATACCTTCAAAAGACTGGCCGGTGATGTGTTCGAGGAAAAAACCCGCGCCTTCAAGCTGACCAGCAACGAACAGATCACGGGTCTGATCAACCCGCTGCAATCTCAACTCAAGGACTTTCGTGAACAAGTGCGCGAGATGAGCAATCGCGGTATCAGCCAGCACAGTCAGCTATTGCAAACGCTGTCCGACCTCAGGACCATGAACCAGAATCTGGGTGAAGAGGCCTCGCAACTGAGTCAGGCACTGCGCGGCAGCAACAAACTCATGGGCAATCTTGGCGAGACCCGGCTGGAACGGCTGCTGCAAAGCGCTGGTCTGCAGCGCGACAGCGAGTTCAGACTGCAGGTCACCCTGCACAACGACAAGGGCGAGCTGCTGCGACCGGACGCTGTGATTTATCTGCCTGACGACAAGGCCATTATCATCGACGCCAAAATGTCGCTGGAACACTATGCCAACGCGTTCAATGCCGATAATGCTGAAGAGCGTGAGCAAAGCCTGCAGCAGCACTGCCAGTCACTGCGTGCGCACATTGCCGATCTGGCAAAGAAAGGCTACAGCCACACTGAAGAACTGCAAACGCCGGATTTTGTGCTTATGTTCGTGCCGGTTGAGGCAGCGCTGATCGAGGCAGTGCAACTGCAGCCGCAACTGATGGACTATGCCATGGATAACGGTGTGGCCATGATCGGCCCGACCAATCTGCTGGCCACGGTGCGAACCATCAGCAGCCTGTGGCAGGCCTGGCGCCAGAATGTCAACGCGCAGGAAATCGCCAGTCGCGGCGGTAAACTGTATGACAAATTCGCCAACTTTGTTGACGATCTGACCGAAGTCGGCGACCGTATCAAGCAAAGCGACCGCGCCTGGAACAGTGCCATGAACAAGCTGAAGGAAGGCAATGGCAACCTGTTGCGGCAAGCGGAAATGCTGCAGGAACTGGGTGCCAAAACCAGCAAGAAGCTTAGTATCAGAAGTACGCAGGCACTGGCAGCGGACAGCGAGGACAGTGAGGACGATAGAGACAGTAAGAGCAGAGATGACTCTGACAATATCGCTGAAGCCTGAACAATGCTTGTATGTTGTGCTGCGCAGCAGCTATTAAATTTACTGGATCCCGGCCTGCGCCGGGATGGCGGCAGACTTCTAGTGCATGCGCAATGATTGGTATTCCGCGCGACTAGAACTGCGCGGTACTTACTATCAGCAGCATCACGGCATATGA
>CAZHRH010000044.1:0-14229 GCA_964534475.1 uncultured Wenzhouxiangellaceae bacterium
TGAGATCCCTCCGCTCGTTGCACTCGGTCGGGATGACAGCCCAGGGTTAGAGCCTTTCGCTCGCTGCCTGCCGCGCTGCGCTCGCAGCTGAAGACTTTGCGGGATGACGAAACGCTGGCCGTGCATGATCGTTGCTTACCGGACATAAAAAACCGCCCGGCAGGGCCGGGCGGTGGTCGAAATGCTGTTGCTGTCAGGAATCAGTTCATGTCTTCAATCTGTTTTTGCAGGTCCGGGTCAGAGCGCACAGCCATGGCGATCTGGTTATAGGACTCAACATCCAGCCCGGCGTCTTCCACCGCACCAATCATTTCCTGATTGGCCTTTTCGCGCAGTTGCTGCGACTCCTGGGGATCTTCAACCTGATCCATTTGCGAGGTGTATTTTTCCTGGATAGTGAGGATGGATTCCTGCGCATCGACAAATTTTTCCAGCTTCTCCACCGGTACTTCAACCGGTGCTGCATCCTGCGGCATCGACTGCTGGGCTGATACTGTGAATGCAGTCAACAGCAACACTGCGGCAGACAGGGAAACGATTTTTTTGCAATAAGACATGATTACTCCTGTTGGTTTGAATCATTAAACGAACGAGCACTACAACTCGATTTGACACCACTGATCAGCGGTGCTGAATTATCAATGCAAGGCATTGATTTAACAGTGATTTAACTTCAACTTTCACTGTCATTTTCAATATATCAGCATGTTTTCCTGAATGCAAGCCGGATTGTCTAGATGGTTTCTGCATGGCGCAGTCAAGTGTGCTGGCACGGTGAAACATATTTCTGCAGCCGCGGTCTGTTCCACTGCAGTTCAGTCGATTCAGTTCAGTGGCTTTCGTATTGCTATAATCTGCCGCACGCTGCCATCACACTGGCAGGCAAACCACGCACGTCAGGATGCGTGGATACTCGCTCAGCCGATCATATGCAGGGATAAAATGTTCAAGTCCTCAGTAAAACAAGGTCATTTTCAGCAGTTCGGGTCGTTGCTGACGCTGCTGCTGTTGCTGGCTGCCTGCCAAAGTAACCAGCAGACTGTGATCAAGCCTGAACAGGAACCCGAGCAGGAGCCAAAACAGGAACAGGAACAACAGCAAAAGCCTGAAGTGGCGCTAAGCGTGCCGTTGCCAATTCCGCAGCAACAACAGCAACAACAGCAGATGACTTTGCAGCAACAGGCAGATCAGGCCGAGCAGTCGGCAGCCCGGGCGCAGGCCGCGCGGGACGCCGCCGAACAGGCGCTGGCGGAACTGGAAGCTGCCACAGCGCAGTTGGCTGCCGCCACCGAGCAGTCCGCTGAAGATCCAGCATCGTCAGCACAATCTGAAGCAGCCGCGGCTCGTGAAGCAACACAGCAGGCCGCCGAGCAGGCACTTGCTGCTACTGCAGAACAGGCGGCGCGGGCCGAGGCGGCAGCACAATCTGCCAGCCAAGCAGCGCAACAGGCGGCACAGCAGGCAGCGCGCCTGGCCGCTGCGGAGCAGGCTGCAGCCGGTCACAGCGCAGCACAGAGTCAGCAGATTGCAGCGGCGGCCGAACAGGCCGCGAATGCAGCTCGCGCTGCTGCCTCCCAGGCCGCCCAGGCGGCACAACGTGCTGCTGCCACGCCGGGGGTCAGCAGCGAGATGCTGGCACGGGCACGTCAGGCAGCAGCAGATGCGGCTGCAGCGCCCGCAGACGATGCCGATAGCGCTAGCACCATGCCAGGCTCCATGCAGTCTGCGGACGAAGCTGCGGACGGCTCCGATTCGTCCGCCGCCAGGCAATCCGCACTGGATCAGCGTTATCTGCAGGCCCTGCAAAGCTTTGATGCTGATCTGCGGCGCGCCAATGTGCCCACCACTGCCGGCACATCATCAGGCAATGATGGCGCAACTGGCAGTGGTGGTGGCATCGCCGGTGCCAGTCTGGGGCTTGAGGAAGAGCAGGCGCAAGACGATGGCAGTGGGCGCCGCAGCGCTGCCGGTTCCATCGGCAATGGCAACAACACCGCCCGCTATCCAGCGCCGGAAAACATGCCCGGCGGTGCCGATGATGACATCGTTGCCCGGCAACTGCGCGAAGCTGCCGAGAGCGAATCCGACCCCGAGCTGCGTGAGAAACTGTGGCAGGAATACGCTCAGTACAAAAACTCCCGGCGGTAGATGTTTTGGCTTCGCTTATGCATGCATGTTGCAACCGCACGCTGTTACTGGCCAGCTTTCTACTGCTGGGTGCCTGTGCCGCCCCGGCACCGCGTGAGGCACAGCCACTGACGCCGTTGCGCCAGGCCACCACCGAGCTGCCCGCTGCCGATGTGCTCAACGTCAACATCACTGTGTTCGAGGCTGATGTGCCTGCCGGTGAAGCGGCAGAGGTGCAGCAGATCTACCGCGATATCCGCGATGCCGAAGCGCGCTACATTCCGTTTCACCTGCGTCAAGTCCTGGAGGCTTCGGGTCAGTGGGGTGATGTGCGCGTGGTGCCGGAGTCGATTCCCTCCAGCGAACTTGAGATCAGCGGGCGCATACTGGAATCGCATGGCGATGAACTGAAGCTGCAGATACTGGCCAGAGATGCCAGCGATCACATCTGGCTGGATCGACAGTACAGCAGGACGGCCGATAGCAGCAGCTATGATAGTCGTCGCAGCGCGTCAGCAGCGGCAGCGGACAAGGACGCCTTTCAGGACATTTACCATCGCATCGCCAATGATCTGGTTGCCGTCAGAGACGAGTTGCCAAGCACAGAAAAGCTGGCAGTGCAGCGGCTTGCGCAAGTCAGGTTTGCTGCTGATCTGGCACCGGCGGCCTACGCGCAGCATCTGCAGCGCGAACGTGGTCGCTGGCAGCTTGCTGGCATGCCGGCCGCGGACGATCCCCTGCTGCAACGCATCGAGCTGGCGGCGCAGCGCGATGCCGCCATGGTGGACACGCTGGATCAGTATTACCGGGATTTCCATGCGCGCATGGCCGAGCCTTATCGCAACTGGCGTGCGGCCAGCTACCAGGAAATCCGCAATCTGCGTGAGTTGCAGTATCAGGCGCGCTCGCGCAAGGCGCTGGGCATCATGGCCATTATTGGCGGCATTGTCGGCGTGGCCACTGCCGATGGCAATCTGGGTTCAACGTTGTCAACCGTCGCCATTGCCGGTGGCATCTATTCCCTGTCCAGCGGCATCGACAAGGGTCGTCAGACCAACATCCACGTCGCCTCACTGCAGGAGCTGGCACGCTCGCTGGGCAATGACATGCAGCCGCGCACGCTGGAGTTGCGTGATCGCACCGTGCGGCTCACCGGTTCGGCAGAATTTCAGTATCGCGAATGGCGTCAGTTGCTGGCCGAGATGATAGCCGCCGATGCCTTGACTGCCGATGAGTCAGCGCCGGTGACCGACCTGCAGCCGATGGAAAACGATACGTGAGCAATGATTCTGCGCGCAACCAGCCGCAAACCATCCGTCCAGCCGAGTTCAAGCCGCCACCCGAGCGCCGCCGCCGCTTGTTCGCCCCGACCCTGGCGCTGTGGCTGTTGCCACTGGCAGGTGCACTGGCAGCAGCTTTGCTGTGGTATGTGTTCACGCTGCGCGCAGTCAGTCTGAACATCACTCCGGAGCCGCAACAGATCAGCGTTTCCGGTCTTAGCTGGATTCTGGATCAACGCCTGCTGGCGCGACCCGGTGATTATCGATTGCGCGCCAGCAAACCCGGTTATGCCGAACTGGACACCGGCATCAGCATTCCTGCCGAGGGCGATGTGCGGTTGGATTTTGAGCTGCAGCCGCTGCCGGGGCGGGTGGATTTCATCACTGCCCCGGTGGCCGCCGAGTTGATCATCGATGACGAGCTGGCCGGGGTGACGCCACTGACTGATGTGCTGCTGGAAGGTGGTGAATACGAGCTGCTGTTTCAGGCCGAAGGCTACCAGCCGCTGCAACAGACACTGCGGGTGGCCGGACTGGACGCGGCCCAGCAGGTCAGCGTGACGCTGCTGCCGCAGGCACAGGCCAGCATCAGTTCCAGACCGAGCGATGCGCGCATCAGCATTGCTGGCGAAGAACTGGCGCGCACGCCGGCCACACTGGGCCTGAATGCCGGCGAGCATGAACTGCGCATCAGCAAGTCGGGCTATCGCGCCTGGAACAAGACACTGAGCATCGCCGGCAGTGAAAATATCCAACTGCCGGAGGTTGTGCTGGAACGCGCACCTGCCAGCATTCGCATCAGCAGCGAGCCCAGTGCCGCCAGCATTCGCATCAACAACGAGGCCAGTGGCCGCACCCCTAAAACGGTGCAGGTGCTGCCGGACGACAGCAACGAAATCGTGCTCAGTGCCCCCGGTCATGAAACCCTGCGCACAAGCATCACGGTGCCCGCCAATGGCGTGCGCGAGTACCACGGCAAGCTGAAGCCGATTCTGGGCGAAGTGCAGATCAGCGCCGATCCGGCCGACACGCGTCTGCAGATCGAGGGCAAGGATGCCGGCGTTGCCAAGCAGTTGCTGCAGTTGCCGGCGGTGCCGACCGAGTTCACTTTCAGCAAGCCAGGCTACGTCGAGCAGAAACACACGCTGACGCCGGATCCGGCACAGCGTCAGACTCTGCAGATCACGCTGGAAACCGAATTGCAGGCACGTCTGCAGAACTATCCGCAGCAGATCGAAACCGGGGACGGTCAGCGGCTGCGGTTGATCATGCCCGGGCGTTTCGTCATGGGGGCGGCACGTGGTCAGCAGGGTCGCCGCGCCAACGAGGTGCAGCGCAGAGTCGAGCTGACCCGGCCCTTCTACATTGCCGAACGCGAGCTGACCAACGCGCAATTCCGCGCCTTTAAGCCGTCACATTCCAGCGGCATTGTCGGTGACAAAACACTGGATTTTGATCAGCAGCCGGTGGTGCGGGTAAGCTGGCAGGACGCGGCGGCCTACTGCAACTGGCTCAGTGAGCAAGATGGCCTGACGCCGGCCTATCAGCGCGTCGGCGGCAAGCTGGTACTGCAACAGCCGGTCACCACCGGTTATCGCCTGCCGACCGAGGCCGAGTGGGCGTGGATGGCGCGCTTCGCCGGCAATCGTGAATTGAAGTATCCCTGGGGCATGAGCATGCCGCCGGGGGATTCCGCCGGCAATTATGCCGACCTGGCGGCACGCGAGCTGACGCAGACGGCGATGCCGAACTACGAGGATGGCTGGGCCGCAGCATCACCGGTGGGCGCCTTTCGCGCGAATGATCTGGGTCTGTATGATGTTGGTGGTAATGTGTCGGAATGGACCAACGATTATTATAGTACCGGCCTGAATGCAGCCAGCGGGCTGCAACGTGATCCACTGGGGCCTGAATCCGGCAGTTCCTATGTCGTGCGCGGTGCCAGTTGGCGCCATGCCAGCATCACCGAGTTGCGCCTGAGCTGGCGCGACAATGATACGGCCGGGCGGGATGATCTGGGCTTTCGTATTGCCCGTTACGCGGAGTGACCATGAACCATGTGCCGAAACTTTTTCTCCTCGCCAGCCTGCTGCTGGCCGTGATCATGCTCTGGCCGCAGCAGGAACAGCAGCAGGATAGCCCGCCGCCAGCCGAAATCAGCGATTATGAAACTCTTCCGCCGGATGTGGATTCGACTGTCGACGAAAGCGGGCTGGCGCAGTCCGGTCCCGTGGATTTTGTGCCCAGCGAGCAGATCGGCGCGGACCGCGCGGTAGACTTTCCGGCAGACATCTGATGGCCAGCGTCATGCCCAAGTCACCACGCAGCAATCGCCTGTCGCGAGAGTTCATGTTCCAGATGGCGGGTCTGCTGCTGATTGTGGTGCTGGTGCATGCCAGCTATGTCGGCATTGTGCGACCGCTGGCGCAGGAGCAGATCGTGGCCCAGCAAATTGCTCTGAGCGAAAACCCGCAAGCCACCCAGGAGCGTTCAGTCTGGATCATCCTGCGCGATCCGGAACAGGAAATCTGCATCATTCTCATGCTGTGGGCGTTGCTGATCATGGGCGGCAAGCTGCGCAGTGTTTTTTTCGAGCGCCAGCAACTGCAGCGTGATTTGATCTCGGTGATCGAAGGGCAAAGCATTCTGGTCGAAGACGCGCGTGATTACGCCCGTGCCATCGAAGCGCTGGAACCCGAAGCCCGGGAATCTCTCTACGCCAGAGCCCTGCACAGCGCGCTGCGCCGGTTTCAGGCCACGCACAATCTGCAGAACGTGTCGGAAGCGGTGGATGCGGTGTGCTCGGCCGAGCACGAACGCATGGACTCGGAACTGGCCATGGTGCGCTATATCGCCTGGGCGATTCCATCGATCGGCTTCATCGGTACCGTGCGCGGTATCGGTGGCGCGCTGTCGCTGGCACATCAGGCGGTGGAAGGCAATATTTCCGGCGTCACCGCCAGCCTGGGCACGGCGTTCAACTCTACGCTGGTGGCGCTGTTGCTGAGCATTGTGGTGATGTTTGCGCTGTATCAGTTGCAGCAGTTGCAGGAACGGCTGGTGCTGGACACGCATACCGCCTGTGATCGCGATCTGCTGCAGCACCTGAAGGTGCGGGTATGACACGATGTCTGATCGACATCAACGATGCCGGCATCCGCATCAGTGATGCTTCCGGCCTGATCCGTGTATCGCCGGGGTTTGCTTTTCTGCAGCGCGGCGATTTGCTCACCGGCGAGCAGGCGGCAGCGCGTATGCGCACCAATCCACGTGCCGGCAGTGACCGCTTCTGGCATCAGCTCAGCCAGACACCTCTGCCGCGTCCGCTGGGGCCGGCCCGCACCCATGCTGATCTGGCCTGGTATCACTTGCGCGATTTGTGGACGCCGCTGGCTGCAGACTATGACGAAGTGCTGCTCACCCTGAGCGGCGAACACGATGCCGAACGGCTGAGCACGCTGTTGGGCATTGCCCGCGCCTGCGACATGCCGGTGCGCAGCGTGGTCGCTGCTGCGGTTGCCGCCGCCGCCAGTCATCATCAGCATGCTGCCGATGACAGCGCGCAGATGATCTGCATTGATGCGCAATGGCACCGGCTGTTGCTGGAGCCGGTGCAACTGCAGGCTGGACAGGTCAGCCTGGCGGCAACGGCGTCGAATGATGTGGTGCGCCATGGACTGGCCGCGCTCTACGAGCGCTGGGCGCACATGATCGGCGAGGCCTTTGTGCAGCGCACGCGATTTGACCCACTGCACAACGCGGCCAGTGAGCAGCAACTCTACGATGCCTTGCCCGGCTGGCTGCGGCAACTGTCGGTGCAGCCGCAGATTCAGCTCCAGCTGGCTGCCGGCGGCCACGACTTTGCCGTCGAGCTGGAACGTGAACAGTTCAGTACAGCGGCAGCCGATCTGTATGCGCCATTGCTGACAGTGGCGCGTGCAAGCACCAAACCATTGTTGTTGCGGCAACGCCTGACCTTGCTGCCGGGACTGGTGGAACAGTTGCAACAAACGGCTGCGGTCCACATTGTCGATGACGATGTGCTCAGTAGCTATCTGCTGAAATCCGCTGCTGCGCTGATGGCTGATGATGGCGACGAGGTGCGTCATCATCTGAGCCTGACTGTGGCTGCAAACGAGGCCGCGGCATCTGCGCAGCCGGCGGCAGCACAGCCAGCGCAGCCACCCACTCATATCAGCGATGGACAATACCTGTGGCCGCTGCCCGTCACGGGCATCAGCTTGCCGCCGCCAGCGCCCGGACATATCGCCCGCAGCCAAATCGCCCGCCTGTGCAGCGATGATGCTGGCCGCATCAGCATCCAGACCGCTGCCGATGATGCGGCTGCGACGACCTTGCGCATCAACGACGAAACCGTTTCGCTGCAAGCTGCGCAGCAGCCGCGCCAGCTTGCCGCCGGTGATCGCATCAGTATCGACGAGCAGCAGTTTGTATTGCTGCGGCTGGTGCCATAAGCGCTCATGGCTCGTCGCGAAGAACTCACTTTCAGCCTGTCTTTTCTGGATGTCATGTCGGTCGGGCTGGGCTCGGTCATTCTGCTGTTTCTGATCATCAATCACGCCAGCGAACAGCGCTCGCAGGAGTCCTACGCCGAACTGCAGGCCGCGGTCGGTGAGCAGCAGGCACGCTATATCGAATACCAGTACCAGGCCGATGAGCTGGGCCAGGCCATCCGTGACAATGAGGCGCAACTGCAGGCCATGCGTGCTGATATCGCCAGCCTGTCGCAGCAGATCGAGGCCGATGCGCCGCCAGCGCAGGAGCTGGATGCGCAGCGGGCCAGGGTGCAATCGCTGCAGCAGGAAGTGCGCGCACTGGAGCAGCGTGTGGCGAGCTTGCGCGAGCAGGCGCGCAGTAAGGACAACAACGCCAACATCGAGCGGCTGGATGATGGTGACCGGCAATATTTGACCGGTCTGAAGATCAGCGGCAGCCGCATTCTGTTTCTGGTCGATGCCTCGGCCAGTATGCTCGATGCCACCATTGTTGGTGCCATCCGTCGTCGCAACATGTCTGATGATGATCGCCGTGCCGCGCCGAAGTGGCAGCGCACGCTGGCCACCGTGGAATGGCTGGCAGCGCAGATTCCGCGCGAATCCAGCTTCCAGATCTATCTGTTCAACAACGAAACCCGTTCGGTGTTGCCGGACACCACCGGCACCTGGCTGAAGGTAACCGGCGAACCCGGCCTGCCGCAGGCGCTGGCCGCATTGCGCCAGGTGGTGCCCGGTTCGGGTACCAGCCTTTATCGTGCTTTTGCCGCCACTGCGGCGATCACGCCGCGCACCGATAACATCTATCTGATTACCGATGGATTGCCGACCCAGGGTCTGATGGCCAATGAGAAAGGTCTGGTCAGTTCGCGTCGTCGCCTGACCATGTTCAGCGAAGCGATCCGCGTGGTGCCCAGAGTGGTGCCGGTGAACACTATTTTGTTGCCGATGGAGGGCGATCCATTTGCTGCCAGTGCGTTCTGGCAGTTATCGCAATTGACCGGTGGCGTGCTGCTGTCGCCGCCGGACGACTGGCCATAATGCAGAGCGCATCATGGCCATATTGAAACGCCGCAAAACCGGCCTGCAGGCCAATCTGTTGTCGTTTCTGGATGTCATCAGCGCAGGCTTTGGCGCCATTGTCATGCTGCTGGTGATCACCAAGACGGCCGAGCCGGTGCGCGAAACCGAAGCGCGCGCGCAGTTGCAGCAGCGCGCGCAGCAGTTGGCGCTGGAGATCCCCGCCATACAGCAGGATATCGCCAGTAAACAGGCTTACCTGGCAGAACTGGAGGCAGACAAACAGGGCGCCGAAAAGCGCCTGCAGGCATTGCAACCGAAAGCCAGCGAGCAGGGCGAGCGGGCGTTGGATCAGCGTGCCCTGAACACAGTGAATGAACGTCTGGCCGAGGCCCGGCAATCGCTCACTGAGGAAATGCGCCGTCTGCTCCAGTCCAGCCGCCCGCAGGATGAATCGATCGGAGGTATTCCGGTCGACAGCGAGCATATCGTGTTCATCATCGATACTTCCGGCAGCATGCAGCGCATCTGGTCCACCGTGGTGCGCAAGGTGGAGGAAGTGCTGGAAGTGTACCCGCGCGTGCGCGGCATACAGATCATGAACGACATGGGCGAGTTGATGTTCCAGCAGTATGCCGGCCAGTGGATTCCGGACACGCCAGCGCTGCGGGAACAGGTGATCGAACGTCTGCGTCTGTGGCAGCCGTTTTCCAATTCGTCGCCGGTGGAAGGCATCGAGTCGGCCATGCGCATGTTCGCGCGCCGCGATGAATCGTTCAGCATCTATGTGTTTGGCGACGAGTTCGGCGGCAGCAGACTGCAACCGGTGCTGGATCGCGTGGCCATGCTCAATCCACGCACTGCCGCTGGCAAACCGGCGGTGCGCATTCACGCCATTGGCTTTCCTTCCCAGTACCTGGCGCGCGGGGTCAGCAACAGCGGCATCAGCTTCGCCGTGCTCATGCGCGAGCTGACCGCCGCCAATGGCGGCACCTTTGTCGGTCTCAGGCAGGAGGGCTGAGCGCATTCTGCAGCGCATCCATTTGCGCTTGCCGGCATAATGCGATGGGACTGCTATGGCTGCCATAACCCCACCATGAACAAGTTCTCGCCAACCGTCCTCGGGCTGGCAGCGGCGCTGTTCGCGTTCGGCTTCTGGGGCGTGGCGCCGCTGTATTTCAAGTTGCTGGGCGAGGTGGCGGCACTGGAGATCATCGGTCACCGCATCATCTGGTCGGCGCTGTTTCTGGCTGGCTTCCTGCTCTGGCGCGACGGTTTGGGGTTCTGGCGCGGGCTGGCACTGGGGCGGCGCGAACTGGCCATGCTGGCCTTGAGCGGCACGCTGGTGGCGATCAACTGGCTGGTGTTTGTCTGGGCGGTACTCCATGATCAGGTGCTGGCCACCAGCCTGGGCTACTTTATCAATCCCCTGATCAGTGTCGTGCTGGGCATGCTGTTTCTCGGTGAACAGCTGTCAAAACTGTGCTGGCTGGCGTTTGCTGTTGCTGCCTTATCCACTGCCTGGATGACCTGGCACATCGGCGAACTGCCGTGGGTGGCGCTTTCCGTGGCATTCAGCTTCGGCTTTTACGGTCTGGTGCGCAAGCAACTGGCGGTGGGGCCGATGAAAGGCCTGTTGTGGGAGGCGATCCTGCTCAGCCTGCCGGTGGCTGTCTATTTTCTCTATGTCGGCCAGACTGGAGAGTTTGCCTTTGGCCATGGCGATGTTGCCATCAACCTTTTGTTGATCGGTTCCGGGCTGGTGACACTGCTGCCGCTGCTGGCATTCAACATCGCGGCGAAAAATCTGGATTTGTCGGTGGTCGGTTTTGTGCAGTATCTGGCGCCGACGATCAGTTTTCTGCTGGCGGTGTTCCTGTTTCGGGAGCCGTTTGATGTGCAGCGCTTGCTGGCGTTCTGTGGCATCTGGTTGTCGCTGCTGTTGTTTACCATCGATCCGTTGCTGCGACGCCGACAGCGCATCAGGCTGGCACGAGCGGCGGCGAATGGGGAAACAGCGCAAGCGTCTGGCAGCAGCCAGATGGTCATTGATGAGTCGACAGAAGTAAAAAAACTGTAATCTGAATCAGCGTTTTTTGCTATCTTTAGCGCAGTTGCTGATCATGCCGCTTGCTGGCAGCAAGACTGATACTGACTGAGGCAAGCACTGACAAGCCTTATCTGGTGCGCTTGTGACCCTCATGGCGACAGTCCATTGGCATCATTTTGATAATAAATACGACGTTAAATTATTCCTGTAAACCATTGATAATCAGGTGGGAACCATGAAATTACATAACCATGACCATGCGCTGCTGCGGGTCAGCCAGATGACGGCTAGCGTGCTGATTGGCTGCATCATGCTGCTGTCCGCCACTGTGCTGCCGGCTCAGGATGATGCCGATGCAGAGGACGATGCGTCATCCAAAACACTGGATGCGGTGACAGTGACCGCGCAAAAGCGTGAGGAAAACATTCAGGATGTGCCGATTTCGGTCGCCGTGCTCAGCGGCGAAGCGCTGGATGTGCTCGGTTCCGGCGGATTTGATATTCGCCAGCTTTCATCACGTCTGCCCAGCCTGCAGATCGAGTCGTCGTTTGGCCGCGCTTTCCCGCGTTTCTACGTGCGTGGTCTGGGCAACACCGATTTTGATCTGAATGCCTCGCAGCCGGTGTCGTTCGTGGTCGATGGCGTGGTGCAGGAAAACCCGATCCTTAAAGGCTTCCCGATCTTTGACATCGAGCGGGTGGAAATGCTGCGTGGTCCGCAGGGCACGCTGTTCGGTCGCAATACCCCGGCTGGTGCGGTGATTCTGGAATCGCGCAAGCCGAGTCAGCTCGCCGACGGTTATGCGCAGATCAATTACGGTCGTTTCAACATGGTCAATTTCGAGGGCGCCATTGGTGGCGCGTTGTCCGACAACTGGTCGAGCCGCCTGTCGGTGCTGTTCCAGCGCCGCGATGACTTTGTCGACAACACCTTCACCGGTGAGGACGATGCGCTGGAAGGCTTCGATGAAGTCGCCGGTCGTCTGCAATTTATGTACGACAATGGCGATGGCTTCTCGGCGCTGACCAATTTTCATTTCCGCAGTCTTGATGGCACTGCGCGCCTGTTTCGCGCCAACATTATCCAGCCGGGCACGAACGATCTGGTGGATGATTTCAGACGCCGCGAAGTTGCCATCGACGGCAGCAACTTTCAGGATCTGGATGCCTTTGGCGGCTCATTGACCCTGACCTGGGATGCCGGTGACTACACCGTGACCTCCATTACCGGGGTGGAGCATGCCGATATACTCAGTCGCGGCGACGTCGATGGCGGCTTTGGTGCTTCATTTGCGCCACCCTTTGGTCCCGGTTTCATCCCGTTTCCGGCCGAATCTGCCGACGGCTTGCCCGAACACATCCAGATCACCGAGGAATTCCGCGTTGCCAGCAATTTCTCCGGCCCGGTCAACTGGCAGGGTGGCTTGTATTTTTTCTTTGAAGATCTGACCATCGACAGCTTCAATTTCAACACGCTGGCAGGTGGCGTGCAGGACGGTTTCGCGCGCCAGGAACAGGAAGCCACCACGGTGGCTGCGTTTTTGTCCGGCACATTTGATCTCAGCGAGCGACTGACGCTGCAGGTCGGCGGCCGTATTTCGCATGACGAAAAGGATTTCAGCGCTCAGCGCACGCAGTCGCCGATCGGCGGCGGCGCCACCGGTGTGCTCACGGCGAAACCACGCGACACCGAATTCAGTGGTGATGTCAGTCTCAACTTCGCCGCCACCGATGCAGTCAACTATTACGCCCGCATCGCCCGCGGTTTCCGCGCGCCCAGTGTGCAGGGACGTTTGCTGTTCGGTGACACCATCTCGGTGGCCGACACCGAGGTACTGCACTCTTTCGAGTTGGGCGTGAAATCGTTGCTGCTGGACAACCGTGTGCGCGCCAACTTCTCCCTGTTCAACTACATCATCGACGACCAGCAGTTGACCGCCGTCGGTGGTCAGGCCAACTTCAACCAGCTGATCAACGCCGATGAGACCGTTGGCCGCGGCTTCGAGTTGGATGTGGAGGCCTTTGTTTCGCAAAATCTGACCTTCACCGCCGGGCTCAGTTTCAATGACACCGAGATCAAGGACGACAATCTCTTCATCCAGCCCTGTGGTGGTGGCTGTACCGTGCTTGATCCGGCCGGAGATGTGCCGGGTACGGTATCGATTGACGGTAACCGGCTGCCGCAGGCACCGCGCTGGGTCGCCAACAGCACGCTGCGCTATGGCATACCGGTGGCGAATGGAGAAGTGTTTTTCTTCACTGACTGGGCGTATCGTTCTGCGGTCAATTTCTTTCTCTTCGACTCTGCCGAGTTCCGTGGCGAATCGCTGCTCGAAGGCGGTGTGCGAGTGGGCTACCAGTGGGCTCTGGGCAACCAGGAAGCGGCTGTGTTCGTACGCAACATCACCGACAACAAAACCATTGTCGGCGGTATCGATTTCAATAACCTGACCGGATTTGTCAACGAGCCGCGCATCTGGGGGGTGGAATATCGCATTGGCTTCTGATTCCATTGTCTACAATGCTCTAATTTCCGCATGCGAACGGGCTGTATTGCTTGACATGGATTTGATTCACATCGCATAATAGGCGGCTTGGCTGTTGGAGGGGTACTCAAGCGGTCAACGAGGGCAGACTGTAAATCTGCTGGCTATGCCTTCGCAGGTTCGAATCCTGCCCCCTCCACCATTGACATGGTCGTATGGAGATGTCAATGAAGCGCGCACTCGGGTCGGTTCAGGCATGCGCGGTACAGCAATTACGGCCTGATTCCAAAGCAGTCAAGCTGGGCAGTTAAGCCGGCGGGTCGAACACTTAACGCTTATGTTGCGGGAGTAGTTCAATGGTAGAACCTCAGCCTTCCAAGCTGATGATGCGGGTTCGATCCCCGTCTCCCGCTCCAGTCAGGCGCACTAGCCTGGCGAGATGCGTGGCGCGGGCACAGCTTGCTGCGATGTGGTTTGCGCCATGGTGACACCTATAAATGTGATCACAGCAGCGCCTGATCGGAAAACTGTCAGGCATGAACATTTTGCCCACATAGCTCAGGCGGTAGAGCACTCCCTTGGTAAGGGAGAGGTCACAGGTTCAATTCCTGTTGTGGGCACCAGTATGTATGATCAAGCTCAGCTAACTGATTGATCTGGAATTTGAATCGTGTAACTTTATTTAGTGAGTATACATAATGTCCAAGGAAAAATTTGAACGTTCCAAGCCGCACGTCAACGTTGGCACCATCG
>CAZHRH010000045.1:0-6122 GCA_964534475.1 uncultured Wenzhouxiangellaceae bacterium
GTCTGCCAGCGGCACAAAAAACCGAACCATCTGCTGCTGCAGCCATCCCGGCCGAGGTGCCCAGCGACAGTGTAGCAAGGCCTGATGCAACGATCGCTGACGATGCCATCGATACAAGCCGACAGTCAGCGGACAAGCCGGGCAAGGTCGGCCATGGATAACATCGGCATCGCCGTGATGCTGGTGATCGTTACCGGGCTGCTGTCGCAGTGGCTGGCCTGGCGCATCGGCATTCCGGCCATCATCGTGCTGATTTTTACCGGCCTGATCATGGGGCCGGTGGCCGGCATCTGGGATCTGGGCCTGATCATCGATGCCGACAGCGACGGCTTCCGCCATCTGGTCGGTCTGGGTGTGGCGGTGGTGCTGTTCGAAGGTGGCCTGGTACTGGAGTTGCGCGAACTCAAACGCGTCGGCAATCACATCGGCCGTCTGGTCATTGTGGGGCCGCCGCTAGCCTGGTTGTTCGGCGCCCTGGCCTGTCACTATGTGGGTGGTCTGAGCTGGCCGGTCAGCATCGTGCTCGGGGCCATTCTGGTGGTCACCGGACCGACCGTGATCATGCCGCTGTTGCGCCATGCCAAACTCAATCAGGACAGCTCGTCGTTGCTCAAGTGGGAAGGCATTGTCAACGATCCGGTGGCGGTATTGCTGGCGGTGCTGTCGTATCAGTATTTTCAGTACAGCTCGGTCGATAGCACCGTGCTGGCGGTTTTTATTGATCTCGGCAAGGCCTTATTGGCAGCGCTGTTGTTCGGCGGTCTCGGCGGCTGGCTGGTCGGGCGCTGGTACTCGCGCGGCGGCGTGCCCGAGCACCTCAAGGCACCGCTGCTGCTGGCACTGGTATTGCTGGTGTTCGAAATCAGCAACCTGTTTCAGCACGAGGCCGGGCTGCTGACAGTCACCCTGATGGGACTGGTGATCGGCAACATGAAGCTGGGCGAGATTGCTGATCTGCACCATTTCAAGGAATCCATCACCATTGTGCTGGTATCGGCATTGTTCATCGTGCTCACCGCTTCCTTGCAGTGGTCTGATCTGGCGCGGCTGGACTGGCGCACCGGGCTGTTGATCCTGACTTTTTTGCTGCTGGTACGACCGGTGACCATCTGGCTGGCCACCATCGGTGCCGGCATGCAGCGGGAGAATCGCATTCTGGTCGGCTGGATTGCGCCCCGCGGCATTGTCGCCGCGGCCACCGCCGGACTGTTCGGGCCGGGACTGGTGGCAGCAGGTTATCCGGATGCCGAACTGCTGCTACCGGTGACCTTTGGCGTGATTCTGGTGACCGTGATTGTGCACGGTCTCACCGCCGGCCCACTGGCGCGCAAGCTGGGACTGGCGGCGGCATCTGAAGGCGGCCTGCTGGTGATCGGTGCTGCGCCGTTCACCATCGCCTTATGCCAGAAACTGCAGCAAATGTCGATCAACGTCAAGCTGGTGGATGGCTCCTGGAGCCGACTCAAGCCGGCGCGGCAGTCGGGCATCGATTTTTATTACGGAGAACTGTTGTCCGAACATGCCAAGGACTGGGTTTCCGTGCATCATCTCAACGCCCTGTTGTGTGCCTCACCGAATCATTTTTACAATGCGCTGGTGTGCAAGGCACTGGCCACGGAATTTGGTCAGCACAACGTGTTTCAACTGCCAGACAGTGATGCTGCGGACAAAGAGCATCGCCGTCTGTTGCGTCGCTCGCGCGGCCTGATTGCCTGGCAGATCGAGGCCTCGATTGAACACCTCAACGCCTTGCTGGCGGATGGCTGGCGCATTCAGACCACGCGCATTACCGAGGCCTACAATCTGGAGCAACTCGAACGCGATAGCAGTGACATGATGCTGCTGGGTGTAATCATCGAATCCGGCATCATCAGGCTGCAATCACCGGAACAGCCGCTGGCTATCACGCCGGGCAACCGGGTGCTTTACTTTGCTCCGGACAGACCAGCAGCCGATGCACCAGCCAACGCGACGAAGCTCGAACAAGATAGCGCAAACGGTGAGCCATTCGACCCCAACAGTACAACTTCAGCAGAGCATACGGAGCCGGTCAAATGAGCGGATTATTGTTGAAAAATCTTTTGCAGCACCGGCGCCGGCTGTTCTGGCTGCTGCAGATCAATGGCTGGGTGGCCTATGCGCTGATGAATTTTCTCCAGGGCTTTACCTACGACCGCACGGCAATCTACATCGTACCCAGTGCGGTATATGCGCTGACCGGGTTTGTTCTCACACTGATCATGCGGCAGATTTATCTGCGCGTCTGGAATCGTCCGCCAATGCTGATGTTTACCGTCGCTGTCATCACCTCGCTGTTGTTTGCCATCGTGTTCGAAGCCAGTCGCGCGCTGGCCTACCAGAACCTGTATCCCAACGACTGGCAGATTGATGCCTGGTGGGAAGTATTTCGCCAGTACACGCTGTCGCTGTACGTGCTGCTGGCCTGGTCGGCGCTGTATTTCGGCATCAAGTACTACCGCAAGGTCGAGCAGCAGCGGGCGCAACTGCTGGAAGCCACCAACACTGCGCAGACCGCCCAACTCAAGATGCTGCGCTACCAGCTCAATCCGCATTTTCTGTTCAACACGCTGAACGCGGTGTCCACGCTGATCCTGGCCGGCGAAAACGACAAGGCCAACCGCATGGTAGTGAAATTGTCGCATTTTCTGCGACGCAGTCTGGAAATGGAACCGATGCAGATGGTCACGCTGCGCGATGAACTGCAGGCCATTGATGAGTATCTGGAAGTCGAACAGATTCGTTTCGGCGATCGCCTGAAAATTGACTGGGAAGTTGACGAGGACGCTTACCGTGCGCGCGTACCTAGCCTGCTGTTGCAGCCGATCATCGAAAACGCCATCAAATACGCCATTGCGCCGACCGAAGCCGGTGGCCACATTCGGATCGCCGTGAGTCTGTCCGGAGACGCATTGAACATCTCCGTGCGCGATGATGGTCCGGGCCTGGATCCGTCATCGCAGCCGTTGGCCACGGCGGCAGGCACCGGTTTGGGGCTGGAAAATATCCGCGCCAGGCTGCAGACCCTGTATGGCAACCGCCAGTCTGTGCGTATTGATGATGTTGCCGCAGGCGGCGTACAGGTTAATCTGCAGATGCCGTTCCAGACGCTGGCAGACAACTGATGGCAAAGCCTGAGCAGATGGGCATGACAGCAACATAAACATGCAAGCAAAAGCGATCAACATCCGCACAATCATTATCGACGACGAACCACTGGCGCGACAAGGCCTGCGCTTGCGCCTGCACCAGTGCAACGATATCGAGGTGGTGGCCGAGGCCGGCAACGGCCGTGACGCCCTCAAACATATTGCCGAGCTGCAGCCGGATCTGTTGTTTCTCGACGTGCAGATGCCGGGCATGACCGGCTTGCAACTGGTGCAGAAGCTGCAGCAATTGCAAACTCAACAAACCCTGGTCGAGTTACCGCTGGTGGTATTCATCACCGCATATGACGATTATGCAGTGAAAGCATTCGCCGAACAGGCGCTTGATTATCTACTCAAGCCGGTGGATGAGGAGCGTTTGCAGCAGACACTGCAGCGTGTGCGTGCACAGTTGCAGCAGCGCGACCAGCTCAAGCAGCATCAGAAACTGCAGAAATTGTTGCAGCATTTACAACAACAGCATTTGCGCGATGAGCGCTCGGACGAGCAGACCATCGCAGAACTCGCCGCCTTGCATCGACTGTTGCCGGCCGAGCGCATGGTGTTCAAGGACGGCCACAAGACTTTGCGCATCAAGCAGAGTGACATTCGCTGGATCGAAGCGGCGGGCGATTACATGTGCCTGCAAACCATAGACACCACGCATGTGGTGCGAGCGACGATGAAAAGCATCGAATCCAGAGCTGACCCCGCTATTCTGCAGCGCGTGCACCGGTCTACCATGATCAACATTCAGACCATCCAGAGCCTGGTGCCGCACCAGAACGGCGAGTACATGCTGACCATGGACTGCGGCAAACAGATCAAACTCAGCCGCTACTATCGGAACAAGCTTGACCTGTTGCAGTCCACATAAAACTGCCACGAAGGGTAATCATATAGACAGGTATACTTGGGCTGGTAACAAGCCAGCCGGTACTTTTCCAAATCATATAAACCATGCGCATACCGTCAACACAGCCACAGCTCGGCCAATGCCAGATCAGCGCAGATAACTTCTGGCGTGGTTTATTGCTGGCGGCGATACTACTGTGGCAACTGCCGCTCTCGGCATCGGTCGAAGTCAACATTACCGGCATCAACGGCGCGGCCAGAGACAATATTGCCGCCGCACCGTTGCTGCTGGCGCTGCAAAGCGCCGAGTCGCTGAGCAGGCAACGCCTGCGGCGGGCCAGACCCGCCGTTATCGAGCAATCGATCAACGCCTTGAAACCCTATGGTTACTACAATCCGCGCGTGAGCGTGGAGATTGTCGGCGAAAAACCACAGTGGCGTCTGCTGATCAATGTCGAGCCGGGCGAGCCGATCAAGGTGAACAAGCTTGACCTGCGCATCACCGGCCCCGGCCACGAAGATGCAACATTCCGCGACTGGCGCAAGCAATGGCCACTGCCGACCGGCAGCATCCTGCAGCAGCAAAAATATGAGCAGGCCAAGCAGGATCTGTTGCAGCGCGCCCGGCAGCATGGCTACATTGCCGCGCGCCTGCAGCAAGCCCGGATAGCGGTGGATCCAGGCATTCACAGCGCCGCTATCAGTCTGCATCTGGAGACCGGAGCTCGCGCCGTGTTCGGTGCCGTCAGCGACGAATCCGGCATCATTCGCGACGCCACCATGCAACGCCTGCAGCCGTTTGCAGAAGGAGATTTTTATCGCGCAGAACTGATCGATGACTGGCGCAGCAACCTGGCTGCCAGCGGATATTTTGATCGCATCGATGTGATCGAGCGACTCAGTCCGGAAGCTGATCCGCCGCGCGTTGATGTTACATTGCAGCTACAGGCTCGACCGAAAAACACCTATACCATCGGTGCCGGGCTGGGCACCGATACCGGCCCCCGATTGACCAGCGGCTGGGACATCCACCGGCTCAATCGGCGGGGTGACACCCTGTCCATTGGCTTCGGTGTGCAGGCCACCGACATGGAGTTCTTTACCCAGGCTGAATACCTGCGCCCGATCGGCGATGACCCCGGCGAGTTCTGGTTTGCCAGTGCCAGCGTGCAGCGCAAGGATGACGACTTCGAGTTTTTTGATACCGACACCGGTGAAGAAGTGTTTCCGGAAATCGATGGCACGCGCTTTAATCAGCTCATCAACACCGGTTTCATACGTCAATCCAGGCCCTGGGATGGATGGTCAGTGCATCGACGCATATTTGTCGGCTTTCTCAACGAATCGTTCAATACCGACGAGTTAAGGCCGGATTCCAGACAATTGCTCGTGCTGGATGACAATCCCGATTTGCAACCGCTGCTGAACCAGACTCAGCAGGCACTGCATGCCGGCTTTTCCTGGCAACTGCAGAAAATCACCGGCCAGGGCTTCAACATCGAAGGCACCAATATGCTGTGGCGGGCGATCGGTGCCGTCAATGGCGCGCTGTCGGACGTCAGCTTTGCGCAGAGCTACCTGGGCCTGAATTATCAACGCAAGTTGCACCAGAACGGCAAGCTGATCCTGTCGGCCGAATTCGGTTACACCGCAGCCAAGGTCGACAGTTTCCTGCTCGAACAGGGAGGTGAGACGCTGGATTTTTCCCTTACCCGGCTGCCCGAACGGTTTCGCTTTCAGGCCGGCGGCGATCGCAGCGTACGCGGCTTCGGCTACCAGTCACTGAGCAACAACCGCAACGGCTCCAACCATCTGCTCACCGGCTCGATAGAATACGAGCACAGGCTCAGCCAGGACTGGTCAGTCGCTGTGTTTTCCGATGCCGGCAATGCGTTTAACGACTTCAGCCGGCCCGAGTTGCAGTGGAGTGCCGGCCTTGGTGCCAGGTTTTATACCGCCGTCGGGCCCATCCGGCTGGATCTGGCCAGACAACTGGATACCGGTGACAATGCCCTGCGTATCCATCTGACCATCGGCACGCCGCTGGTTACGTTTGGTTCGCTTCCCTATCTGTCGGGCGTGCAATGACCATGACCAATCAGG
>CAZHRH010000045.1:6222-14166 GCA_964534475.1 uncultured Wenzhouxiangellaceae bacterium
GGCCAGCAACAAGGCCAGATGGCCACGTCGGCTGGGCTGGTCGCTGCTGGCAGTGCTGGCGACATTGCTGTTGCTGCTGCTCGGCGGACGCTGGTGGCTGCTGCACACCGCATCAGGCGCCGGGTTTATCCTGAACCAGGCGCAACAGGCGCTGCAACCAGCGCTGCAGATCAAGCGCAGCAGCGGCAACATCAACCAGGGCTTGCGGCTGTCGGGCGTGCAGTTCAGCAACGACATCAGCAATACCACTATCGAGCAGATCAAGCTGCAGGCAAAGCTCACACTGTTGCCGCAACCCCGGCTCAGCATCGGGCAACTGCATGTCGATGGTGTGCAGGTCACAGTGTTGCCCAGCGACGAGCCGCCACCGGAAATCTTGCCGGATTTGCGCAGCCCGATAACCGTGCAGGTGCGCGATCTGCGCCTGCGCGATGTCAGTGTGCGCCTGCCGGATCAGAACGAACAGGCCGAGCCACTGCGGCTGGATTCGCTGAGCGCGGCGTTTGACTATGGCGACAGCCTGAGAGTACAGCAACTGCAGTTGCACGCTTACGCCGCTGAACTGACAGCGCAAGGCGACGCTGAACTGCAGCCACCGTATGCGCATGATCTGCGTCTGGATGCGGAGGGTGTGGGCAAAAAGCTGTTGCCCGAACTGCATGCAGCAGCGCTGGAGCTGCGCAGCCGCGGTGACCTGGAAGATCTTGCACTGCAAGTACAGGGGCGTGCTGGCTTGCCGCTGCGCGCAGAGGTAAAGCTGTATCAGATCATGCAACAGCCACGCTGGGAGCTGCAGATCGACAGCAGCGATACTCTGCGCTGGCCGCTGATCGATGTTGCCAACGCTACAGATGAATATGCCACCGTAAATGACACCGAGAGCGCCACCGATATGGCACTCCTGGTGCTGCAGCAGCTCCAGCTCAGCAGCAGCGGCAGCCTGGACGACTATCAGGCCGAACTGCGCAGCATAGTGCAGCTGCCAGCGCAAGCGGCGGGAAACTGGCAGCTCAACCTGAGCGGTGACCGCACCCAACTGCAGCTTGAGTCGCTGCAAGGCAGCCTGTTGCAGGGTGAGCTGCAGGCACAGGGCAATTATCAGCTTGATGCGCCCATGCAACGCGGTGAATTGCAGTTGCAGCTCAGCCGCTTGCAGCTTGCCGGCATGCTCGATGACAACGAAGTCGCCACAGCGCTGCCGCCGGTCAGTGGCGGTGCGAATCTGCACCTGGACGAGCAACAACTGCGGCTGCAGGATCTGCTGCTGCAGGCCGCTGATCTGCCCTGGCAGGTGCGCGGCGAGGCCAGCTATGGCCTGGACGATGACAGCCTCGACAGCAGCTTGCACTGGCAGGCACTGGACTGGCCGCCGGGCAGCGGCAAGCGTGCTGACTGGCGCAGCGAGCAGGGTCAATTGTCCGCCTCCGGCACGCTGCAAAATGTGCAGCTCGATCTGAACAGTGATGTCTCCGGCAGCGCCATACCGCAAGCGCAGATTGCGCTGCAGGCCAGCGTGGTGCAACAGCAAAGCCTGCAGTTGCAACAACTGATCATGCAGACACTGGGTGGTGAAGCACGCCTGGCAGGCGCTGCTGCTTGGGGTGATGCGCTGCAGGCGCAGTTGGATTATCAACTGCAGGACATCAACCCGGGGCAGTTCTGGGCTGGCTATGAGGGCAATATCACGGCCAGCGGCAGTCTGCTGGCAAGCGCGAACGACGATTTCAGCGCGCCGCAAGCCACGGTGGCAATCGACGATCTCAGCGGCAGTCTGCGTGGTCAGCCGATCAGCGGTCAGGGCACACTGCGCTATGCCGATCAGCAGTTCATCAGCGACGGCTTGCAGCTACAGTCCGGCGACGCCAGGCTGAACTTGCGCGGTGATGACAAAGCGCTGCAGGTAACGCTGGATGTTCCGTCTGCGGGTCAGCTCTATGCTGCCGCAGCCGGCAATGTGCAGGCCAACATCAACATGCAGGCCTTGCCCGGCGAGCGGTTGCGACTGGACCGCGGTCAGTTGCAACTGCAGTTGACCGGCACCGGCCTGGGCTGGCAACAGCAGAGCCTGGAAGCTGTGTCGATGGATGTGGATCTGACCCTGGCCGATGCCGGCTTGCGCGGCGATGCTGATATCACGCTGCAGCAGCTCAGCAACCGCAGCAACAAGCTGCTGCGCGAGGCCAGCCTGCAACTGGTCAGCGACAGCCAGGGTCAGCGCCTGCAATTGTCCGCCGACCGTGCTGGCACCAGTGTGGGACTTGAATTGGCTGGCAGCAGCAGCGGCCAGCCCGGCTTTGCCCCGTGGCAACAAGATTTTGCCTGGCAGGGCAGCCTGCAGCACATGCAGTTGCAAGATCGCCAACTGGGTCTTTGGCAACAGTCCAATGCGGCCAGCATCAGCTACTTCGCAAACCTGCTGCAACTGCAACCGGCTTGTCTGCAGGGCAGCGATGACAATGCCGGCTCGTCGCTGTGTATCAGCAGCGAACTGGCCAGCGCCGGGCCGGGCAAGCCATTCAGCATACAGGCCGGCCTCGATATCGAGCAACTGCCTGTGGCGTTGCTGACCCGCCTGACCGACGCAGCTATAAGCAGCGATCAGCGCATGTCCGGCAGCATCAAGCTGGCCATGGCCGAACGGCTTGAGCAGCTTGATGCCAGCCTGTCGCTGCAACCTGGCCGCCTGTTTATCGATAGCGACAGCGAGTTGGGTTTATATATGGACCAGGGCGAACTGCAGCTTGAATTGACTGAAGACACGCTCAACGGCGATATGCTGGTGCGCTTTGAGCAGAATGGAGAAATCAGCGCAAACTGGCGCTACGGATCGTTGCGTGACGAGCAACCGGAACTCAAAGGCGATTTGCGTACCCGGCTGCCGGATCTGAGCCTGCTGGCGGATTTTGTGCCGGTACTCAATGAGCTGGCAGGCACTTTGAATATGCACGCACAATTTGCCGGGCCATTGCCACAGCCACTGATTGCGCTGGACATCGATCTGCACGATGGTCGTATTGTCTATGCGCCGATAGGGCTTGAGCTGGACGAGATCAACCTGCAGGGACAAAGCGAGCCCGGCCGACTCCTCAACGGTAGCGGCGGGCTGCGCGCCGGGGATGGCCGGGCCAGCATGCAGTTCAAACTGGCACCGCTTGCACGCACGGCGCAGTTGTCCATCCAGGGCGACAATTTACAACTGGCCGACAGCCAGGTGTTGCAGCTCAAAATCAGTCCTGATCTTAATCTGACCGCAGCGCCGGAAGGCTTTACCATCGATGGCGAACTGCTGATTCCGTCAGTCCTGCTGCAGCCACCGAAGCAGGTCACCACGCAGCAAGGCGAATCTGCCGATGTGGTCATTGTTGGTGCCGAGCAGCCAGCCGCAGAAGAGCAGCCGCAAACCAATCTCAACGGCACACTCAAGCTGGTTTTGGGTGACGACGTGCGGGTCAAGGCCGATGTCGCCAGCACCCGCTTGCAGGGTGCGGTGAATTTATTATGGTCTGGGGAGCCGGTGCCGCAGGCCGATGGCAGCATCGAGTTCATCGACGGCAAGGTACAGGCCTATGGCCAGACGCTGATCCTGCGCGACAGCCGCGTCAGCTACAATGAATCACCAGCCGACAATCCACGTCTGGACATCTACGCCGTGCGTCGCATCTTCGGTGACCCCGCCGTCAGTGAAGCCGGCGTCGCCATCATCGGCCAGGCACAAAAACCCGACATCCGCCTGTTCACCAACCCGGCCAGCAACGAAGAAAGCGCGCTGGCCTACATCGCCACCGGCAGCAACTTCGACCACGGCAACGGCGAAGGCGCACTTAACCTAGGCCTGTACCTGTTCCCGCGCCTGTTCGTCAGCTACGGCATCGGCCTGTTCGACAACGGCAACGTCACCAACGCCCGTTATGAGCTAAGCAACAGTTGGAACGTCACGCTGGAATCCGGCCAGCGCGATTCCGCCGTGCAGATCAACTGGCGCAAGAACAAGGATTGAAACTTAAAAGGTTCTGGTTTAACTCTGTAGCCAGGTTTATGAGCCCAGAGGCCATGGATTCAGCGCACGATGTAATCAGCAGGTCAGGTGGCAAAGCTGCAACTCATCAGCCTACTCATCCAGGCAAGAGCAATTCACCAAGTCAGCGATAAACCAGATCGCCGTCGGTTTCAGGTCTGTCGAACAACGCCACCACGTGATCACACGTGTGGCGTTCGCGAAGTGTGGTCAGGGTCAGCCTCATGCATCCCCTGCCGTGCCGTCCATGCTTTCCAGCCTGCGCTGCAAATTCGTCAGCAAGTCCTCTGTCTCGCGCAATAGCATGGTTAAGAAATCGCGCCGGTTCAGGGTGCGATCCACAACGACCTGGGGAATAAACCGCGATAACTCGTCGTGAAAGGGCTTGCCGTAGATGACATCCGAAACTTGCTTCCGCATATGCTGTAACTTCTCGCCGTAATCCTCCACACCATAATCACCAATCTTGCCGCGGACCCAGTCCACCCGCATATCGGCTCCCTGTTGCACCAGCGAGCGCAAATCCCAAATATCGCGGTGACGCACATAACCGGTGGTGTTCACCAGCGATACCAGCTTATCGGCCATGATCTCGTCCAGAGTTTCCACCAGTACCAGGGTATCGGCGTAGCCGTCGGGCAAAAAAGGGTAATTGACACGCAGCGCCCGGGGCTCGCGCGAATAGGCCGGGATATTGGCCACCTCGATTTTGATCCGTTGCCGGGGAATGTCACTGCGCGCGGGTGCCGTAATCACCGCGACCTGCCACTTGTCGATGCTGAGTTTCGCATGCTCGCGCTGGTGGCGCAGCCCCTTGGGCTCCTTGACTTCGACCTCCAGACCGTAACGCCTGCCGATATGGTGCTCAATGCACTCCCGGATGCCATCGAGTTGAGAGCGGCCGAACTCACTGCCGCCGACAAAATCCAGATCCTCGCTGAACCGATTGGCACCGTAGCAAAGCCTGAGCGATGTGCCCCCCTGGAAAGTCAGCGCTTGCAGCAGACCCTCCCGGTCCAGACTGTAGAGAATATCGTAGTGCAACAACTCCTTCTGAATCACCGGGCGCAGGCGTGCGTGGCCGCCTTCACGCATGGCCCGCTCGGTCAATTGCTCAAAATCAACCCGATCACTCATGGCCAAGCACCGATTCATCCACCAGATGGGTATTGCGGCCGACCCGCTTCAGGTCACTCCAGGCCGCCTGCATTGTGGCCAGATGCAGCGGCCGATCGACATCGGTCATGCGCTCTAACAGCTCGTTAACCGGGCGCTTGGTGTGCACGAATTCAATGGTTCCATAGGGGGTTTTGTAAATACCCTTGCGTCCCGTGGTCATCACCGTCAACCGATCCAGCAGCACCTGCGAGATGGCATCATATTCACTGAGTGCCGATTCCAGGCTGACGTAATTGTACTCACCTCGCCGCAATGCTCTGGCGATCTGTTCGATCATGTCACTGTCCCGACTTTGGGCCAGGGCATAGACGTAGACACCGCGTGCCGGTCGCACCAGCAATCCTTGTGACACCAGTCGCCGCAGGCCATCCTTCAGAGCCCGCGCGCTGTCCTCATGGAACAGCTTGGCCAGATCGGTCCGGGTAAATACGATCCGACCCTGGCGATCCCACTGGCTCAAACGTTTTATGGCGGTTGCTTGGTCCATAAGTAGACATCAAGATCATATATTAACGTCTTTTACGTCCACTTAGCTTAGTTGACATGCAAGCGGAAGTCAAGGCTGACTCGCTTTATTTCTGGCGCTGGCTGCGCGGTTGGACCGAGAGGGCAAGTTGCATGCAAATGGCTGCGGACGCATGAACTCGGACAGCACGTTAGTATCTAGCAAGATCACGTCGGATCATCCCACTCCGGCGCACTGCGCGGTGCCTGCCGCTGGGGCAGGTCAAACGATTCATTGGCCAGCCCGGCAAAACGCTTCTGCAGGTGCCTGCCCATTGCGGACGGTGCTGCCACCGGGCGCATCGCCTCTTTCTTCAGGATGCGTCGCACTTCCTCTTCCATCGAAACACCATGCAACGCCGCCCGAACGCGCAGCCTCTGTTTGGTGGCATCATCCACATTGCGAATGGTCAGGCTGGTCATAAATTCCTCTCATCATTAAGAATAACATTAATGAAATCAGCGTATGCAGTGCATGCATCGCCGTCAATGAGGCTTCATCGCACGATAAAATGTTGAGGCTGGGCCAGGACACCCCACCCCAACCATGCGCGCCTGATCAAGTGCCAGCCCCAGTTGCGCGGTGGGGCTTGACCCGTTCAAGCTCCGACATAATTGCACCGATCGGGATAATTATCGTTGACAACGCGGACAGTAGTAGCTGCTGCGCTGACCGATGCGGCGGTTTTTGATCGTGCTGCTGCAGACGCGACACATTTTGCCGTCGCGGCCGTAGACCTTGAGGTTTTGCACGAAGTAGCCGGGTTCGCCACCGCTGCCGCTGAAGTCACGCAGCGTGGTGCCGCCCATTGCTATGGCGGCGGCGAGCACTCGTTTGATCTCATCGGCCAGGCGCTTATAGCGCTGGCGGCTGATACGCCCGGCGGCACGCTGCGGGTGGATGCCGGCGGCGAACAGGGCTTCGGCGGCATAGATGTTGCCGACACCGACGACAATGCCGGCATCCATGATGTAGCTTTTTACCGCGCTGCGACGGCCGCGCGCGTGCTGCCACAGCCAGTCGCCATTAAATTCGTCGCTGAGCGGTTCCGGTCCCAGGCTGGCGAGTAATGGATGCGTCTCGACGCTGCCGGCAGCCTGCCACAGCATGCAGCCGAAGCGGCGTGGATCATGAAAACGCACCGCCTGACCATCGGCGAGTTGCCATTCGACGTGATCGTGCAATCGCCATTCGGTTTGCGCTGGCACGATGCGCATGGAACCGGACATGCCCAGATGGCTGATGATGACCCCCGGCGGTGTTGTCAGCAACAGATACTTGGCGCGGCGCTGCCAGTCGATAATGGGTTGCTGCTGCAGGGAGATGATCTGCGGCGGAATCGGCCAGCGCAGGCTGGGCTGGCGCACGATGATGCGGGCAATATGGTTGCCGCTCAGATGAGGCGCCAGGCCGCGGCGCGTGGTTTCTACTTCGGGTAATTCGGGCATGTTGCTATTATCAGGTCAACAGATGGCTATTGTGCATTAGTTGCTCAGCTTACGCCCCCCATCCCGGCCTTCCCCCGCTCGCGGGGGAAGGAGCTCTTCGTTCATACACCAGAACATCATTAAGCACGTTCTCGTCTTGCGTTATGGGATGCGTTGTGACTGCTGAATCGAAGGCTGGCTTTTTTCCGTTAGATGCTCATGGGGATGGGGCTC
The DNA here is from genome assembly GCA_964534475.1 of uncultured Wenzhouxiangellaceae bacterium. GTDB lineage: Bacteria > Pseudomonadota > Gammaproteobacteria > Xanthomonadales > Wenzhouxiangellaceae > JAHJQV01. The sequence goes on from CAZHRH010000045.1 coordinate 13,583, forward strand.
TTCGTTCATACACCCAATCATCATTGCGCAACTGCTTCTCTTGAGTTGCGGGCTGCGTTGTGACTGCTGAATCGGAGGTTGGCTTTTTTCCGTTAGATGCTCGTGGTGATGGGACTCTTCGCTAATTCAGCAGAGCATGATTCCGCAGGACCTTGAAATAACCCCTGCTCCTTCCCCCGTGGGCGGGGGAAGGTAGGGATGGGGGCAGTGGTACTGCTATGGCATGGCATTGATGATAGATTGTCAGCATGCAAAGCACTTCAGACACCAACGCCGATGTGCTGATAGGCGTGGACACCGGCGGCACCTTCACTGACTTCATCGTGGTTAATCCGGCCGGTGAGTTAACAACCTTGAAGCGGCTGTCGACGCCGGATGATCCGGCGCGCGCCATTGTCGAGGGCTTGCGCGAACTGGGTCTGGATGGGCAGCACTGCCGCATAGTGCACGGCAGCACGGTGGCCACCAACGCGGTGCTGGAAGGCAAGTTTGCGCATACCGCCTTCATCACCAATCGCGGCTTTGCCGATGTGCTCACGCTGGCGCGGCAAAACCGGCCGGAAATCTACACGCTGACGCCGGCG
>CAZHRH010000046.1:0-14134 GCA_964534475.1 uncultured Wenzhouxiangellaceae bacterium
GGATGCACCCGCGCCTGTCGCTCGGCGACCTGATGCACGGTGGCCTGCAATGCCGCACTGTGCCGGCAAAGCTGATCCACGCGCACCATCGGCAGTTCAGACAGACGATACAACTGCTTGCCCGCAGCCGCTTTGACCGCAGTCAGTGAAGCCGGCTTTTCGGGTAATACATGTATGGCAGGCTTGAGGTCGGCGGTTTTTTTATCCCGCAACGCATCCAGTCGCATCGCCACCGCTGCGCGCACCGATTCGCTGTCGGTCCACTGCAACAGCTCGTTGTGCTGCTCAGCCGTGGCAGAATCATCTGCAAGCACAGCGTCTGCCAGCATGCGGGCAATTTTCCAGCCCGGCCGGGCATCACCGGAGATGCTCGCGGCGGCATTAAATGATTGACTCAAGCCGTCGACATTGACCAGGGTACCACCGGTCTCCAGGTTATCGGCCACCGGCAGCATGATGTCGGCGAGTTTTTCCAGTTGCTCATCGCGCCAGCCGGTCAGGGCAATCACAGTGTCTGCCTGTTGACACAATGCGCGCAGTAAATCCGGACGTGAGGTATCCTGCAGCGGTTGCAGTGAATGCAGGAGCAGCACCCTGGGTGCTTCGACCGTTTGTTGCTCGCTGCCGTGCATCAGCATGGCGCCGGTGGCATTGCCGCCTGCAGCCAGCACGGTCAGGCTGCTGTCGCTGGCCGCTGCAATCAGTCGCAGCAGATACTGCAACAAAGCCGCCTGTGGGTGCATGGCAAGCTGCTGACCGGCGATCACCACGCCGCGTTCGGCCTGTTGCAGGCGCTGCGCGATGGATTCCTCATGCTCACCGCGACGCGCTGATTTCATCAATGTCTTGAAACCGCTGTACTCGGCATAGTCAGGCTGCAGCGCCAAAAGTATGCCGGCCAGATGCTCCACCCACTGATCCGGTGCTGACAGTAGCGTGTTGTCTTGCTGGCAGTACCAGTCAACCTGCTCGGCTTGCAGGCTGTTAATGCTGGCACCATGGCGACGTTGCGCCTGGCGCAGACGGTGGGCCAGCAGCGGCTGATCGTGATGAATTCTGGCCCCGGCCAGCAACACCACATCACAACAACCCATGGCAGCCAGCGGCATTTCACTGTGTGACCAGCACTGTGATGAGGGTACGTCCGCAGCGGTCAGCGCTGCTGAGTACAGGCGCCAGTCAGCGCTGGCGCCGAGCAAATCAGCCAGTTGCCGGAACGCCAGTTGTTCCTCGCACACCAACTGCGGCGACAACAGCATTTGTACGCTGCTGCCAGCAGCCTGCAAGGCCGTCGCCGCTTGTTCCAGCGCCTGCTCCCAGCCGGCCTGCTGCCAACGCTCGCCGCTGCGCAACTGCGGCTGCAGCAAGCGGTTTTCATGCTGCAGTCCGGAATGGCTGTAGCGATCACGATCGGCCAGCCAGGTTTCGTTGGTGGCTTCATTATCGCGTGGCACTGCGCGCATGATTTCACCACGCCGGGTGTGGTACCAGATGTTGCTGTGCACGCAGTCATGACTGGCCACAGCGGCCTTGGCAAGCATTTCCCAGGAACGTGCGCGAAACCGGAACGGCTTGTTGGTCAGCGCCCCGACCGGGCAAAGATCAATGATGTTGCCGGACAGCTCGGAGGCAATACTTTGCTCTATATAGGTGCTGATTTCGGTTTTTTCACCGCGGCCGATGGTACCGAGCTCGTTGCTGCCGGCGATTTCATCCAGAAAGCGCACGCAACGCGTGCAGTGAATGCAGCGGGTCATATCGGTGCTGATCAACGGGCCGATGTTCTGATCCTTGACCGAACGCTTGCGCTCGGTGAAGCGTGACACCGAACGTCCATAGCCCATGGCCAGATCCTGCAGCTCGCATTCACCGCCCTGATCGCAGATCGGACAATCCAGCGGGTGGTTGATGAGCAGAAACTCCATGACGTTTTTCTGCGCGTCACGTGCGCGACAGGATTCAGTAAACACTTTCATGCCATCGGCTACCGGCGTGGCGCAGGCAGGCAGCGGTTTCGGCGCTTTTTCCACGTCCACCAGGCACATTCTGCAGTTGGCTGCGATCGACAGCTTGCGGTGATAGCAAAAGCGCGGAATATCGATACCGATGCGATCGGTGGCTTCGATGATCATCGAGCCCTTCGCCACCTCGACCGACTGACCGTCGATTTCGATCGTCACCATATCCTGTTGCGCTTGCGCATTCATGCTGCCACCTTTTGCGCCTGTTCGACCATGGAATGTCCATGCTCGATGTAGTATTCGAACTCGTCCCAGAAATGCCGCAACATGCCCTGCACCGGCCACGCGGCGGCTTCACCGAAGGCACAGATGGTGTGACCTTCGATCTGACCGGCAGCAGCGCGCAGCAATTCCAGATCGTTTTGTTCTGCCTGGCCGGCAAGAATGCGCTGCAATACGCGGTACATCCAGCCGGTGCCTTCGCGACACGGCGTGCACTGACCACAGCTCTCGGCCATGTAAAAACGTGCGATACGCGCACACATTTTCACCATGTCGGTGGTCTCGTCCATGACCACCACCGCCCCCGAGCCGAGACCGGATCCGGCCTTCGACAGGCTGTCAAAATCCATGCTCAACTCCAGCATGGTCTCCGCCGGCAATACCGGCATGGAGGAACCGCCGGGAATCACTGCCTTGAGTTCGCGCCCCTGCCAGACGCCGCCGGCCATTGCCAGCAGTTCGGCAAACGGCGTGCCCAGCGGCACTTCGTAGTTGCCCGGTTTTTCCACATGACCGGACACAGAAAAGATTTTCGGCCCGCCATTATTGGGTTTGCCAATGTCCAGAAACCATTCAGCGCCGTGGCGCATGATCGCCGGCACCGAGGCCAGCGTTTCCGTGTTGTTGATCGTGGTCGGCTGGCCATAGATACCGAAGTTTGCCGGAAACGGCGGTTTGAATCGCGGCAGTCCTTTCTTGCCCTCCAGCGACTCCATCAGCGCGGTTTCCTCGCCACAGATGTAGGCGCCGGCGCCAAGCAGATTGTGGATATCCATATCGATGCCCGAATCCATGATATTTTTGCCCAGGTAACCAGCCTCGTAGGCTTCCGCCAGCGCCTGTTCGATGCGCTCGAACGGCTCGTGGTGAAATTCGCCACGCAGGTAGTTATAGGCAACAGTTGCGCCCATGGAATAGGCGGCGATGGCCATGCCTTCGATCACCGCGTGCGGGTTGTAACGTAGAATATCGCGATCGTGGCAGGTGCCCGGTTCGGATTCGTCGGAATTGCACAGCAGGTATTTTTGTCCCGGCGCCGAGCGCGGCATGAAACTCCACTTCAGTCCGGTGGGGAAACCGGCACCACCGCGGCCGCGCAAGCTGGAAGCTTTGACCGTGTCGATGATGTCTTCCCGCGGAGTTTTGTTTTTGACCACATTTTCCCAGGCCTGGTAGCCATCGCGCTGGCGATAGGCAGCCAGCGTCCACGGCTCGGCATCTTTATTGCGATCAAAATCAAAACAGACATTGTGTGCAGACATAAAATTCAATCCTGCTCGTCGTCAGTGGCTTTGCTGGCTGGCGCCGTCAGCCCGGCCAGAATGTCATCAATGCGTTCCGGCGTAAGATGTTCATGATAATGACCGTCGACAATCATCATCGGCGCACCCACACAGGCCGCGACGCACTCTTCTTCAATTTTCAATGTGATGGCACCATCCGGCGTGGTTTCGCCCAGTTTGATGCCGAGCTTTTGCTCAATGTAATCCACCGTTTCCTGTGCACCGCGCAGCATGCAGGAAATATTGGTGCAGATGGATATTTTGTGGCACCCCACCGGCTCGGTCTCCAGCATGGAGTAAAACGCCGCCACCTCATAGACCCACACCGGGGGCACATCCAGATAATCGGCCACGGCATCCATCTGCGCCGTGCTCAACCAACCAGTGCCATGTTCCTGCACGGTGAACAACGCCTGGATGATGGCCGAGCGCTGGCCCTGGGCAGCGTCCGGAAATTTGCTGCGCCAGTGATCAATGGCGGCGCGCTCGCTGGCATCCAACTGATAGCTGGTCTGGCTTGCTGATGTAGGGCTTGTTGCTGCGGAAGTCATCGATCAATCTCGCCTAGCACAATGTCCTGGGTACCGATCATGGCCGGCACATCGGCGAGCATATGACCGCTGAGCATCTCATTCATGGATGATAGGTGCACAAAACCCGGTGCGCGCAAATGAACGCGAAACGGCTTGTTGCTGGCATCAGACACCAGGTAACAGCCGAATTCGCCTTTCGGCGCTTCCACGGCAGCATAAGTTTCTCCTTCCGGCACGATGTAGCCTTCGGTGAACAATTTGAAATGATGAATCATGGCTTCCATGTCATCTTTCATCTCTTCCCGGGTCGGCGGCACTACCTTGAAGTTTTTCGGCATCACCGCACCGGGGTGCTGGCGCAGCCAGGCGATGCACTGCTTGATGATGCGGTTGGACTGGCGCATTTCCTCGATGCGCACCAGATAGCGGTCGTAGCAGTCGCCATTGACACCGACGACAATATCAAAATCGACATCGTCATAGCAGGCATATGGCTGCTGCTTGCGCAGATCCCACTGCACACCGGAGCCGCGCAGCATCGGGCCGGTGAAGCCCAGTTGCATGGCACGTTCGGGAGACACCGCACCGATGCCGACCGTGCGCTGTTTCCAGATGCGGTTGTCGGTCAGCAGCGTTTCATAATCATCGACCTTGCTGTCAAAGTCGTCGCAGAAATGCTGCAGAAAGTCCAGCAGTGAACCCTCCCGCCAGGCGTTGGCGCGCGCCAGATCCTTGCCTTTGGTCCAGCGGGTTTCCTGGCGTTTGGGCATCTGCGCCGGCAGATCACGATAGACACCGCCGGGTCGGTAATAAGTCGCATGCATGCGCGCGCCACTGACTGCTTCATAGCAATCCAGCAGTTGTTCACGCTCGCGAAACGCATACAGGAATATGGTCATGGCACCCAGATCCAGCCCGTTGGTTCCAACCCACAGCAAATGATTGAGAATGCGGGTGATTTCGTCAAACATGGTGCGAATGTATTGCGCCCGTTTCGGGACCTCAATGCCAAGCAACTGTTCTATGGCACGCACATAGGCATGCTCATTGCACATCATGGATACATAGTCGAGCCGATCCATGTAGCCAATGGAATGATTAAACGGTTTGGACTCGGCCAGCTTCTCGGTGGCGCGGTGCAGCAAGCCGATGTGCGGATCAGCCCGCACCACGGTTTCACCATCAAGCTCCAGAATCAGGCGCAGCACGCCGTGTGCAGCCGGATGCTGCGGCCCGAAGTTCATGGTGTAGTTGCGAATCTCTGCCATAGTCGATCAAACTCTGTTACTGCGACACCGTATTCATGCTTCCGCGTCGTGTTTTTCGCTGTCTCTATCGGGCTGCACGTAGCGCGAATCACGCCGCACCACGCGCGGCACGGTCACGCGCGGCTCGATTTCCACCTCGTCGTAGACCACGCGACGCTGCTCCTGATCGTAGCGCACAGTGACATTGCCAATGAGCGGAAAATCCTTGCGGAATGGATGTCCGACAAAGCCATAATCGGTCAGAATGCGACGCAGGTCCGGATGTCCCTCAAACACGATGCCGAACAGATCGAATGCTTCGCGCTCGTACCAGTTGGCACTGTTCCAGACTTCCACCAGGCTGGCCAACAGCGGCATCGGCTGCAGAGGCGGGAAACAACGCAAGCGCAGGCGTTGGTTGTGCTGCAGTGACAACAACTGCACCACCACAGCAAAACGGTTTTCCACCTCGGTTGCCTCCGGCCGGTGCGCCCAGTCAAAACGACCCGGTCCGAGTGCATCGACACCACGGCTGAAGCCTTCAGTGGTGGCCTGCTCGGCCTCCCACTCATCGTTGCCATAGCCGAGATAGTCCACGCCGCAAAGATCTATCAACTGCTCGAAATGCAGCTGCTCGTCATCGCGCAGTTTCAACGCCACTGCCTGCCAATGCGCGGCCGGCACCTGCAGCGTCAACTGCCCCACCGGGTTGCTGCTGATGCTGACTTCAAAATCGGCCAGCAAATCCAGTAGCCGTTGTTGCAGACTTGGCGTGCTCTCGTTCATACCATGGCCTGCTGCGAGTAATTACTGCTAAGCAAGATGATCAACCCCGGGCGATGGTGTTGTTACGGCGTATCTTCTGCTGCAGTTGCAGTATGCCGTAGACCAGCGCTTCGGCGGTGGGCGGACAGCCGGGCACATAAATATCCACCGGCACAATGCGGTCACAACCTCGCGTCACGGCATAGGAGTAGTGATAATAGCCGCCGCCATTGGCACATGAGCCCATGGAAATGACCCATTTCGGGTCGGCCATCTGGTCATAAACCTTGCGCAGCGCCGGCGCCATCTTGTTCACCAGGGTACCGGCCACGATCATCACATCGGACTGTCTCGGGCTGGGCCGGAACACCACGCCGAATCGATCCAGATCATAACGCGCAGCGCCGGCATGCATCATTTCTATCGCACAGCAGGCCAGACCAAAAGTCACCGGCCACATCGAGCCGGTGCGCGCCCAGTTGATCAGCGCATCTGCCGAGGTGGTGGCAAAACCGCGATTGAGCAGCGGGTTGTTGTCGGCGTGCGGACGCAATATGTCATCCACTGCATTCATCGGCGTGGGTTCGGTGGTGGTTGCTACCATTCCAGTGCCCCCTTCTTCCATTCGTAAATGAAACCAACCACGAGCAAGCCGAGAAAGGCCATCATCGCCCAGAAGCCGGTCCAGCCGATCTGTTCCAGCACCACCGCCCAGGGAAACAAAAAAGCAATTTCCAGATCAAAAATAATAAACAAAATGGCGACCAGGTAATAGCGCACATCAAACTTCATGCGCGAATCTTCGAAAGCCTCAAAGCCGCACTCGTAAGCGGACAGCTTTTCATCGTCCGGGCGTTTGGGGCCAAGCACCGAGCCGATGATGACCAGCGCAGCACCCATGCCGCCGGCGATGAACAGAAAAAGCAGTATCGGCCAATATTCATTGAGCATAGTGGTCTCTCATCAAGCATTCAGTTAGCGTCTGCGAGCTACGCCAGTCAGCGCAGTTGTCGCCAGATTCATCCGCGCTATACGGAAAACGTTCTTCAGCTATACAAGAAATTATTCTGCCTGGCAGCAAATATGGATGGTGCTACAGCACTCCGGAATCGATCTTTCAGTTGCCAATTTATCCGTCAAATTTGAGGTCGCAGAAATCATGTCCATGTAAGTCATCTGCATGCTCTACCAGCCATAATCAATGCCAGTGACATACCAGCATTGCTATGGTGCCGAAGGCCGGACTCGAACCGGCACGGCTTGCGCCACTGCCCCCTCAAGACAGCGTGTCTACCAATTCCACCACTTCGGCATATCGTGGGTCACAGAGTTCGGTTGCATTCTATAACGCTCAGCCAAACTCAGTTGTTATCATCATCGTCCTGATCAGCTTGTGCCGCTGCATCAGCAGCTTCTGTGTTGCTTTCGCCAGCGTCAATGGCAGGCAGCGAGTCAGCAACTTCGGCTTCGCCATCCGCCGCTTGCCCGACATTGTCGGCAGGCAGGTCATCTGCGCTGATCATGCTTTGTTCCGGTAGCCCCTCCACCGGCAGATCAGTGTCTGTCGCCGGCTGTTGGGTCGACAACGCATCCATGACGCTGTCTTGCGAGCCATCATTGATGCCGACGCCGCGCGACACCATCACCGCCATGGCCAGCGCAATGGCAAAAAACATGGCCGCCATGACCCCGGTGATACGGGTCAGAAACGATGCCGAGCCGCGCGCTCCAAATACGGTGCCTGAAGCGCCGCTGCCAAACGCTGCACCGGTGGTGGCACCGGCACCGCGCTGCAACAGAATCAGCGCCACCATGCCGATGGCAATGAGCACGAGCACGATAGTTAAAATGGTAAGAATATTCATAATATCAATATTTTAGCGACCTGCACCACAGACGACGTGGTGCCGGCTGAAGGCATGGCCTGAGTAGTGTAAGCGGATGGCGCTGTCGCGATCAGCAACACTGCTTCAGCCAGCGTTGCAGATGTTGATGAACTGCTCCACCTGCAGGGAGGCACCGCCGATCAAACCGCCGTCGATGTCCGTCTGGGCAAACAAATCGGCAGCATTGTCAGCCGTGACACTGCCACCGTAGAGTATTTGAACCTGACCGGATATTCTATCATCGACGTCGGCAATTGTCTGCCTGATAAAGGCATGCACCTCCTGCGCCTGGTCCGGTCTCGCAGTCTTGCCGCTGCCGATGGCCCATACCGGCTCATAGGCCAGCACAGCATTGCCCAGCGCGTTGACCCCGGCACGATCGAGCACCGCCTGCAACTGACGCTTGACAATGACCTCAGTGAGATCGTTTTTGCGCTGCGCGGCGGTCTCGCCCATGCACAGAATCGGCCGCAGACCGGCACGCTGGGCGACGACAAATTTCTCCGCCACCAGATCGTCATCTTCACCGTGCAACTCGCGCCGCTCGGAATGACCGACCAGCACATATTCGCAGCCTGCTTCAGCGAGCATGGCAGCGGCGACTTCTCCGGTGTAGGCACCCTGTTCATGTTCGCTGACGTTCTGCGCGCCCAGCAGCACTGGCTGATCCTTGATCAACTCGGCTGCCAGCGAAAGATAGGGATACGGCGGCAGCAGCAGAATATCGCTGTCGGCGGGCAACTCAGACTCATCCAGCAGGTTGCTGATCATGTTGCGCAGCAGTGCTGCATTGCCATTCATCTTCCAGTTACCGGCCACCAGATGGCGACGTTCTGCTTGATCTTGCTGCGCGTTCGGCATAATGTACATCCAGTTCGCAATGGTGGGCCATGGGCGGGCAAGTGACCTGCGCTGCGTTATCGTCATGCCAGCCAGAGCGACCTGCGGCAAACGCAGCAGCATGCACTGGGCGTCAGCATGGCTCTGGCCGATGCCAGCCGACACCGTCACCAACAGGCTATTTTATCCGACCAGCCACCGACTTGCCATGCATAAATTCTTCCAGACAGCAGCCTGCTAATGACGTATTCAGTTGCTCAGACAGCGATTAAAGCGGATCACTCATCAGGCCACAACAGAGCAACAACATGAATGAAACCTCTTCAGCCACCGACGACAACAGCACCATGAGCAGAAATACCGCGCTCGTCACCGGCGCTTCGGCCGGCATCGGTGCAGAATTCACCCGCCAGCTCGCCGCTCAGGGCCACGACCTGGTACTGACCGCCAGACGCCTGGATCGCTTGCAGCAACTAGCGGCTGAACTGCAGCGACTACATGGCATCAAGGTGAACTGCATTGCCGCCGATCTGGCCACCACTGATGCCGTCGATGAGTTGGTCACAGCAATGGCAGCGCAGCAGTTGCACATCGACATCCTCATCAACAACGCTGGCTATGGCGTACCCGGACATCTGACCGACGTGGCATGGGACGACCATCAGCGCTTCATGCAGGTGCTGGTGATGGCGGTGATCGAGCTCAGCCATCGCCTGCTGCCGGGCATGCAGCAGCGCGGCTATGGCCGCATCGTCAACGTCGCCTCACTGGCCGGGCTGGTACCGGGCACCGCCAGCCATACGCTGTACTCGGCCAGCAAGGCGTTTCTGATCCGCTTGTCGGAATCACTGGCACTGGAGAATGAACAGCACGGCATCAGGGTTCAGGCGCTGTGTCCGGGCTTTACCTACAGTGAATTCCACGATGTTACCGGCAGCCGCGAACTGGTCTCACAGATGCCCAAGTACATGTGGATGCAGGCCGAGGACGTGGTGCGCATCTCATTGCAAGCGCTGGAACAAAACAAGCCAGCGGTGCTGGTGGTGCCGGGCCGGGTCAACCGCACGCTGGCACGCATCGCCGCCTGGCTGCCGCATCGGCGTGCACTGAACCTGGTGCGAAGCCGCAGCCGCAAGTACCGGCAGCAGGACTAGCACGCCAGCGTCTGCAATCGTCAGTCATAATTAAGGCGGAAGAAATCCGTGCGTGTCACGGTGAGAACATCACTAATCGAAAGCAAGGAAAATCTCGAATCACTGATGCTGTCGAACTCAATGCCAAAGCTTAGCATCGGGCCTGCAGAAAAACTCAAAATACAAACAGGCGCTTGTTCTGAACCTCTCACATAGTCACAACTGACTATCGGATCAACCGCTGTGAATGCCAAGCCCTCCAATACCGGATAGCTGACCGTCAAAAATACATCGCCGGTATCTGCATCGGGGAATCTGCTTACTGTTCGATCGCCCACAACGACAATGCTGGAAAAATCCTGACTGCTGCTGCCAAAGCCAAAGCCTTGCGTGCTGACACTCAACCAGACCCCGGTCAGATTCGGCAAGAACAGGTTCGGCTGCTCCGGATCAAACGCAAACGCAGGATTGCCCCAATAAGTGGGATAAATGCTGGTCGGCTCGCCGCCATCCACGCTGAATGTGGCCTGACTGCGGCCGCTGAACTCCAGCCTGATCTAGCCCACCGCATCGGTCACCGGATCGGTTTCAGCAGGCGGGGCGCAATTCAAGATGCAGCCTGCTGCCGAAGTTCTGCGCAATGGTGATTCCAATACCCAGCCATCCTGAAGATTATCAGTGTCTGTGTTCAGCGGCTGCAATTGGCCGCTGAAGATCAACCAGACATTGTCCCCGGCAGCATCGGCACCAAAATAGGCACCGGCCATGATGCCATTCTGGACCTCCATGAAGAAACCGGTCTTGGAGCCGTCTTTGGCGTCCCAGGCACCGGTTTCTGGAAAGGGGTTGAGCAGAAAATCTCGGTCCGAGCCTTGAGCATAAGTCCATTGAAGCACACAGCCAACTACCAGCAGCGCTATGGAATGAGAAAATAGACGTTTCATTGGCACTTATCAGTCATAATTGAGGCGGAAGAAGTCGGTGCGTACAGTAAATCCTGGGACATCACCTACAGAATTTCCAAGCAATGTGATTCTGGAATCCGTGATCAGATTAAAAAAAGCGATCGGGTCTGGCAACAGAGTAGGTGTTGATATTGTTTGCAAGCAGACCGGACTATCGATTCCAAGCTGTTCTGCCTGCCGAATGTATTTGCAGACTATGGCATGCTCCGCCGGAGGCGGGGCAAGGTCAGGCGACGCAAGCGGATAGCGAACTTCGAGAAATGTCATCCCTGGCTCGGCAGCCGAATCAATCGGCACAATTTCACGCGCACCGATTTCCCACACAAAAGCCTGAGAGCCCGAGGCGTCGAAACGATTTTGCGCGGTGCTGATTCCAACCCAGGTTCCAGTCAGATTCGGTAAAAACAGATTCGGTTGCTCCGGATCAAACGCAAACGCAGGATTGCCCCAGTAGGCAGGGTATATCTCGGTGGGCTCGGCGTCATCAACGCTGAATGTGGCCCGACTGCGGCCGCTGAACTCCAGCCTGATCTGAGCCACTTCATCGGTCACTGGATCAAGTAGATCGGCCTCGGCACAATCCAGGATGCAGCCTGCTGCCGAAGTTCTGCGCAATGGTGATTCCAATACCCAGCCATCCTGAACATTATCAGTGTCTGTGTTCAGCGGCTGCAGTTGGCCACTGAAGATCAGCCACACATTGTCTCCGGCAGCATTGGCACCAAAATAGGCACCGGCCATGATGCCGTTTTGCACCTCCATAAAGAATCCGGTTCTGGAACCATCTTTGGCATCCCAGGCACCGGTTTCGGGAAAGGGATTGAGCAGAAAATCAAGGTTCTGGCCGTCCTGCGCAGACAGTGAAAGATGAAGACTGCCGTAAACAAGCAGTGTGAATAGAATAAATCGTAAGCAACGAGTAATCATCCTGATTCTCCTTTATAGGCAACTTGGAATAGAGCCGGCAGCTTGCTGGTTACTGAATGCACTACAACCGCCAGAATTGCATGCCTTGACTCGCAGATACCAAATCTGGCCCTGTGGTACGTTGACAGTTGTGATTAGACTTGAGCCGGTGAAAATTCTTGTGGGAAATGAAAAACTGGAAGACAATGATTTAAACAACTCGTAGCTGCTAGCGCCACTGACCGCATTCCATGTGGCCGTGTTCAGACCCAAACAATGTTCTGACTGTACATTCAATTGTGGCGAGATGGTTGGCGCAGGCGGATCGGAAAAATAGCCTGAAACAATTGGCATCCCTGAAACTTCCAGCCAACTTTCCATATCCGCCTTGAATTGGTCATTTGCTGCCCCTGGCAGATCAGTGTTCAATGTAGTACCGAGTGAAATGACTTGACCGTTGAGTTGGGCAGACATCATCGGGTTTGAGAAGTGAGGGATTCTTTCGCATGGTTGCATTTCAGGATCTGAAACTGAAAACTCAAATTTACACCTCAAAGCAGCAATGAAAGGATTACTATCATCAGACCTGTAACCACCCATAATGGTTTGCCATTCAACAGCATCATCACCTTCGCCGACAACACCATCGACCCCATGAGAAACATCACCGAGAGCAAACTGACTCGCTGTGGGCCTTGATGCATTGGCATGTTGCCCTCCTAATGTATGCCCAATCTCATGTAGTGCGGTAAGATCACCTAGAGCATAAGTATCAGCACTCATTGAAAATGGACTTTGCGAATGATCCTGAATACCAGCAGTACCAGGATAAAATCCTGTTGCGACCCCACCTATTCTACCTGGCACAAAAAAATCACCCAAGCTCGATAGGCATGGCGTATTGGTTGCTCCGGTTTTTACAGTCAAAAACGCAATGTCTGCTGCATTGGAATTCATCCAGCTATCCATAGACTCAAACGGTGGATTGCGCATGTGCATGTCATAGAGAATCTGCCCCCTGCAATCCATGCTGCCGGTAAAACCACTGGCGACAGTAAGCACTCCGGCCGTACTGATCTTGTTAGCATTGCTAACAGCGGAACGGGCCAGTGCCAGGTTGAATTCTGAAACGGTTTGTGCTGCCAACAGCGCCTGATTGTTGACATTGTTGGCAAACAGGAACAACACTCTGACATCGCCCGAGCCTGTGCTGCTGCGAATGGCCTGGCGCGCCGCAATCTCATCGTCGAAAGCTGGCGAATCGTCCGCTCGGTTCAACAATCCACGATCAAGCACTATGATGTCATGCAAGCCGCTGGAATCAGCAGTAGGCTCAATGACATAACTGACCTGCCCAATCAGTAACTTGCCCAAAAGTCTGGACCCCTGAAGCGAAAAACTGAAGTAAGCCTCCGAGTCACCTGTGATAGCGCCAGAATAGGTGATCACGTCCGGTTCAAATTCTGCAACCTGGTCGACTTCAAGCGTTATGGGTTTTGATGTGCCTGGCAGCCTCATGCGAAAGGTCTGGCCGACGATCAGAGGGGTAAAATTTTTCCTGTCAATCAATTCACCCAAGGGGGGGGTAGCGGTGATGTCAGTGCTTTGACATTGAGCCTGACCCGGTGCACAGAAACCACAGCGTCATTGTGTGCGGCGTGCCAGCGAGAGCTTGCCCTTACCTCAGACGCTGTGTCGGTAGCATCCAGCAAAAGATCAGCATTTGTCTGCTCAGACTGCGCATGGGCATAGTTTAAAGCAAACAGAATCGCGAGAACACAGGACAATATGATGTTTCTTGTATTGCTGCCATATTTGACAACAGAGCCATTAAGTGAAGAATTTCTCATGTAACACCCTTTTGAGTATGCCTTGTCGTATTTGATACTATACCCTTCGTTTTTAATTGTCAATCATCAAAAGCAATGGCTATGTCAACACCACATGGTCGGTTAAACACGCTCATGATCATCTGGCCAATGTTCTGATTTCGAGCAACTGCCCCTGCTGAAACAGCAGTTCGCGGTCCAGCGCATCGCCGTGACCGGCATAAATCCAGCGCGTGAAACCACCAGCTTGGACATGACCATAATAGCCACCATAATGCTGCGCATAATGATTTTGCGGCAGCCCGGTATAAACATAGTCCGGCGCGCCGCAACGGGCGTATATTTCAGCCGTCATGGCACCGGCATTGGCCAGATCACGCGCGGCACAGCGACGGCTGCCCGGGGTGTAACCCACACCATAGCCCAACTCATCAATGCGCTGCAGGTAACCGTTGCTGAACACCAGCCTGCGCATCAGCTTGCCGCTGCCGAAATTCAGATACC
>CAZHRH010000047.1:0-13981 GCA_964534475.1 uncultured Wenzhouxiangellaceae bacterium
CCGGATGCTGGCTGCTGTGTGTGCTCAGCGCCAGCGTGAGTGCTGATTCGCTGCCACTGGAGCAGATCAAACTGCCGGATGGCTTCAATATCAGCGTGTTTGCCGATCAGGTCGACAACGCCAGGCAACTGGCGCGTGGCGATCAGGGAGTGATTTTTGCCGGCAGCCGCAAGGCCGGCAAGGTGTATGCCATCACCGATCCGGATCAGGACCATGTTGCCAATCAGGTCTATACCATCGCCAGCGGCCTGAAAATGCCCTCGGGCATTGCCTATCGCGATGGCAGCCTGTATGTGGCGGCGGTCGATCGCGTATTGCGTTTTGATGATATCGAGAACCGGCTGGATGACCCACCGGAGCCGGTGCTCATTTCCGATGCGTTTCAGGATCGTCATCACGGCTGGAAATTCATCGCCTTTGGTCCCGATGATATGCTCTACGTGCCGGTCGGCGCACCCTGTAACATCTGCGATGAACCCGGCTTTGCCGAAATCAAGCGCATGCACGCCGACGGTACCGGTCTGGAGACCTTCGCCCAGGGCGTACGCAATTCGGTCGGTTTTGACTGGGATCCGCTCACCGATGAGCTTTGGTTCACCGACAACGGCCGCGACATGCTGGGCGACAATATACCCGCCTGTGAGCTCAATCATGCGCCTGAGCCGGGCCTGCATTTCGGCTATCCCTATTGTCATGCCGGCGACGTGTCCGATCCGGAATTCGGCGACGGCAAATCCTGCGATGATTATGTTGCACCGGCGCAGAAACTGGGGCCGCATGTGGCACCGCTGGGCATGCTTTTTTATACTGGTGAGCAGTATCCAGACCATTACCGCAACCAGATCCTGATCGCCGAGCATGGTTCCTGGAACCGCAGCGAGAAGATTGGCTACCGGGTGACGCAGGTGACGCTGGATGAGCAGCGTCGAGCTACCAGTTATCAGCCGTTTGCCAGTGGCTGGCTGCAGGGTGAGGAAAACTGGGGTCGGCCAGTGGATTTGCTGCAGATGCCGGATGGCTCACTGCTGCTGTCGGACGATCAAAACGGGGTGATTTATCGCATCAGTTATAACCAGACACAGGAGCAAACATAGCCATGAAACTGCGTTCTGACGACATTGCCAATGGATCACTGATTGATCCGAAATTTGCCTTTGGCCGGGTACACCGCGATCAGCACATGCAACTGTCCGACAATATCAATCCGCAACTGTCCTGGAGCGGCGTGCCGGAAGTGGCCCAATCACTGGTGCTGATCTGCGTCGATCATGATGCACCGAGCGATGCCAGCCACGTCAATGAGGAGCACCACAGCCTGGACTACCATATGCCCAGGGTCAGTTTTTATCACTGGGTGATGATTGATTTGCCGGCCAGAGACGGCAGTATTGCACGCGCCAGTTGCAGCAATGCAGTCACCGCGGGTGGCAAACAACCGCCGGTGCCCGGGCCGGAAGGCAGTCGCCAGGGGATCAATGACTACACGCAGTTCATGGCCGGCACCGAGCTGGCCGGCACCTATTATGGCTATGACGGACCGTGCCCGCCGTGGAACGACGAGCGCATGCATGAATATTACTTTGATCTGTACGCTCTGGACGTTGCCAGTCTGCCGCTGGCAGAATGTTTTGACGGGCGTGATGTGGCGCAGGCCATGCATGGCCATATTCTGGATCGCGCCAGTCTGGTCGGATCCTACAGTCTGAATCCCAAAGTTTTGCATCGGGCCGGCTGAGCCGGGATCTGAGCGCGACCTGCACATGCAGCGGCATGACCTGTCTCACGATGCTGCTGGCCTGCGCATCGCCAGAATCGAGCTCAATGCTGGTGAGACGATACCCATGCATCGTCACAGCAAGGCAACAGAATGGCTGCAATGTGAGCAGGGCGAGTTGTTGCTGCGGCTAAGTGATAAGTGCTGCCAACGGTTGCAGGCAGGCGAGCACGAGAGTATTGCGCCCGGGCAAGCGCATGCGCTGGAAAATGCCAGCGATCAGCCAGCGACGTTTTTGCTGGTGCAAAGCGGTCAGCATGATTTCCTGCCGCTGCTGGCAGAGCAGGAGCGGTGCTCAGCCGGGCATGCACCAGGCACATCGAAATGAGCCTGTATCAGGCCCTGCTGCTGGCCATGCTGCAGGGTTTTACCGAGTTTTTGCCGATTTCCAGTTCCGGTCACCTGGCCTTGCTGGGGCAGTGGTGGCAGCAACAGGGCATGATCGATCAGGGGCTGGCGTTTGATGCCGCCATCCATCTGGGCACGCTGGCCGCGATCATCTGGTATGTGCGCGATGATGTTGCTGAGCTGCTGGGCGTTTTCCGTTCCTCGGCGTCGGCTCGGCATCTGTTCATGTTGCTGCTGGTGGCCACACTGCCGGTGCTGATCTGCGGCTTTTTGCTGCAGCACTGGGTTGAGCTGGTGACCAGAAACCTGGCCGTGATTGCCAGCACCACATTGCTGTTTGGGCTGTTGCTGGGGCTGGCGGACAGCTTTGGTCAAAGACGTCTGAAAATCGCACAACTGCGCTGGCAATCAGCGTTGTGGATCGGTCTGGCGCAGGTGCTGGCGCTGATCCCGGGCACTTCGCGCAGTGGTGTCACCATGACGGCAGGGCTGGCACTGGGGCTGACCCGGCAGCAGGCGGCAAAGTTTTCCTTCCTGCTGGCGATCCCGGTGCTGGCAGTTGCCGGCGCATACAATCTGCTGCGCATTGCCTTGGCAAGTAGCAGCGACCAGTTGGTTTATTCGCTACCAATGCTGATTCTGGCGACCACGGTCAGCGCAGTAGTGGCATTCGCAACGGTCAAGTTGTTCATGACGCTGGTCGAGCGCATCGGTATGTGGCCGTTTGCCGTCTACCGCATGGTGCTGGGTTTGTTGCTGTTGACGCTGCTGTAACATGGTGCACCGTCACAGGTCAGAAAGATAGCTGTCCAGAATCTCTTTATCTTGCTGGCTGGCAAGAAAATCGGCCAGCCGCATGTTGAAATCCAGCAGTTGTTTGCCCGAGGTGGTCTTCTTGCTGAACATGAAACTGACTGGAGTATTGGCAACCTCGATGCCGGTACGTTTAATATCATCGTGCCAATCCTTCTGGTGCAGGATCATGTTGACCACGTAGGGATCCTCGATCATCAGGCTGATTTGTCCATCAATCAGCTTCAGCATGCTGCTCTCGGCGATCTGGCTGTAAGTAAAAGCCTCCGCATGCTGCTGCTGAACCAGATCCACCAGTTGACCATAAAAATAGCCATCGGTCAGGCCGATCTTCATGCCTGATGCTGCCAGATCCAGCAGGTTTTTGCTCGGCAGCGTGGTGTCTTCGCGCACAAACATTTCAAACTGTTCCAGTCGGTAGGGAATCGAGAACCAGGCATAGTCCTCGCGTCCGCCCACGGCGGTGGCGCCTGGCACCACATCAATGTCACCTGTTTTGATCTTCTCCAGCAAATTGATCCAGTCGCCTTGGACGAAGCTGACGCTGCAATCGTGATCTGCAAGCAGACTGCGGATGAGATCGATCTCAATGCCCATCACCGTGCCATCGGGAGCTTCAAAGTGATAGGGTGCCCAGATATCGTAACCCATGACCAGATCGCAATCGCCATCGTCGGAGACTTCGAGTTGGTCTGAGCTAGCGCTGACAGATTCGCTGCCAGCTTCGCTGAGCTGACTGCTGTCAGTGCTGGTATCGCTGCCGGCGGGCGGCTCGCTTTGCTGTTGACAGGCAACCACAAACAGCAGCGCCAAGAGGCTTGTCAATATGGAATATAGAGTACGGTTCATGCTGGCATCTCCCGGAGCTTGGTCAATGTTGTTGACTCAGATTTTAGAAACTCATATCAGCAGGATACTGCTATTTGCTATGATTGACAAATCATACAGCCATGATCTTCAGCATTTGCTCATACATGAGTGATGTAAACCGAATGCAAGCGATGATCGAATTGACTGTTGATTATGCAGTAAACACCTATATCTAGATGTCATAACACACCAAGAACCACTTGAGCCTCTATAAACAACGGAGATAAACTATGAAGTTTCTATATGCGATCGCCCTCGTCACGGTAATGACCTTTTCCAGTGCCACTGTGTGGGCGCAAAGCTGTGAGTTGAGCATTGATAGTACCGATGCCATGCAGTTTTCAGAATCCGAACTGTCGGTAAGTAAAGACTGTGCAGAAGTCACGCTGACGCTGAACCATGTTGGTAACCTGCCGAAATCAGCTATGGGCCACAACTGGGTACTGGCGCAGACCAGCGACGCACAGCCGGTGGTCAGCGACGGCATCAATGCCGGACTGGCCAACAATTACATCAAGCCGGATGACGATCGCGTGATCGCCCACACCGAGGTGATCGGTGGCGGCGAGTCCACCAGCATCACCTTCAGCATGGCTGAGCTGGAAGCGGGCGGGGATTACACCTTTTTCTGCAGCTTTCCGGGGCATTTTGCCATCATGAAAGGCAAATTTATCGTTAGCTGAACAAAATACTTACTTGCCGCGAGCAAAGCCTGTCAGAATACTGGCAGGCTTTTTTTTGCCTGTTTTTTTGCCGCTATCGAACCGACAGTGCCTGGTGCAATCTGATTGCAGGGCACAATATTGAGGAGGTTGTAAGGTCTTGAAATCGGTGACCAAAGTCTGGACTTTGCTGGCAGGAATGCTGATCATGCTCGCCGGGGTCGGCTTGCTGGGCACGCTGTTGGGGGTGCGCGGTACGGCAGAAGCGTTTTCCGTGAGCAAGCTGGGCATCATCATGTCTGGTTATTTCGCCGGCTTTGTCATCGGTCCGTTCTTGATACCGGGGCTGGTTCGAAGGATCGGCCATGTGCGCGTGTTTGCCGCCATGGCCACGCTGCTGTCGGCCTGTGCCTTGCTGCATGGGCTGATAGTTACCTCAACTAGCTGGTTTTTGCTGCGCCTGCTGGCCGGGATCTGTGTGGTCGGTATCTATGTGGTGATTGAAAGCTGGCTGCATGCACAAAGCAGTAATGAGCAGCGCGGCTATCTGTTTTCCGTGTACATGACCTGTACGCTGATCGGCCTGGGTCTGGGCCAACTGCTGTTGCTGACTGGTTCCAGCGCCTCGCTGGATTTGTTTGCCATCGCCTCGGTGCTGTTGTCGCTGGGCCTGTTGCCGGTGGCGATGACGCGGGTGCAGGAGCCGGTGCTGAGCGTTACCGAGCGTCAGGGACTGGGCAAATTGCTGCAGATTTCGCCGCTGGCGGTCACCGGCTGCCTGTGTTCGGGGCTGGTGTCCGGTGCCTTCTGGGGGCTGGCGGCGGTGGTCATTGTCAGTCTCGGTATGAGCGATACCGATGTCGCCTGGTTCATGGGCACCACCTTGCTCGGTGGCGTGCTGCTGACCACACCGGTGGGTAAACTGTCTGACCGTTTTCCACGCCGGCGCGTGTTGATGTGGATCAGCCTGCTGACGGCGCAGGCGAGCCTGTTGATCTGGTGGCTGCTGCAACAGCAAACTGGATGGCTGATGTATGGCGCATTTGCCTATGGCGCGGTGATTTTCAATATTTACGCCTTGTCGGCGGCACATGCCAATGACCTGGCCGCACCGGAACATGCGCTGGAGACCAATGCCGGCTTGCAGTTGGTGTGGGGCGTCGGCGCCAGTGTGGGACCTATCCTGGGCGGTGTGAGCATGCAGCAATTTGGCTATCGCAGCCTGTTTGTGTTGATGGCGGTGGCGGCTGCGATACCGGCAGTTTATGGTGTCTGGCGATTGTTGCGCCGCAGCGCCACGCTGGTGACGGCACAAAACGATTACGTGCCGCAATTCGTAACCTCGCCATCGGCGCTGGAATTGTATCCAGAGCCGGAAGCACAAGTTGCGCCGACAGCAGCAGGTGAAGCAGCGGTGCCAGATGAGCAATGACAGCAATCGCCCGTATCAGGATCTGCTGCCGGATGTGGTACTCGACTGTATTGATCAGTGCGGCTATGTCACCGACGGCAGACTGCTGGAACTGAACAGTTACGAGAACCGCGTGTGGCAGGTTGGAATCGAAGATGGCGCGCCGCTGATTGCAAAATTCTATCGCGCCGGTCGCTGGTCGGATGCGGCAATCGCTGAAGAACATGCCTATACCGCCGAACTCGCCGCCGCCGGCATTCCAGTGGTGGCACCGCTGCAGACTGCTGGTGAGACATTGGTGCACGTCGCCGGTCAGCGATTGGCGTTGTTTCCGCGCCGCGGCGGTCATGCCCCGGAGCTGGGCGATCAGGCGGTACTGAAACATCTGGGACGGGTGCTGGGACAATGGCACAACATCGGTGCCGTGCAAGCGTTTCGCCAGCGTGGCAGCATTGATATAGAGAGTTACGGTCATGCTGCGATCAAACGCCTGCAGCAGTACGACTGGATTCCGGCCCATCTGCAGGAGAACTTCGTTGCCATCAGCACAGAATTGATGCAACTGATAGAGACCGTGTGGCAACGCGCCGGCAGCGTGCAAATCATCCGCGTGCATGCCGATTGTCATCCCGGCAACATCCTCTGGCGCGATGAGCACGTGCATTTCGTCGACCTGGACGATTGCCGCATGGGTCCGGCCATGCAGGACCTGTGGATGTTGCTGTCAGGGGAACGCGAAGAGATGCAGCAGCAACTGCACTGGATACTGGAAGGCTATACCCTGTTCCGTGATTTCGACGCCGCCGAACTGAACCTGCTGGAACCGCTGCGCAGCCTGCGCATGCTGCATTTTCATGGCTGGCTGGCACAGCGCTGGGATGACCCGGCGTTTCCGCGTGCATTTCCCTGGTTTGCGCAGTCGCGTCACTGGGAAGACCTGCTCAATCAGTTGCGCGAGCAGATTTACCTGCTGCAGGAAGCGCCGCTGCAGTTGTTTTGAGGAACCTTTGATCAATCTGGCGCAGAGCGCGTTTTCGCCGTAACAGCCGCAGCGCAGCGGGCAGAATCTGCGTACCAGCCCCGGGAACGCCGAGCCAGAGCGCGGCGTTCCCGGAAAACCACTTCAATCAGTACCATCGCTTTCAGCAAGCACCAGCCCCGGCTGGCCGCTGGCGGCAAACAGCTCGTTGTAAGCCGCCACTTCGCCCGCCAGCACCGCATCGCGTGCGGCAGCGGCATTCTGCCATTGCTGCAGCAGATCCCGGCTGCGTTCGCGCAGACCCTGGGTCAGTGGCGGCAGCGTGTTGTCGAGCGAGAAGTACAGCAGCGACTGTAGGTTGAAATCCAGTTTTGCCGGCCAGTTCAACACATCCTGGAAAAATTCCCACTCGCTGGTATGTACGCTGTCCTGCCAGTTGTTGCTGGCTGCGATGACCGCATCACCTGCGGCGATCAACTCGGCATCGGACTCGCTATCCAGCAGCGCGTTGCGGTCTTCAGCCTGTTGCGCCAGCGAGCGCATCTGCCGCAGCGCATCATGCAGCGCGCCGAGCGCATCGGCAACTTCGGTTTTGGTCTGCTGGAACTCGGTCATGTCAGCCGCAGTGATATCCAGGCGCGGGTCCATCGCCACAGGCAGATTCTGCGCCCTCGTTTGTTCACCGTGGTGCATTTTGACGGTATAGTCACCGGGCGCCACACGCATGCCGTCCAGCGTCTTGTCGCTGCCGGCGGCGACCGCAAAGCCCTGATCAATGGTGGCCACCGGCGCCACGCGCAGATCCCACTGGATGCGGTTCAGGCCGGGTTTTTGTGTCAGAATGTGGTTATTGTCCTTGCTGTCTTCATTCTTGACATGCAGTGTGCGCAGTGGCTTATCGTTGCCGTCGCGGATCTCCAGCGTCAGCTCCGGTGCTGTTTCATCGGCGTCGGTTTGCGGCAGCCAGTAGTCAATACTGGCGCCTGCCGGCGGGTTGGCGCCGACCCCATCGCCACCGCTTTGGCCCTGGACGAGGAAGCCGGTGGCAGGCTGCAGCAACTGTGCTGTGGTGCTGTCCATGTTGGCCAACTGCCGCAGCGGCGTGATGTTATCCAGAATCCAGAACGCCCGGCCCTGGGTGGACAGCACCAGATCCTGGCCGTGCACGAGCAAATCGGTCACCGGCACCCGCGGCAGGTTGTTCTGCATGCGCTGCCAGTCCGCACCGGCGTTGAACGAGATGAACAAACCCGTCTCGGTGCCGGCGAACAACAGTTCGGGATTCACCGTATCCTGGCGCACCACGCGCACAAAATCGCTGCCGGTGCGCACATCGGCAAACGCAGCATCGGCCAGTTGCCGCCAGCTTTTGCCGTAATCATCGGTGGCATAGATCAACGGCGTGTGATCGTTGTGTTTGTAGCGGGTGATCGCAACGAAGGCGGTGCCGGCGTCGTGGGCCGAGGCATCAATGGCGTTGATCATCGCCGGCATGTCCTCGCGGTTGGCCCCGCGCGGAGTGATCTCGCTCCAGTTGTCGCCGCCATCTCGGCTCACGTGCAGCAGGCCATCATCGCTGCCGGCCCACAGTACGTCGGCATCCAGCGGGCTTTCCGCCAGATAAAAAATGGTGTTGTAGTTTTCCGACACTTCGTTGGTGATCGGGCGACCGCCCGGGCCTTGCGTGGCGGGATCATTGCGCGTCAGGTCCGGGCTGATGGCGGTCCAGTTGCGGCCGCGATCAGTGGAGCGGAACACGCGGTTGCCGGCATGATAAATGACTTCCGGGTCATGGCTGGAGACGACAATCGGTGCATTCCAGTTGAAGCGGTATTTGCGTTCGCGCGGTGGCACGCCGAACAGCAATTCCGGATACACGCGGATGTCGCGCTCGGCATGGGTTTGTGCGTCGTATTCACTGATCTGACCCAGATAACAGCCGGCATAGAATAGCCGCGGATCGTCTTTGTCAAAGGCTATATGGGCGCTTTCACAGCCGCCCACGGCCTGGTAATCGGCCGCATCAATATCGCCCTGCGGCGCGCGGCTGGCAATGGCCACGGTGCTGTTGTCCTGCTGGCCACCGTAGACGCGATAGGCAAAACCGTTATCGGCGTTGACGCGATAGAACTGTGCGGTGGGCTGGTTATAGATGCTCGACCAGCTCGCACCGCCATCGAAGGTGATGGTGGCGCCGCCGTCATTGGCGTTGATCATGTTGTTGGCGTTGTCCGGGTTGATCCAGTGGTCATGATGATCGCCGTGCGGCGTGTCGATGGACTGGAAGCTTTTGCCGCCGTCGCTGGACTTCATGTATGGCGCATTGAGCACGTGTACTACATTGGCGTTTTCAGTATCGGCGAACACGTGCATGTAGTACCAGGAACGCGCATGCAGCTTGCGGTTGCCGTTGACGTGCTGCCAGCTTTCGCCATAATCGTCCGAGCGATACAGGCCGCCCTTGTCTTTTGCCTCGACAATGGCCCAGACCAGACCGGGCTGGACACCGGATGGCGCCACACCGATCTTGCCCATCAGTTCAGGCAGGCCGTCTTCCAGCCGCTGCCAGTTGCTGCCGCCATCGGTGCTTTTCCAGATACCCGAGCCGGCACCGCCGGAGCGGATTTCCCACGGCTCACGCTGGTGATCCCACATCGCCGCGTAGAGTATGCGCGGATTGCCGGGTTGCATGCGCAGATCCACCGCGCCGGTGTTATCGTTGACAAACAACTGCTGCTGCCAGCTCTGGCCGCCATCAGCGGAATGATACACGCCACGGGTTTTGCTGGGCGCCCACGGACTGCCTTGCACGGCTGCCCAGATCAGATCAGGATTGTCTGGATGAATCACGATTTCGCTGATCTGTCTGGCCTCGCTGAGACCGGCATGACGCCAACTGTGCCCGGCATCAATGGAAATGTAGACACCGTCACCGTGGCTGGATGCAACACCGCGAAACGGCGATTCACCCATGCCCACCACGACCACGTTGGGATCGGTTGCGGCCACCGCAATGGCACCGACCGAGCCGGTCTGGAAGCTGTCGTCGGCGATGCTGTCCCAGCTCTGGCCGGCATTGCTGGTTTTCCACACGCCGCCGCCGGTGCTGCCCATGTAGTACACCATGGGCTGTCCCACCACGCCGGTGACGGCGGCGGAGCGACCACCACGGCTGGGGCCGATATTGCGAAACTCCAGCGCCGTGAGTTGCTCGGCAGGAATACCGGCGGCAGCAGCGGGTGGTGAGCACAGCAGCACGGCGGCAAGCGCCAGCAAGAAGCTGCCGGCAAGCTGGACAGTTCGATCCATTGTTTGAGCGGCTGCAGTGACAGCACAAGATGAACGGTTGTCGTTGTCACGGTTGGGCATGATGAGATCTCTTTTCTGAATCAGGAAGTTGTCAATTAAAGTCTAAGTCAAGCAGATCCATGCTGTCGAGCACATGCGATCAGCGCTGTTTTCACCACGACAGGGTGAACGACACAAGCAGCTATCGGGTCTTTATGCTGGTAATATCCAATCATCCAATCTTTGGAGCAAGGACTATGAGACATCCATGGCTGCATCTGGCCGTCAATGGCCTGGTGTTAATGATCATCGCCAGCACCGCGCACACCGCTGAGCGGATCACGCGTGACAATCTGGTTATTGAGGGCATTCCCGACATTCCGCCAGCAGTGCGCGAACGCATGGCACAGTATCAGGACACCCGCTCGGCGGCATTTCTGGACTGGTTCCCCGACAGCCAGGGCATGTTGATTCGCACACGCTTTGCCGAAACCGCGCAATTGCACCGTCTCGAGCAGCCCATGGGTGCCCGCCAGCAAGTCACTTTCTATCGCGAGCCGATCAGCAGCGGACGCTATCAGCCGGGCGTCAATCAGCGTCGCATCGCGCTGCTGCGCGATCAGGGCGGGGATGAGAATTACCAGGTCTTTCTGCTGCATGAGGCCGACGGTCAACTGAGCCGGCTCAGCGACGGCAGCCAGCGCAAGGGAGCACCGCTATGGTCCGATGACGGCAGCCGCATGGCCTGGTCGACGACCATTGCAGAATCTCCCGACTGGGGCATTGTGGTGGCCGGCGTGAATGCCGCTGGTGAACTGGTCGCCGACAGCAGAAGCATGGTCTATCGTGGTGCCGGTGCCTGGGTGCCGCTGCAATGGGCGCAGGACAACCGCCGCCTGCTGCTGCTGAAATACGTCTCCATCGTGGAAAGTGAACTGCACCTGCTGGATACCGCAAGCGGCGAACTGCAGCAGATCAATCCATCCGACCAGGCAATCGCCTACCGCGATGCCATGCTGGCGCCGGATGATAAGGCCGTGTATTTCACCAGCAACGAGCACGGCCAGTTCCTGGATCTG
This sequence comes from uncultured Wenzhouxiangellaceae bacterium, assembly GCA_964534475.1. Lineage (GTDB taxonomy): Bacteria > Pseudomonadota > Gammaproteobacteria > Xanthomonadales > Wenzhouxiangellaceae > JAHJQV01. The sequence continues at coordinate 11,225 of CAZHRH010000047.1, forward strand.
GTGCGCTATGCGCTGGACAGCGGCAAGCAGACCGTGCTCAGCGCCGACATCAACTGGGATGTGGAGACCTTCGATGTCGCTGACAACAACAAGGCGCTGGCGTTTGCGGTCAATGCCGGTGGCCGCTCCGAGCTGCACCTGCGTGCGCCCGACAACAGTGCCATGCCGGCGCCTGATCTGCCGGCCGGTATCATCAACAACCTGGCTTTCAGTCCGGACAGCAAGCGCCTGGCTCTGACCTTCAATGCGGCGACCTCGCCGGGCGATGTCTGGAGTTATGATCTGGCGCCCGCTGAGCTGGTGCGCTGGACGCGCAGCGAAGTTGGCGGGCTGGATGCCGATGGTTTCGTCGAGCCCGAGTTTTTCAGCTATCAGAGTTTTGATGAGCTGGAGATACCGGCATTCATTTACCGGCCTGCCGGTGCCGGGCCGCATCCGGTGGTAATTTCCATCCATGGCGGTCCCGAAGGCCAGGCCCGGCCGTATTTTTCCAGTACTTACCAGCACTGGGTGAATGAACTGGGCATCGCCGTGGTGGTGCCGAACGTGCGTGGATCGTCCGGCTATGGCACCGATTACGTGCTCATGGACAACGGCCGCAAGCGCGAGGATTCGGTCCGCGACATTGGCGCCCTACTGGACTGGATTGCCACCCGTCCGCAACTGGATCAGGATCGTGTGATGGTCTACGGTGGCTCCTATGGCGGTTACATGGTGCTGGCATCCATGATGCGCTTCAATGCACGTCTGGCCGGTGGCGTGGACATCGTCGGCATCTCCAATTTTGTCACCTTCCTGGAAAACACCAAGGATTATCGGCGCCAGTTGCGCCGCGTTGAGTATGGCGATGAGAGCGATCCGGACATGCGGACATTCCTGCAATCCATCTCGCCGCTGAACCAGGCCGAAAAAATCAGCAAACCCTTGTTCATCATCCAGGGTGCCAATGATCCGCGCGTACCCGCCAGCGAGGCCGAGCAGATGCTGCAGCGGATCAAGCGCAATGGCGCGCAACCCTGGTTTCTGATGGCCATGGATGAGGGGCATGGTTTTCGCAAGCAGTCCAACCGCACTTACATGAACGAGGCGGTGGTGATGTTTTATCGGCAGCATCTGTTGCCATAATCCGGGATAAGCACTGATCAAATTTGATCTGCATCAATGGCTGTGCCAAATGCGCATGCCATAATCTTTGCAATGACCCATGTCTAGGATATTGTTCATGAAATACCGCAACCTGCTGGTGATTGCCGACCGCCCCGAAGATCAGCCGGGTCTAGCCATTCAGCGTGCGGTTGCCATTGCCGAACCCGATGCCAGTATCCATGTGGTTGCGTTTGTGCATGACAACATGCTGGAACAAGATGAGCTTTTCAATCCACAGGAAAGCGGACGCTTCAAACAGCAACTGATGACTGAGCGCAAGGCCTGGCTGGATGACCTGCTCTCGGCGCAAAGCTGCGCGCATGTTCGGCTGGGCGGTGAAGTGGTGTGGCAAAAGGACATTGCCGCTTGGGTACAGCGATACTGCACAGAACAGCCCTGTGACCTGGTCATCAAGACCGGCAACCGTACTGAGAACTTCTGGTATACGCCGACCGACTGGCAACTGCTGCGCGAGTGTGATGTACCGGTTTACATCGGCAGCCGCAATGCCTGGCGCAGCCAGCCGGTGCTACTGGCCACGGTGGATATTGCCAGCCGCAACGCAGTGCAGGTGGAGCTCAATCACAAGGTCATGCGCCATGCCGCACGCATGGCCCAAGCGCTGGCTTCCCAGCTGCACCTGGCCTACGCGGTACCGGCGTCACAACTGATGCTGGATCTGGAGGCTTTTGACAAATCGGATTACCTGCGTCGCTTCCAGCAGCGGCATGAGGAGAAGCTGCTGGAGTTTGCCGGCGAGTATGGTGTGAACCAGGCCCATGTACATGCCCGGGTCGGTCCGCCACAGAAAATCATTCCGCAATTTGCCAATGAGTTAAAAGCCGAACTGGTGGTGCTGGGCTCGTCCGGTCAGCGCGGTCTGCTCGGCAAAATGCTTGGCAGCACGGTGGAGCAGACCATGCATATCCTGCGCACCGATGTGTTGTCGGTGAGACCATAGACAAGCATCCCCCACTGCGGTCCGCTGCTTACCCGCTAGCGCTCCCTCCCCCGCGAGCGGCGGAGGGCTGGGGTGGGGCGAATAACTCTATCGCATCCGGGTTTGGTATTCCGTCCCGGAATTATTAGGTTGAAGGACCACTAGTCACAACCCGCAATGCATTCCTTATCCAGCACCGGCTCCGCCTGCAGAGTGGGATGGTTGATATCGAAATGCTGCTGCAGCAGTTCGGTCAAAGCACGCAACTGCGGGGTCCACTGACAGAGATCACTGACCACCACATCCTCCACGCCATCGATACCACACATGACTTGGCGCACCTCGTCAAGACCAATATTACGTGGTACGGTTTCCATCACCATGTTGAAGCTGTCGCGCAGCAGCCGGCGATAAACTCTACCGCAGCAAAGCTGATTGTCAGCGCGACCGCCCAGCCGAGTTTATGCACATCGTGCTGATCGTGATGGCGATGATCGTGTTGATACATGGCACAATTATAAAGTGGTCACGAAATGGATCGGTTTACAATGCCCGGCATGGAAATCTTCAAGGAATTTAAGATCTCGAGCGCCTGTGCGGCTAGATGGTGAGTTCGGTTAGCAAAGAAGCTGAGGTCTTCAGGTCAATCAGACCAAACTAGGGCCTGTTTA
>CAZHRH010000048.1:0-13637 GCA_964534475.1 uncultured Wenzhouxiangellaceae bacterium
TATGCTGGTTGAAATGCACGCGGGCATTGTTCTGAAACAGGCGACAGGCCTGCATGTGATCGGACTCTTCAATGGTCATGGCGTCGGCGTGATCAATCTTCTCACCCACGGCGTAGTCGTCCCACAGATGCGCGCTGCCAGCCGCAACAGCATCGTAGGGATGCCGCAACTGCCAGTTGCTGGTGAGTGACGCCATGGACACGGCCGCGGGCAGTTCGGGTATCACGGTTTCCGGCGCTGCCGCTGTCATATCGCGCTTGCGCAGCATGGCCCAGCGGTGATACTCCACCACCATCTCATCGCGCTGGTTGACACCGCGGGTGTGCACGTACACCACGCCGGTATTGCCATTGCTGTTCTGCTTTACGCCGGTGACGGTGGATACGGCAGACAGTGTGTCACCGGCATATACCGGCACGCCAAAGCGACCGCCGGCATAACCCAGATTGGCCAGTGCGTTGAGTGAAATGTCCGGCACAGTGCGGCCAAACACCAGATGAAAGGTGAGCAGATCATCCACCGGCCGTGCCGGGTAGCCCAGCGCTTGCGCAAAGCTGACGCTGGACTGCAAGGCAAAACGTGATCCGTAGATGGCCTGATACACCGCTACATCACCCTCGCTGACGGTGCGCGGTGTGGCGTGTACGATCTCCTGTCCGAGGTAAAAATCCTCAAAAAAGTTGCCGCGTTCGGTCTTGCTGTTCATGCTGCTGATGTCTGATGCTGCATCAGAAACCATAGGCCTTGGCCAGTTCGGCGTCGCGCTGTGCCAGCATGCGCGCCAGATCCACCATCACCTTGGCCTGCTTCCAACTGGCATCGTCCTGCATCTTGCCGTCGATCATTGCCACCCCGGAACCATCCGGCATCGCATCCAGTATCTTGCGCGCGAAGCGCACCTCGTCCGGATCCGGACTGAACACCCGGCGCGCGATGGGGATCTGGCTCGGTGCCAGCGACCAGGCACCGCTACAGCCCATCAGGAAAGCGTTGCGAAACTGCGACTCGCAGCCCGCCTCATCGGCAATATCACCGAACGGCCCGTAAAAGGCGCCGATGCCGTGCATGCGACAGGCGTCAACCATGCGCGCGACCGTGTAGTGCCACAGATCCTGCTGGTAAAAGCTGCGTTCCGGCTGGCCTTCTAGCGGATCGGCGAGCACGCCATAACCCGGATGACCACCACCGATGCGCGTGGTTTTCATGCCGCGCGAAGCGGCCAGGTCGGCCGGACCAAGACTGAGACCGTGCATGCGCGGGCTGGCGCCGGCGATCGATTCGACGTTGGCCACGCCCTGGGCTGTTTCCAGAAGCGCATGCAGGCCGATGGGACGAGACACCGAATGACGCGCCTCAAGCTGGGCCATGAGCTGGTCGGCATAATGAATGTCCCAGGGACCCTCGACCTTGGGGATCATGATCACATCCAGCTTGTCGCCGACAGCAGCAATGATTTCCATCATGTCGTCGAGGAACCACGGGCTGTCAAGTGCATTGACGCGCACCCACAGAGCTGTGTCGCCGAGCTCATCGCGCTTGGCCAGTTCGATGCAACCGGCGCGTGCCGCTTGCTTGCACTCGACCGGGATGGCGTCTTCAAGATTGCCACACATGACGTCGACGCCTGAGCGCGCCAGCTCCGGTGCCTTGGCGCGAATCTTCTCGATGTGTGGCGGAAAGAAATGGATCATGCGCTCCGGGCGTACCGGCCGCTCGCGCAGCGGTTGCGGTGCGCCCAGGGCCAGCGGCTTGTAGAAATCGATCGGCGTTTTCATGCTTCAGTTCTCATGCAGTAATTTATCTCAGTGTCATTGTGAGGGGCCGGCGACCACACCGGCATCATGTAGGCTGCCCAACTCAGCCTCGCTCAGGCCCAGCAGTTCCAGCAGAATCTCATCGGTATGTTCACCCAGACGCGGAGCCCGCACCGGGGCCTGTCGTGGCAGCGCACTGAACTGCAGCGGCGAACCCGGCACCAGCCAGCGACCGACGCCGGGCTGCTCAAGCATGGAGAACATCGGGTTGTCGGCAGAGCAGTCCGGATCCCGCCGCAGCGCTTCGCCGACGCTGCGATACGGCGCCCAGGTGACCCGGTGCTGGTTGAACACCGCCTCGATTTCGGCCAGATCTCGCGTTGCGGCCCAGTCTGCGATCAGTTGCGCAAGCTCGCGGCGCGCCAGATAGCGATTGCCCTCGTCGTCAAGATCCAGATCCAGTTGCTCACCCAGCGCCGCCACTGCCGCAGCCAGTCCGGTCGCTGCCAGCAGGCATTGCCATTGCGAGGCGGTCAAGCCGACCAGCATCACCCGCTGTCCGTCGCGGGTCTGGAAATCGCGCCCGAAAGCGCCGTACAGGTAGTTGCCCTGCTTGGGTCGATCCTGCTCGCTGAGGCTGTGCTCGGCGAGCATGCCCAGATGACCCAGCGTGGCCAGGGCGACGTCTTTCAGCGCCAGGCGCACCAACTGGCCCTGGCCGGTGATGCGGCGATGGCGCTCTGCGGCCAGCACCGCCGTTGCCATGGTCTGGCCGGCGAGCAGGTCCCAGGCCGGCAGCACGTGATTGACCGGAGCCGGACTGTCTTCAGGTCCGGTCATGCATGGCAGGCCGAGCTGCGGGTTGACCGTGTAGTCCACCTCGGAGCCACCGTCACGACGACCGAGCAGATTGATCATGATCAGATCCTCGCGATGCGCCTGCAAAGCATCAAAAGCCAGCCAGCCACGGGCCGGAAAATTGCTGCTGAAAATACCGCCGTTAGCGCCCGGCAAGGTGATCAGTCTAGTTAATAGTTCGCGCCCCTGCTCATGGCGAAAATCCACGGCAATGGATTTCTTGCCTTTGTTCAGCCCAGCCCAGAACAGGCTGTAGCTGCTGCCCGGTGCCAGCGGCCAGCGGCCATGGTCCAGCCCGCCGCCGATCGGATCGAAGCGAATCACCTCGGCGCCGAGCTGGGCCAGCGTCATGCCGCCCAGTGGTGCGGCAACGAACGCACTGCCCTCGACCACACGCAAGCCGCTGAGTATTCCGGCATTCACGCTACCACACCCTTTTTTCGCAGTGCGGCAATCTCGTGCTCGTCCAACCCCAGGATCTCTGTTAACACCTCGTCTGTGTGCTGGCCCAGGCGCGGGCCCAGGTGACGGATTTCCCCCGGCGTTTCCGACATGCGCGGCATGACCGCGGGGACGATCACCGTCTCGCCGACGTCTTCATCGTCGATGGCCACCAGCATTCTGCGCGCGTGGAACTGGCGATCGCCAAAAATATCTTCGATGGAGTTCAGCGGCCCGGCCGGTGCGCCGGTGGCAATGCAGCGCTCCAGCACCTGCTCGCGGGTCAAAGAGCCGGCCCAGTCGCGCACGATTTCATTGACGTCGTGGTGGTTTTCCAGGCGAATCGCCTGGTCTCCGTAGACATGCGGCGCTGCCAGTTCCGGACGTTCCATGGCCTCGGCCAGACGCACGAACAGCTTGTCTGTGGCGCAACTGATCGCCACCCACTTGCCGTCGCTGGTTGGAAAGTGTCCGTTGGGGCAGGCAAAATAATTGTTGTTTGGGCCACGCCGCTCGCGCACCACGCCGTACTTGCCATAGGCCGGCGCGAGTTCATCCGTGCAGCGGAAAACCGACTCGTACAGACTGGCGTCGATGTACTGCCCCTCGCCGCTTGCGTCGCGATAGCGCAGCGCCATGAGAATGCCGATGCAGCCGTACAGCCCGGTCATGTAATCACCCAGCGTGGTCGAGCCGGGCGTCACCGGCACGCCTTTCGGCATGCCCGACAGATAAGCCAGCCCACCGACGGCATGGGCCACGCGGGCAAAACCGGGCCGGTCCTTGTACGGGCCATCCTGGCCGTAGCCGGTCACCCGCAGCATGATCAGGCGCGGGTTGATCTGCTGCAGCGTTTCCCAGCCCAGGCCCCAGCGCTCCATGGTGCCCGGACGGAAGTTTTCCACCAGCACGTCGGTGCTGGCCACCAGTTGCTTGAGGACAGCGGCACCTTCTGCAGTGCGCAGGTCCAGCCCCAGTGACTTCTTGTTGCGTGCCTCGCTGAGCCAGGTCAGCGTGTCGCCGACCGCAGTGGGGGTGCCGAACTTGCGCAGCGAGCAGCCGCCCTTGGGCTGTTCGATCTTCAACACCTCGGCGCCGAACTCGCCCATGATGCTGGCCGCATACGGGCCGGCGATGACCGTGGCCAGATCGAGCACGCGAATGCCGCTCAACGGCAGCTTGTCGTTCGGCTTGCGCGATGGGTCCTGGGCGTTAGCTTGTTGCCGGTCGGTCATGGTCAGATCACCTTGTTCTTGCGCAGTGTGTCGATGTCAACATCAAGCAGCCCGAGCAGCTCACGCAAAACATCTTCAGTGGCATTGCCCAGCGGCGGACCCAGGCCGCTGATGCGCCCGGGTGTCTTCGACAGATGCGGCAGCACACCGGGCACGACGACCTCGCCGACGCCCGGCACATCGACGCTGGCCAGGGTTCCCCGGGCGCGAAAATGCTCGTCCTGGAAAATATCCTCAATGCTGTTGACATTGCCTGCCGGCACCTGCGCATCGAGGCAGCGCTGCATGATCTCGGTGCGATCATGGCTGCCCACCCAGGCGTCGATCAAGGCGTTTACCGCTGTCCGCGCTGCCAGGCGATTTTTTTGCAGGCCGTACATGTCCTCGGCCGCCAGTTCCGGTCGCTGCATGGCCGCGGCGAGGCGCTCGAACATGCGGTCGGTGGTGCAGGCGATCGCCACCCACTTGTCGTCGCGACAGCGAAAATGGCCATGCGGTACTGCAACAAAGCTGCCAGCACCCTGGCGCTCGCGCACCTCGCCGGACATGCCGTAGGCCGCGGCCAATTCATCCAGCGTGCGGAACACCGATTCGAAGATGGCGACATCGATGACCTGACCGCGGCCGGTTTTTTCCTGGTGGCGCAAGGCAAGCAAGATGCCGATGGCGCCGTAGAGACTGGAAATGTAGTCCCCCAGGGGCACGGTTCCCGGCACCACCGGTGTTTCGCCGGGAAATCCGGCCAGATAAGCCAGCCCGGAGTAGGCATGCGCGACGTGGGCAAAGCCGGAACGGCGCCGGTAGGGACCGGTCTGGCCGTAGCCGGATACGCGCAGAAACACCAGTCCCGGATTGGCTTCGCGCAGCACATCCCAGCTCAGTCCCCACTCTTCCAGCGCGCCCGGGCGGAAGTTCTCTATCAGCACATGGGATTTCTCAATCAGACGCAGAAACAGCTCCCGGCCCTCGGCCTGGCGCAGATCCAGCGTCACCGACTTGCGATTGCGTGCTTCGGTGAGGAATGCCAGCGTCAGCTCCGGATGTTCCGTAGGGCTGCCAAAGCCGCGCATCGGATCGCCGGCCGCAGGGTGCTCGATTTTGAGCACCTCGGCACCGAACTCGCCGAGGATCGAGGCAGCGTGGGGACCGGCGAGAAACGTGCCAAGGTCGAGAATGCGCACGCCGGCCATCGGCAACGGTCGATTGCTTGTCTCCGATTCTGCCTGCTGTTGCTCAGAGCTCATCTCTGCAACCACCTCGAACTGTTTCTTATTAAACAGCTAAGATAACGTAAAAAGACGGTATATATCGATATGTCAGAGCAATTTAGTGAATGGATTGGTCGCTGCGAGCAGCATGAGGATGCTATGGATCCCTGGCGCGCACAGGCTGCGGCGGCAATGCTGGATCGCAATGAACTGAAACTTGAACAAGGCGCGGCGCTGCCGCCGCTGTGGCACTGGTTCTATTTTCTCGCGACCGTACCGCAGTCGCATCTGGGGCTTGATGGGCATCCGCAGCGGGGTGGATTCATGCCGCCCATCGAGCTGCCGCGGCGTATGTTCGCCGGTTCGCGCATGACTTTTCACCGGCCCTTGCGCCTCGGCCAGCCAGCCGAGCGGCGCGCGCAGATACGCGACGTTCAGCAGAAGTCGGGACGCTCGGGTGAACTCGCCTTTGTCACCGTTGATTACCGCTTTGAGCAAGCCGGTGAGCTGTGCATCGAGGAACAGCAGGACATTGTGTATCGTGAGGCCGGCGCGCCGCTGCCGGCACCGCAAGTTGTTGCCCCGCCGGCGCCGCAAGCCGGGAGTTGGTCGCGCGAATTTAGCGCGGATTCCCGCTTGCTGTTTCGGTTCTCAGCGCTGACCTTCAATGCCCACCGTATTCACTACGACCGCGCCTACGCCCGTGATGATGAGGGCTATCCAGGTCTCATCGTGCATGGCCCACTGACGGCCATGCTGCTGGCCGATCTGGTCAGTCGCAACGACGCTCGCCGCATCGCAGCCTTCAGTTTTCGCGGTGCGGCTCCACTGTTCGACCTCACTGCGCTGCGCCTGCGCGGCACACCGTCAGGGGATGCCGTCGAGCTTGAAGCGCGCGGCCCTGATGAGCGAGTCGCACTGTCGGCAACGGCGAACCTGTCCGACTGTTGATCTTCATCCATTCAGGGCGCAGCCCCCCAGGCAGAAGTTATTCAATTCCTGCAAAAGTGGCCGCCACCATGCAATTTCGATGGCAGACCCCCTTACACGCTACGACCTGATCCCTTCATTTTTACCCTCTTCTTGTGGCTGGGCAAATTCAGTTAAGCGTGAACAAGGTCGGCATGGCTGCCGACCCTGGTAATGAAAAAAGCTTTGTAAGCCGCTCACGGAAACGTCATGTAGGCGTTACGCGAAGTGTTTTCCTCGCCGCATTCCTCGAAGCGTGCGTTGATTTTGGCCGGCACGCTGTCGGCATCAGCCTGGCCGGCTTCCCATGCGTCGTATGCTTTTCCGAAGGTCTCATTATCCGCGCTGCGGCCTAGCCAGTAGTGAGTTGCCATATCGTTGTTGAACAAGGGCGCGGCGACCTCTGCGCGGTAGCCGAAGGCCTTGCCCCATTCGTTGAAGTCGTCGACGATTTCAAGGTGCTGTCCCAGGGTACAGTCTTCGTTCAGCGTGAAGCCGATGACGTCAAGATGGCCAGCTTGGCTGGCACAAGCCATAAGCAGAAGCATGGTTCCGATTAGTTTTTTTGAAGGTCCGGTCGCCATGGGTGGCTAGTGACCCAGATGGGCTCCCGATCTTCATGGGGAAATCCCGCCGGGTCAGCTAGCGACGTTATCCGTGATGGAGTTCACATGATACTCAATCCGAGCTGGTACGATCAGCGCGACTTTGCGGTCGAGGAGTTGCCGTTAGTTGCAACTGGTGCCGTCGACAAAACCCTGACCCACGGGGGGCTGGCCGTTGACCGGCTGCAGGTCTGGCACCGCGTCTGCAATCGGCCCGGGATTGGTCGGTGCCAGATCCTGTCCGAACGTCACCGGGCGTACTCCGGAGATTTGCTTATCCTGGCCATTGACGACCACGATCGGCGCGACCGAGCGCAGGCTCAACGCAACGAGTTCGATCTCCACATGGGGTTCCAGAAGGAGCTGGTCGTTGATCAAAGGTTGACCTGGCTGAGGCGGGATTTGTTCGGGTTGCCAGCCCATTAGGGGATCCCAGATCCACCATTGCGGCGGATTGAGTAGAGCACCGGCCTGGTCGAACTGAAGCTGTGCCCACAAAAAGCCGCCGTTGGTAAAGTCGAGCAGGGTGCTCGCGTCTGGCCCCGGAACCTGCATGATCAGGTGCCAATCATGGATCGGCGGTACGCCGCCTGTTCCGGATCGGGTGCGGACGACAAGATCCAATGGATCCGGTGTAAAGCTCGTGATCTCGACCTCGAACAAGTCATCGATTTCGTTGTTCTCCGGCAGTACAAGTGAGCTGTCGTCGACTCGCCGAGAGTCATCTTCACCATCTTCCGGAACACACTTGCAATCAATCGTGAAACTGGCGTCACAGGCAGCCAGAGAGGGTACCGCAGGATTGGGATTCTGCCAAATGTTGTCATCGGCAAGATCGGCATATACGATCCAGCAGCCCGGTTTCGGGCAAGTGAATATTGGCGATGAGCCGTTACCGCTGGAGTCGGTGGCCCAGGCACCGCCGGAAATCGGGTCACCTGGCAGTTTCGGGCTCAGGCAGTCGACGACTTCGAACTGGTAAAGATAATTACCGCTAAGCGTCCCTCCGGTCAACGTGAAGGTTGTTTCCGGCGGTCCGGTGGTCGGCGTGACCTGCAAATTCAATTCGTCCAGATCTGGCCCGGCACGGAACTTGTCCGTCTCACCGGGCCCGACCGCATCTGGCTCGACCAGGTCACCGCCGTCGCCGTTGATGTCTTCGCCGCCGTCCAGGTCTCCAGACAAGTCGTTATCGCTATTGCAGTCCAGTTCGGCGCGGAACGAATCGTTATCGATGTCCGGATTGCGGGAGACGATGGTGCGCTCGCCCAGCGCAAAGGTATAGCTGTGAACTTCAGCCTTGTCGTCGACCTGGTCGAAATCGGTATCGAAGTTGGTCAGATCAGTCGCAAACCTCTCCCGTTCGTCAAAACTGACCACGCCGTCATTGTCGCCGCTATCGTCAAACAGGCTGCCTGCATGCAGCGCGTTCGGCGGATCGCCCAGCGGCGTACCGATTATTGCCGGCGGCACGATGGCCACAACTGCATTGTTGCTTCTCAGGTTGCGGCGGGTGTAGTCGCTGTAGCGAAACACCAGATCCGGGCCGAACGTTGGATCGTGAACAATAACCGCGCCGAACGGCGTGGTCTGGTAGCCGCGAATCACGGTGGCATGACCGCCGCCTTCGCTGCGGTGCCAGAAACGGAACATGATCACGGGCCGACCGGCATCGAGCCAGCCGCGAATGTCTGAAAACGACGGATCGCCGAAGACGTCGATCTCGGCTGCATCGACCCCCAGAACCTCGGCCAGCGCGGCCCGGGTCGGGCCGGCCGGAACCCCGCGTCCGGCACCCAGATCGCCTTCCGGATCTTCGGCATCGGCAACGCCCGGGGGGTTCAGTCCGCTGAAGATCAAATACGAGATGTAGTCCTGGTGCAGTGCGGGGCTGCCGCCGGTGAGGAAGGAATGGACCATCTGAATCGAGGCGCGCACGCAGTTGTTCTCGGTCAGCCGTCCGCATGCTCGAACCTGTGCTGCCGAACTCACCGCATGCGGCGCATCCCAGGTGCAACTCTGGCCGGTGATGGTTTCCGGACAGCCGATACGATTGCCGCCTTTTTCCGAGAAGTCGTACAGGCAAAGCGCGTTGGTGTCCTTGCGCTGATAAAAATGCGGGACCGCCAGCGAAACGGCCGGCGGAATTCCGGGTCCGGCAAGCGGCGCGATTCCAAACACGTGCGGTGGCGGGAAGCGGGTGCGTTTTGAATTGCCTTCAAACAGGCAGGAAACGGTCCAGAACACCGGATTGAATGGCAGCTGCTCGCTGGTCAGGGTCAACGAGGTCGATTGCACCAGGTGCTGAATGCGCTCACCCGATCCGTCCTCGCTGTCGCGCAGCTCCACGAGATAGCTCGACGCCTGCGGACAGGCACGCCAGCTTAACTCGACCGGCGCGGCTGGTAACAACTGGCCGTCGAGCGGCGAGACTTGCAACGGTTTCGTCGGCTGCTGAATGCCGGCGGTCTGATCCACCCACGGCACCGTGCTCCAGTCGGCATGGCTGCGGAGGCCGCCTGCAGCGCGTTGGGTGGCACCCAGTGTGGCGTGGAACCCGTCAAGAAGCAGCCCGACGCTCTCGCCGGCCGTGAATCTGGAACGCGGTATCCGGCTGCCGGCCGTCCAGACGCCCGCGTCAACAGCGGCAACTTCCAACGCGGAGACAGGATCAAGGGGTTCACCCCAGGCGACGAAACTCAGGGTCGAGGTTCCATCCACCAGGGCCAGGTCGTCGGCGTCCGGATTCGGCTCGCCGCCAAAGTCGGCGAAAATCGCGCCCTGGCCGTCGGAAAAGTCGAGATCGTCCATCAATCCCAGGCCGGGACCGGTTGTACCAGCGGGCAGGAAATGCACGGTCAGAAAGGCCCCTGGGGGCAAACTCACGCCTGGCAAAACGGCGCTTACCGATTCGACTGCGGTGCGTAACTCCATGCCGTTCAGATCCGCCGCGGCCGCACCACCGTTGTACAACTCGACCCACACCAGCGGCGGCACCGTGCTCGCGTCATCCTCGATGCCGCGTTCAATGGCATCGACACGGATGTCGTTGAGATGCACGCCTGAAGTGTCAACGAGCGGTGGATCGCAATTGAACGGTAAAGGTTCGGCGCAATTATCCTCTTCGCCGAAACCGTCGGCGAACACACGATCCTCGGCCAACAACGGCTGAGACAACATAAACAGCGCGCATACAACGAGCAATCGGCTCATTTCAAAGGCTCCCCGAATGCATGGTAATTGCACTCGATGCCTAAATATATGCCTATCCACGCGGGGTGTCAAATGAACCTTTGGTGTCAACCGCAGAACGAATATCGGTGTATCGCTTGTGGCACTGCGTCAGTGCGAAGTCTGTGGTAGCGCCGCGCTTGTCACGGCAACCGCAATTCACCGACGCTGCCATAGCCGACCTGGCGCGCGCAGGCTGCTGCGGCCATGCTGGATCGCAATGAACTGAAACTTGAACAAGGCGCGGCGCTGCCGCCGCTGTGGCACTGGTTCTATTTTCTCGCGACCGTACCGCAGTCGCATCTGGGGCTTGATGGGCATCCGCAGCGGGGTGGATTCATGCCGCCCATCGAGCTGCCGCGGCGTATGTTCGCCGGTTCGCGCATGACTTTTCACCGGCCCTTGCGCCTCGGCCAGCCAGCCGAGCGGCGCGCGCAGATACGCGACGTTCAGCAGAAGTCGGGACGCTCGGGTGAACTCGCCTTTGTCACCGTTGATTACCGCTTTGAGCAAGCCGGTGAGCTGTGCATCGAGGAACAGCAGGACATTGTGTATCGTGAGGCCGGCGCGCCGCTGCCGGCACCGCAAGTTGTTGCCCCGCCGGCGCCGCAAGCCGGGAGTTGGTCGCGCGAATTTAGCGCGGATTCCCGCTTGCTGTTTCGGTTCTCAGCGCTGACCTTCAATGCCCACCGTATTCACTACGACCGCGCCTACGCCCGTGATGATGAGGGCTATCCAGGTCTCATCGTGCATGGCCCACTGACGGCCATGCTGCTGGCCGATCTGGTCAGTCGCAACGACGCTCGCCGCATCGCAGCCTTCAGTTTTCGCGGTGCGGCTCCACTGTTCGACCTCACTGCGCTGCGCCTGCGCGGCACACCGTCAGGGGATGCCGTCGAGCTTGAAGCGCGCGGCCCTGATGAGCGAGTCGCACTGTCGGCAACGGCGAATCTGTCTGACTACTAACGCCCACAGCAGTTGCCGTATGCACTTAGCTCATGAATAATCCAGGCTAGATCGGTAATGAACCGGGATGCAGCGTACTATGAAGACTAATGACATAGGGATAAAAGCAATGCTGGCGGATGTTTTAGGCAGTTATAGACAGGCGGTGCAAAGGTTTGGGCCGTTCCTGGCTGTTCATGTCTTCTTCCGGCTTCTCTCAGCAGGCATACTGGTACCGGTGATTGGCGTACTGGCCGCAGTAGCGATTTCCATTTCCGGTCAAAGTGCCTTGACCGACCAGGACATAGTACACTTTCTGGTCACACCTGCAGGTGGCATCGTCGGGCTCACAATGCTCTCGCTGTTGCTTGTCAGCAGCTTGCTTGATGTGGCCATGATGACAGTGATATTGCGCAGCGGACAATTACACATGCTGGATGCGCTTGCAACTGCAATTGGATTCATTCTGCGAGCCATCACAGTGCTGGCACGGTTTGCAGCCAGCCTGCTGATTCGTGTGCTGGTTATCAGCATCCCTTTTCTGCTGTTTTCGCTCGCCATATATTTACTCTTGTTGCAAGACTACGATATTAATTACTACATCAGCAATAAACCCCCTGAATTCCTCCTTGCGACATTCCTGATCACGATTGCTGCCGTCATACTGGCCAGTATTTTGCTGCGGCGTTTGTTCGCTTGGGCCATGACTCTACATTTAATCCTGTTCGACGATCAGCCTATAGCTGCAGCTTTTCGCGAAAGTGATGAAACGATGCGTGGCAACCGCTTGGCCCTGTTCATCAGAGTTTGCATATGGCTGCTTGTACGCTTACTCGTCGCATCTTTCCTGGCCTTTGTTGCCGTGCTTGCCTTGGCAATATTACCGGATATGTTGGGAACAAGACTGCCTCTGATTGCTGGCGTGCTGATCGTTGTGCTGCTGTTATGGACGACGCTGGACCTGATGGTCAGCGCTGTCGCCAATGGTGCACTGGCTGACCTTCTGAATGACAATTTCAACCAGGCATTGGCCGGTCGGCAGATAGGCAAAGAGGTCGAGCCTGGTGCAGAGTTCAGCTGGAAATCACCTGTCGCTGCAGCTCTGGCTGCATGTATCGGCCTTGCAATGGCCAGCGCAGCGGTTGGCGGAGTGCTCCTGGACAATATTCAAGCGGACCATAAGGTGGCAATTATCGGCCATCGCGGAGCAGCGGGCAGCCGACCGGAAAACACCCTGGCTGCGGTGAAAAAAGCCATTGAAGATGGTGCCGACTGGGTTGAAATTGACGTCCAGGAAACCGCTGATGGTGAGGTTGTGGTGATCCATGACAGCGATTTCATGAAAGCTGCCGGCGTTAACCTGAAGGTATGGAACGCTACCATGCAGGACCTTGCCGACATTGACATCGGCAGCCGCTTTGATCCAATTTATGCCGATCAGCGCCCGCCTCTGCTGCGTGATGTGCTGTCCATTGCCAAAGACCGTGTTCAAGTCCTGATCGAGCTGAAATACTACGGTCATGACATTGATTTGGAAAAGCGCGTCATCCAACTGGTGGAAGAGGCTGACATGGCAGATCAAATTGCCACCATGTCGCTGAAATATGCTGCTGTGAAGAAGATGCGCAGACTGCGACCGGACTGGCGTACCGGTGTGCTGGCGGCGACTTCCATCGGTAATCTCAGCGGCCTGCAAGGAAACTTCATTGCAATCAACCTGGGCAAGGTATCGCGACCTATGCTCAAGCGTGCCAAGGCTGCAGGCAAGGATGTGTATGCGTGGACGGTTAACGACCCGATTACCATGTCGCGTATGATGTCGATGGGCGTCGATGGTTTGATCACCGATAAGCCAGAATTTGCGCGCCAGGTGATGGAGTACCGCACATCGCTGGATGCAACAGATCGTATGCTGCTGTGGATCAGTGATCGATTCAGTCTGGCGCTGAACATCAATGATGCCGATGAAGTCGAGCAGTGAAAACCGGTTTTTACTATGCCTTAAGTCGGGCTTAGGGAAACGTCATGTAGGCGTTACGCGGATGAGTGTATTGTAGGCGTGTCGGCTTCCATCCAGCCTCGACATGGCGGTGGCGGTATAGATCAATGAGCATTGCGCCGGGTTTTCCAGTGCCGGATCAGGCTGGAACCTGACCTGAAAACCCGGCATATCGAAAATCAACCGTGTCGGCGCGCCTGTCGCCTGCACGATAACCGCATCCAGTGTGGACAGACGTCGAAGCGCCATGTCTTCGATGTAGGTCAGTTCCTCAATATCGGCATTCAGGTCCTTCGCCAGATAGGCAAGGTGATTGGCCTCAGACTCGCGTTCACCGCGCTCGGCATTCCACGCCGTGACCTGAAAACCGATCACCACACCCGCGATGACGA
>CAZHRH010000049.1:0-2868 GCA_964534475.1 uncultured Wenzhouxiangellaceae bacterium
GTGAAGGTTCAGGTGCGTGCGGTGGATGCAAAATTCATCGGCAGCGGCGTCGGCGACATGAACGTGGTGATCGAAAACGCACAAACCGGCGCATTGCTGGCCACAGGCGAGATCACCGGAGCCACCGGTGATACTCCAGCATTGATGCAACAAGGCCAAACCCGAGGTCATGCACCGCTAACGCCAGAGACTGCCGCATTCAGCGCAGCCATCAACATCGATCAACCAACGCTGGTAAAAATCCACATCACCGGGCCGCTGGCTGTGCCACAAAGCATGCGCAATTTGAGCGTGACCCAGTGGTTGTTGCCGGGCCAGGACCTGGTCAACCCGGGCATTGTGCTGCAGTTGCCCGGCTTGATCATCGCACCGGTTGACATCGCGCTGAGCGATGGTGAACTGCATGCCAGCGTGGATGTGACCATGCTGTGCGGTTGTCCGATCAGCAAAGGCGGTTTGTGGAATAGTGAGGATTTCACCTTGCAGGCGAGTCTGTATCACAATGCCAAGCCGGTGCAGAGCTTCCCGCTGGCATTCACCGGCAAGACCAACCGCTTTGCCGGCAAGCTTGCTGCGCCCAAGCAGGGCAGCTATGAGCTGTGGATATCGGCTTATGAAAAACGCGCCGAGAATACCGGCGTATGGCATCAGCCGCTGAATGTTCGTTAGCGAATGCTCCCGACTTCGGCAGCGTTGCTCTGTCGCAGAGGTGCTCAGAGCATTGCAATACTGTTTAGAACATCACACTTACATGCACAAGTAGCAAAACTTGTTGCATAACAGAACATGACCCAATCGAATACAAATGAAGTTTCCATGCCAGTTGATGGGCCGGTTGCTGGTGACTCAAGTTTTGCCTGCGTGCTCGGCGCCTGGCAGTTACACGCAAGCGAATTGCGTGGCTATCTGGCGCGCCGTATGGGTGACATGGCTGGCGCGGAAGATCTGCTGCATGATGTGTTCATCCGTGCGATGCGGGAAGGACGGGGATTTTGCCAACTGGACAATCCCCGTGCCTGGATGTTTCGCGTGGCACGCAATGTCGCCACCGACCACGAGCGCCGCCAGCGTTCAACCAGCCCGATCGAGGATTCCTTGCCGCATACCGAGCCGGCATGCGATCCCATTGAAGAGCTGCAGCAGTGTCTGATGCGCAACCTGGCCAGCCTGGCGGAAAGCGATCAGGACATACTTCGCCAATGCGACCTGCAGGGCATGCGGCAGTCTGATTATGCTGCCCGCAATGACCTCAGTCTCAGCGCCGTCAAGTCGCGACTCTTGCGCGCCAGACAGCGTTTGCGCGACAGCATGGTGTCGCACTGCAACGTGCGTTTTGATGCGGCAGGCAACATCTGTTGCCACCGAAATATTGACTCAGCTTGACTTTAGCCGCTGTGGAGCCTGCTTGCCGGTAAACATTTGGGAAAGTGTTCTGTGACCGCTGAAATATTCGCCTGCGAGCAGTCTTCTGCAACACAAACTCGGCCATCGAGCAACCTACCGCGCATGGATTACATCGCTGGCATTTTGTCAACTGATGCGGACACGCCGCAGCCGTAAAGCATTGCCGATCACCGACACCGAGCTGAGCGACATCGCCGCCGCTGCGATCATCGGCGACAGCAGGATGCCGAAGAACGGGTACAGCACACCGGCGGCCACCGGCACGCCGATGCTGTTGTAGGCAAACGCGAAGAACAGGTTCTGGCGGATGTTTGTCATCGTCGCCCGACTCAACTGGCGGGCCTGCACGATGCTGCGCAGATCGCCCTTGACCAGCGTCACGCCGGCGGATTCCATCGCCACATCGGTACCGGTGCCCATGGCGATGCCAACCTGGGCCTGGGCCAGCGCCGGGGCATCATTGATGCCGTCACCGGCCATGGCGACGATGCGGCCAGCATCCTGCAAGGCTTTGACTTTGTCGGCTTTCTGTTCCGGCAACACCTCGGCCAGCACCTCGTCGATGCCCAGCTCGCTGGCCACCGCCTGAGCCGTTGTACGACTGTCGCCGGTGAGCATGATCACTTCGATGCCATCGTCCTGCAGCGTGCGGATGGCATCGCGGGCGTCGTCCTTGATCGGATCGGCGACCGCGATCAGTCCGGCAGCACTGCCATCGATTGCGACCATGACGGCGGTTTTGCCTTCTGCTCGCAGTCGTTCAGCCTGGTCCAGCAAGCCGCTGACATCAATATCAAGCTCCTCCATCAACCGGCGATTGCCGACCGCGATGTGCTGGCCGTCGACCTGGCCGGTAATGCCCTGGCCGCTGATGGCATCGAACTCACGCTGCTGGCCCAACTCAATGTTTCTGGATTGCGCAGCGGCAACCATGGCCGCTGCCAGCGGGTGCTCGCTGCCGCGCTCCAGCGTCGCCACCAATGCCAGCAGTTGCTCTTCGGTACCAGTATCGATGGGCAAGATATCGCTCAGTTCGGGCTTGCCTGCGGTCAGGGTGCCGGTCTTGTCGATCACCAGCGTGTCCACCGCGCGCAGCGTTTGCAGCGCCTGAGCATCTTTGAACAGCACCCCCATGGACGCACCCTTGCCGCTGGCGACCATGATCGACATCGGCGTGGCCAGACCCAGTGCACAGGGGCAGGCAATGATCAGCACCGAGACGGCATTGATCATGGCGTAAGCCAGCGCTGGTGGCGGTCCCCAGATGGCCCACACGACAAAGGCCAGTCCCGCGCTCAGCACCACCGCCGGCACAAACCATGCCGCCACCTGATCGACTACGTTCTGGATCGGTGCTCGCGAGCGGCTGGCCTGGGCCACCATCTGTACAATCTGTGCCAGCGTGGACTCGCTGCCGATGCGCTCGGCGCGCATGATCAGGCTGCCGCTGGTGTTTATGGTGGC
>CAZHRH010000049.1:2968-13454 GCA_964534475.1 uncultured Wenzhouxiangellaceae bacterium
CATTGCGCGCGCGCAACTCCAGCACCTGGCCGACCAGCACCAGCGTGACGATGATCGCCGCCGCCTCAAAATACACGCCGACCTGGCCATGGCTGTCGCGGAACGCCGCCGGAAACAACCCCGGTGCCAGCGTCGCCAGCAGTGAATACAGATAAGCAACCGACACGCCCAAGGCAATCAGCGTGAACATGTTCAGGTTGCGGTTGCTGATCGAGTGCCAGCCGCGCTGTAGAAACGGCCAGCCACACCACAGCACCACCGGCGTGGCCAGCGCCAGTTCCAGCCACAACCTGGTGCCGTGGCCGAGCAGGGCATTCATGCCCAGGCCCGGCAGCATGCCGCCCATGCTCACCACCAGCAGTGGCACCGACAGCAGCACCGCGACCCAGAAGCGCCGCTGCATGTCTTGCAGTTCACTGTTGTCATGTGGCTCATCGAGGCTGATGGTTTCCGGCTCCAGGCCCATACCGCACAGCGGACAGGCCTCGGCCTTAATCGAGCGCACCTGCGGATGCATCGGGCAGGTGTAGACCATGCCGGAGTGGTCTTTGGGTACTTGGTCGTAGCGCTGCTCGTCGCCCTTCGAGCTCGCCTTTTCCCCATCGCCATGGCAGCAATGATCGTCTTGCATCGGTAGACTCCGGGTCTGGATGGACAGTGCTCGACTCAGATGTATGTGCGCTTGTTACAGGTCACAAGCTGCTATAGTTTTGGTCAGTCTTGCTACAGCCGATGCAAGCCATGACCAGAAACCTTACCCTGATGCTCAAGCCGGGTGATATCGACGATGCGCAGGTGCGGGCACTGCTCATTGCGCACGCTGCCAGCGCCCGCGCCGAAACTGCACCGGAGAGTGCGCATGCACTTGACCCGGATGATTTTCGCGCCGCGCAGGTGCATTTGTGGAGCGCCTGGCATGCTGCGCAACTGGTAGGCATCGGTGCCTGGCAGCAGATCAGCTCTGACCATGGCGAGGTGAAAAGCATGCACACGTTGGCAGCGCTGCGTGGTTGCGGCGTCGGCAGTCAGTTGCTGCACAAGATCATCACTGACGCGCGCGCCGCAGGCATCAAGCGATTGAGTATTGAAACCGGCAGCTGGCGCTATTTTGCTCCGGCGCGTGCATTCTACCGTCGTCATGGCTTTGTCGAATGCGGACCATTTGGCCATTACCAGGCAGACCCCAACAGCGTGTTTATGACCCGCAGCATTAACGAACAATTGCAATGAAGGCAACACCATCATTCGCGTAGGTGCCGTCAAAAAGCAATCATGCCTGCTGTGTAAATTGCATAAATTGTAAGTTGAAATTACAATCTATGCATGATTCATCGTCGTCAAATGAGCACCGTTGTCAAACAACTGGCGCAACAATACCCGGCACTCACCTTGACCGGTCCGCGTCAATCCGGCAAAACCACATTGTGCCGGGCAGTTTTTCCCGAACACAGTTATATTAATCTGGAGCCGTTGGATCAACGCAGCTTTGCCCGCGAAGACCCGCGCGGTCTGCTGGCAGAGCATACGCACGGACTGATTCTGGATGAAATCCAGCATGTTCCCGAGTTGCTGGGCTATATTCAGGAGTCCATTGATGCCGATGCTGCGCCGGGACGCTTCATACTTACCGGTTCGCAACATTTCGGGCTGTCGGCCAGCATCGGTCAATCCCTCGCCGGGCGCACGGCAGTGCTGCAACTGCTGCCGTTGAGTCTGGAAGAATACAAGGACTTCGGCATCGCCAAAAATAACTTGTACGAAGTCATGTTCGCTGGTGCCTACCCCCGTATCCATGACCGAGGCATTCCAGCGCAACGCTGGCTGGCCGATTACGTGGCCACCTACGTCGAACGTGATGTGCGACAAATCGCCAATGTTACCGACCTGGCGGCATTCACCACTTTCTTGCGGCTGTGTGCGGCGCATACGTCACAGGAAGTCAATCTCACCGCCATGGGCAGTGACACCGGGGTTTCGCACAATACCGCTCGAGCCTGGCTTTCGATTCTCGAAACCAGCTTTCTGCTGCTGCGTTGCCCGGCCTGGCATCGCAACATTCGCAAACAACTGGTCAAGCGACCCAAGCTGCACTTTCTGGATTCTGGCCTGGTCTGTCATCTGCTCGGCATCCGCGACAGCGAGCAACTGCGCCATCATCCGCTGCGCGGGGCGATCTTCGAGAGCTGGGTGGCGAGTGAAATCTACAAGCACCACAGCCATCGTGGCCTGCAGCCAAACCTGTACCACTATCGAGAAACGCGCGGCAGTGAAATCGACATCCTGCTTCAAGCGGGCAGCAAGCTGATCGCCTGCAAGGCCAAATCCGGTGCCACACTCCAGCCAACATTTTTGCGCCACCTGAAAAACTTCAGCGAGCAGACCAGTGCCGCGGAAGCAAAGCCAGAGTTGCGGCTGGTCTATGGCGGTGAGCGGAGTTATCGTCGCTCAGGCGTTTCCTGCCTGCCTTGGCGCGATATGCATCAGCCGGGGTGGTGATGGTTGCACCGTTTACCAGCACCTACCACGCTATTCAGTTCCGCGCGCTCGCAACAGGTAATACACCACCGGCAGCACCAGCAGTGACAGCACGGTGACCGAAAGCATACCGCCAACCATCGGTGCGGCGATGCGGCGCATGACTTCTGATCCGGTGCCGGAACCGAGCATGATCGGCAATAGGCCTGCGATGATAACTGCCACCGTCATGATAATCGGGCGCACGCGCAGCAATGCGCCTGCGGTCACCGCCTGCATGACATCTGACCGCATGAAATGACGACCTTCGTGCGCAGCCAGTGCACGCTGTCGGGCCATGGCCTGATCGAGATACACCAGCATCAACACGCCGATCTCCACGGCCACGCCGGCCAGGGCGATAAACCCGGCCCCGACCGCGATCGACTGGTTGTAGCCGAGCAGGTAGAGCAGCCAATAACCGCCCACCAAGGAGAGCGGCAGTGTGCCCAGGATGATCGCCACCGAGATCAGGTTGCGGAAATTCATGAACAGCAGCAGCACGATGATGCCCACGACTGCAGGGATGACAAGCTGCAGTTTCGCCGCCGCGCGCTGCATGTTTTCGAACTGGCCGGACCAGCCCAGCGCATAGCCGGCCGGCAGCTCGACGTTTTCAGCCACGGCCTGCTTGGCCCGGCGCACATAGCCGCCGAGATCGACATCGGAGACGTCGACGTAGATCCAGCCGTTGAGCCGAGCGTTTTCGGTACGGATGACGCCGGGGCCGCTTTCGACCGCGACCTTGGCGACCGCAGATAGCGTGATCTGTGCGCCGTCGGGGGTGACGATGGCGAGATGACGCAGGTCGGTGAGTGAGTCGCGCAGATGACGCGGGTATCTGAGATTGATCGGATAACGCTGCAGGCCCTCGACGCTCTCGCCCACGCGCATGCCACCGATGGCCGCGCGCACGATGTCGTGCACGTCGGCGATGTTCAGGCCAAAGCGCGCCGCGGCCAGGCGGTCGACATCGATGCTCACATAACGGCCGCCGGTGACCCTTTCGGAATAGACCGATGCGGTGCCCGGAACGTCTTTCAGCGCTCGCTCGATCTGCTGGCCAAGTTCAGCAATGACCGCCAGATCCGGACCCGACACTTTGATGCCGACCGGTGTCTTGATGCCGGTGGCGAGCATATCGATGCGGTTCTTGATCGGCATGATCCAGATATTGACCAGGCTGGGCACCTGCACCAGCGCATCTAGCTCGGCCTTGAGCTTGTCCATGGTCATGCCTGCACGCCACTGATCGCGCGGCTTCAACTGTATCGTGGTCTCGATCATGGTCAGCGGTGCCGGATCGGTCGCGCTGTCGGCCCGCCCGGCCTTGCCGTAGGCACTCTCGACTTCGGGCACGGACATGATCAGCCGGTTGGTCTGGCCCAGGATCTCGGCCATTTTGCCGGCCGATGCAGCCGGGAATGCGCTGGGCATGTAGAGCAAATCACCCTCGTCAAGTTCGGGCATAAACTCGCTGCCGAGCCGGGAATAGGGTATCCAGGTGGTCGCCAGCACCGCCAGCGTCACCAGCAGGGTCCATTTCGGGAAGCGCAGCACCAGCGCCAGCAGCGGCCGGTACGCAGCAATCAATAAACGATTGACCGGATTCTTCTGCTCCGGCGTGATTTGCCCGCGAATCAGGTAGCCCATCAGCACCGGCACCAGCGTGATACCGATGCCCGCTGCCGCCGCCATGGCGTAGGTTTTGGTGAACGCCAACGGTTTGAACAGGCGGCCCTCCTGGGCTTCCAGCGCAAAGATCGGCACGAAGCTGAGCGCGATGATCAACAGCGAGAAAAACAGCGCCGGGCCGACCTCGCTGGCGGCGTCGGCAACGGCGCGCCAGCGACTGTCCTCGTCGAGGTCACCGCCCGCTTGTTGCAGGTGATTGCCGGATCCTTCCAGATGCTTGCCGGATCCTTCCAGATGCTTATGATAATTCTCAATCATGACGATGCTGGCATCAACCATCGCGCCAATGGCAATGGCGATGCCGCCCAGCGACATGATGTTGGCGTTGATGCCCTGTGCCTGCATGACAATGAAGCTGACCAGAATGCCCAGCGGCAGGCTCAGGATGACCACCAGCGATGAGCGAAAGTGGAACAGAAACAGCAGGCAGACCAGCGCCACAATAATGAACTCCTGGACCAGTTTTTCCGACAGCGTGTCCACCGCGCGGTGGATCAGGCCGGAGCGATCGTAAGTCTCGATGATCTCGACGCCGTCGGGCAGGCCTTTTTTCAGTTCTTCCAGCCGCTGTTTGACGCGCTCGATGGTGCCCAGCGCATTCTCGCCGAAACGCATCACGATCACCCCGCCGACCGCCTCGCCCTGGCCGTTGAGCTCACCAACGCCGCGCCGTAAGTCTGGTCCGTATTGAACCCGGGCGACATCGCGTATCAGCACCGGCACGCCTTCTTTGGTGGTCTTCAGCGGTATGTTTTCCAGATCCTCCAGCGAATCGACGTAGCCGGTGGCGCGGATCATGTACTCGGCCTCGGCCATCTCGATCACCCGGCCACCGCTTTCCAGGTTGCCGCGCTCGATGGCATCGCGCACGCGCGTCAGCGGTATGTCGTAGGCGCGCAATTTGTCCGGGTTAACCACCACCTGATACTGGCGCACCATGCCGCCGATGCTTGCGACTTCGGAGACGCCTTTGATCGTCTGCAGCTCGAACTTCAGGAACCAGTCCTGAATGGAGCGCAACTCGCCGAGATCATGCTGGCCGCTGCGGTCGACCAGCGCATACTGATACACCCAGCCGACCCCGGTGGCGTCGGGGCCCAGCGCCGTGCGCACTCCGTCGGGCAGCGTGGGCGTCACCTGGCTTAAGTATTCCAGCACCCGCGAGCGCGCCCAGTACAGATCGGTGCCGTCCTCGAAGATGACGTGGACGAAGGAATCGTTGAAAAAAGAATAGCCGCGCACTGTTACCGCACCCGGCACCGCCAGCATGGCGGTGGTCAGCGGGTAGGTGACCTGATCCTCGACCACCTGCGGCGCCTGGCCGGGATAGCTGGCCTTGATGATCACCTGTACATCGGACAGATCCGGGATCGCGTCCAGCGGCGTGCGCAGCATCGAGATGACGCCCCAGGCGGCCAGCAGTGCTGCCAGCATCAGCACCAGCAGACGGTTGCTGATCGACCAGCGAATGATGTTCTCGATCATTGGCTTGCTCCATCGCCATTGGCCCCCACCCCGGCCCTCCCCCGCACGCGGGGGAGGGAGTTGGAGCTGAGAGACTCATCCCTCGGTTGCTCGCGGGGAAGGGAGTTGGAGCCGGGAGACTCATCCCTCGGTTGCTCGCCAGGGAGGGGGTTGAGATGAGCGTCGGGTGACGCATGCTTCCGTTGTTCGCGGATGAGGGAGTTGGGATGAGTGTCGGATGACTCATCTGTCCGTAGCTCGTGCGGGAGGGAGTTGGAGCCCCGAGACTCATCCCTCCCCCGCTTGCGGGGGAGGGTTTGGGTGGGGGCGTCGTCGATCATGCGCAACAAGGAAGCATCCAGACTGGCTTCGGAATCGATCAGGAACTGGCTGGAGATGACGATCTTTTCGCCTGCGGCCAGTCCTGCAAGAATCTCCACCCGACCCTCGCTTTCCAGTCCGGTGCGCACCTGGGCCGGTCGGAAATAACCATCGCCCAGAGCGAGGATCACGCGCTGCTGGTCGCCACTGCGGATCACCGCCTGACTGGGCACGACGACGACATCATCGCTCGTCCCGGCGTCGATGCGGACGCTGGCATACATGCCGGGCCGGAACACCAGCCCGGGGTTGTCGAACACCAGTCGCGCACGCAGCGTGCGGCTTTCCGCGCGCAGCGTCGGGTAGACATAATCGACCCGGGCCGGCCATACACGTCCTGGCGCGCTGGCCAGCGTGACACGCGCCGGCTGGCCGGCTTCAATCCAGCCGGCCTGGCGTTCGGGCACATCGATTTCGACCCAGACCGAGGACAGATCGGCGATGCTCATGATCATCAGCGCGGGCGTGACATACATGCCGTGGCGTACGTTGAGTTCCAGCACGTAGCCATCGCGCGGCGCGCGGATATCCACCAGACGCTCGACCTCGCGGTCCTGCTTGAGCCGATCGATCTGGCGCGGCTGCAGACCCAGCGCCAGCAGCCGTTCTGCAGCCGCGGCAATCAGCGCGGACTGCTGCAGTTGCAGTGCCTGCAGGTATTCCTGTTGGGCACTGACCAGCGCTGGCGCATAGAACCTGAACAGCACCTCGCCTTGCTCCACCCTGGCGCCTTCGGTATGCACGCTGAGGTACTCGATCCAGCCTTCGGTGCGCACATGCACGTGGCCCAGGCGGTATTCGTTGGGCACCACGCGCGCCACGGTAGCAAGCGTGCGCGGCAGGCCGCTGCGCTGGGCGGTTGCAGTTTTCACGCCGATGTTGTTCATAACCACCGGGCTGATGCGCAGCGCGGGCTGATCGCTGCCGGCAGCGTCCTGGTCATCGGCATAGACAGGCAACAGGTCCATCCCCATCGGCGATTTGCCCGGCTTGTCGCGGCGGAAGCTCGGGTCCATCGGTGCGACCCAGTAGAGGATTTCGCGCTCGTCGCTTGCTGCTGATCCTGCCGCTGCTTGTTCTGGTGAACCAGAATCTCTGGCTGACAGCAGCCACCAGGCACCGGCAAACCCCAGCAGCAGTGCCGCCAGCAGCGCTGCCGCTGTTGCCGCGTGATTCACAACTCACCTCCGGCCAGGTAGGCCAGCCTGGCCCAGGCGCGGGCCCTCTCGCTCTGCACCTTGACGCGCTTGAGCTGCACTTCCAGCAGGGCCAGTTGGCTGCGCATAAGCTCGGCAAAATCGGTCTGGCCGTTGGCGTAGGTGCTCAGCGAGGCTGCCGTGGTCTGGCGCGCCCGGGCCTCGATCAGTTGCTGATACAAAGCCACGCGTTCACCCAGACCCTGCCAGTCGGCCCAGCTCTGCTGCAGGTCGCGGCGCAGTTGCAGCAGCAGCAGATCACGATCCAGCAGTTCGGCGCTGTGCTGGCCGATGGCGGCAGCACGCCGTTGGTCCTGGCGCTTGTCGGTAAAAAAAGGCAGGCTCAGGCTGACGCCGATGCTGGCCAGATCCGGGCGCGCGGTGCGCAGGCCATAGCCTGCCTCCACTGCCCAGGCCGGCTTGTAGGCCTGTTCGGCCAGCTCGATATCGTGCTCGGCTACCGCTGCCTGGGTGGCCTGCACCGCCACCGCCGGGTGCCTGATCAGCAGCTCTTCGATGCTGTCAACATCAGTGAAATCAGCCAACGCCGGCCATTGTTCAGGTAATGGTTCATGTGCTGCCGTGCCAATGTGGCGGGCCAGACCGGCCTGCAAGCGCTGTTGCTGAATCTGATGATCGCGGCGTTGATCTTCCAGCAAGGCAGCTTCCAGCTCGGCGCGGCTGATGTCCTGCGCTTGCATACGGCCAGTGGCGAAACCCGCCGACAGCGCCCCAATCTGTTCGCTTACGGCAGCCTTGCTGCGCTCAATCAGCGCGATCGCCTGCTGGTGATAAAACAACTCAAACCATAATTCACTTACAGCCAGCGCGATGCGCAGCCGCTCCAGCGCCTGTCGCTGCAGCTCGACCTCAGCTTGTTGCAAGCGCTGCTGGCGGCGAATGTCCAGACTGCTACCGGCGGGAAACTGCTGGCGCACGCCGACCCGGATCTGGCTCATGTTGTCGCGATCAAAGCGGAATGAGTCGGTCGGCACGTTGGCCAGCGCGCCGGTGACTTCCGGGTCCGGCAACTGCGCATCGGCAACCGCCTGCTGGCGCAGCGCATCGGCTCGTGCCTGCCAACGTTGCAGTGCCGGGTCGTCGTTGTTCACGGCCAGCGCCACAGCGCGATCCAGACGCAATGTCGGCTGGCTGTCACCGGCTGCCACAGGCGCAGAAGTGCTCTGCGCCACGGCAGTCAGGCAGAGTTGCCACAGCAGCAGCCACAGCAACACGGGTTTAATAATCTGCTCTGCACATGCGGCAGAGGCTTTGACTGGGTCTACAAACATCGGGATTCTCCACAAAACAGCGACCGGCACAAGGGGTATCCGTGTGCTCAGCAAAAACGCGGAGAATCAGCTATTCGTTAAACTGCTGGAACAGCAAATGACGCCTGGGGCCGGCGCGCAGCGGGGGTTGATAATAAGGATAGGGATGTTTGAATTGCGGCGCTTGCGTCAGTACCAAGCTGGAGTTGTCAGCCGTTGCCTGCTCTGCATCATCCAGTGGCGATGTCGCCTGCAGCACGGCGTTGACGCTATCGCAATCGCTGGTGAGCACATCGGCTAGAGTGAGTTCACATTGCACCGGCGGACAGTGCTCGCAGCGATGTTCTGCTGGTGCGGATGTGGTGGTCCCAGCAGGCATGCCGGCATGGTGGTCAACAGCCGGTAGCGACGGCATCGCCATCAGGCACGGCGAAAACACCAGTGTCAGCCACAGCATCAGGTAGCCGCCGGCAGAACAGGCGGCCATGCGTTGCTGATGTCTGCGCAGGAGCTTCATGTCATTTATATTAACTTATGCTGATGCTCTTGACCCGGATTATTCACCACTTGATCTACTGCGGTGGCTCCACACCCCGCGCTTGCAGCGTTTCGTTCGGTCGCGCATCCTCACCGTACAGGCGAGTACGTTTCCGGTGCGCTCGGTCACGAAAACACTGCACTCACGAGGTCTGGAACCTCCTCGCGGCGATCTGGTGATGAATGATCCGGGTTTAAACAGGATCAATCCGCCTGCAACGAGCGCATCTGTATGCTGCTGCTCTGGTGATTTTTAGGTACATTGGCCTAACACTTTTTTCACCAATGCCGATGCATTTTTGTAAGAAATGCTGTATGCTAACCAACAATCAATTGGTTGTAGACTAATTGATGTCTTTGTAGTTCGCCCGAACCGCTTTTAAAAGATCCAGGAAACAAATAGGAGTCCTCAATGAAAATCAGATACTTAATGCTTAGCCTGCTGGCTTTGATCATGGCTGGAAATGTAACAGCACAAAGCAAGATCGGCGGTCAAGCCTATTTATCCAGTCTTGATAGTTCAGTTGTTGTCGCAACCCCGGCCGAAGCTTCGGCAGCAAGTGGCAGTGTATCACCACCGCTTGATCTCACTGGCATTGACAGTGTGGACTTGCAAGGTGATCCTGATAATGTCGTGTTGACTTTTGACATAGGTGCAGGCAATCAGGTGACCGGCATCTCATTCGATATGGGTATTGCCTCTATTGGTGCTAGTTGGTGCAGCGAGGCTGATATCTTTTTTACAGACTCAGCCGTGTTAACTGGTGTTATTCTAACTCCTGGAGTTGGTGTGGATGAAGTTTGTGATCAAGAATTCACGTCTGCAGGCGTCGATGATGTTACTGCTTTCGACGTTACCGCCGGGCCAGATGGAATTTTGCGTATAGAGTTTGCCGAATCCTTTGACGATAATACTGACTCGGCAGATGCTAACCTGCGAAATGCAGCAGATCCAGTGATCGCTGCTGGATTGGCATTCACCTGTACTGACCAGGCTGCCTGCGACGCTGCATTTGGTGGTGGTCCGGCCTTACCTCCACCACCAGCCGTACCAACTCTGAGCCTGTTCGGCCTGCTGGCATTGGCACTGGTACTGGCGCTGGGTACCGCACTGGTACTGCGCCGCAAGGCCTGAAGCCATTAATCAAAAGGTGCTGATCGCTGATCAGCACGCTTGACTGCAAACCGTCGTCGGTGCATCCGGCGGCGGTTTTTTTATGCTTGTTCGCAGCGTCTTGTGCTCGTCGTCAAGTACTTACAAGCTGGAAGCGCCCAGCAGAATGACAACCACCATGGCCAGCATCTGCACGCAGAAGTACAGGCCGTAGAGCAGCAGGTACTTGATCACGGTCACCATCCAGCCCTGCCGATACACGCGCTTTTGCGCCAGCATGCCGTAGACCGGCAGCCACAGCATGGCGATCACTG
>CAZHRH010000050.1:0-11353 GCA_964534475.1 uncultured Wenzhouxiangellaceae bacterium
GCCTGGCAGGAGCGCGCGGTGCAGGAAATGGATATTTCCGGTCGTGGATTGTCCGAAGGCGTGCCGCGCAACGTCAAGCTGACCTCACACGAAATTCTGGAAGCATTAAGCGAGCCGCTGTCTGGCATCACCGACGCAGTAAAAACCGCGCTGGAGCAAACGCCGCCGGAGTTGTGTGCTGACGTCGCCGAGACCGGTATTGTGCTCACAGGTGGCGGTGCGCTGCTGAAAGGTATGGATCAACTGCTGATGGACAAAACCAGCTTGCCCGTGATCAGCGCCGAAGATCCATTGACCTGCGTCGCCCGCGGTGGCGGCATTGCGCTGGAAATGCTGGATCAGCAGCGGGGCGATTTTTTTGCCAGTAATTGAGGGCTTTTACCGGGTTTAGCCAGGTGCAACCGTGTCAGTGCTAGATAAAACCCAACTGCAACAACAGCATCAGGGCAACACACTGCGGCTGCTACTGTACGGCATTCTGGCAGTGTTTCTGATGGCACTGGATCATCGCGGACATTATCTGAATTACACCCGTAATATCGGCATGCAGTTAATACTGCCGCTGTATCAGGTGGTTGACTGGCCGCAACAGCAGTGGCAACGTTTCAGCGCCTATTTTTCCTCTATCGATGAACAATCGCGACAACTGACCGCGCTGGAGCGGGAAAATCGCTCATTGCAGGCGCAACTGCTGCGGCATGAAGCCTTGCAAAAGGAAAATCAGCGCCTGCGTACTTTGCTGGCGGCCGTCGAGAGCACCAGTTTGCAGGTCAAGCTGGCCGAGATTATTGCCATTGACCTGGATCCCTACAGCCACCGCGTGGTGATCAATCTGGGCACCGAAGACGGGGTGCGGTCGGGTATGACGGTGGTGGATGAGTCCGGTTTGCTTGGCCAGATCAGCGAAGTTGCCGGCAACTCATCCACGATCACCCTGATCAGCGATGCCAATCACGCCGTCCCGTTACGTAATCTGCGCAACGGTCTGCGCATGATTGGCTATGGACAAGGCAATCATCAGCGCTTGCAGATCCGTGATTTGCCGCTCGGTGTCGATCTCATTCCCGGTGACAAGCTGGTCACATCCGGACTTGGCGGACGCTTTCCGTCCGGCTTGTTGGTGGCTGAAGTTATTGCCCGGCCACCAGAGCTGGCGGCAGATGATGGTCATTTCGGGATCTATTACGCACGTCCAGCAGCGGCGCTGGGCGCGGCGAGCCAGGTTCTGGTGGTGCAATGAACAGTACGCAAACGATCAACAGCCGTCCGCTGGTGGCAGCCAGCGTGCTGATTGCTGCGGTGCTGATGCTGCTGCCCTGGCCGCCGCAGTGGCTAAAGCCTTACTGGGTGGCATTGGTGATGATTTACTGGTTGCTGGAATCCAGTCACTTACGCCATCTGGGTACCGTATTTAGCATTGGTCTGTTGTTGGATCTGCTCACCGGCACCTTGTTCGGTCAACATGCATTGAGTTTGCTGATCATGGCCTACCTGCTGTCGCTGTTCCGCAATCGTATCCAGTTTTTCTCACCACCTCAGCAGACACTGGTGGTGTTCATGTTGCTGATCAATGATCGTGTGCTGCAGCTTTGGGTGCTGTCGTTGAGCGGCATGCTGCCGGGGTGGGAGTACTGGTTGCAGCCGCTGGCCGGTGCCGCTGTCTGGCCGTGGCTGTTTTTGTGCCTGGATCGCCTGCGCAGTTACATGCGTTTGCGCAGCAAGAACAGCAGCTCATGATCTCCCGGCACCGTCGTCAGCGGCATTATTCATCGCGCATGCTGGATCCATCCGGCGCGCCCGGCAACCAGAAACTGGTCAATGATGAGGCCATGCGTGCCTTGCTGCTGCAGCGCGCCTTGTCAGCGGCCATAATCATCCTGCTGCTGACAGTGGCGCTGGCTGCGCGCTACTGGTATCTGCAGGTGCCGAAATATGAGCAGTATGTCTCGCGCTCGAACGAAAATCGCCTGCGCCTGCATGCCCTACCGCCCACCCGAGGTCTGATCTACGATCGCCATGGTGTCGTGCTGGCGGATAATCGCCCGGCCTACCGCCTTGAGGTCGTGCCCGAGCGCATCGATCGCAAGCTGGACTTGTTGCTGCAGGAACTGCAGCAAATGGTGCGGTTGGACGACAAGCTGATCACTGCATTCAAGCAGCGTCTGCGGCAACAGGCAGCATTCCAGCCGGTGGTGCTGCGCTATGACCTGAGTGAACAGGAGGTTGCCCGCATAGCGGTGGAAAGGTTCCGTCTGCCGGGGGTGGAAATCACGCCATACCTGACCCGCTACTATCCCTTTGCCAGCCTGTTTACCCACGTGCTGGGCTATGTCGGCCGCATCTCGGAAGTGGATATGGCCAGGCTGGATGGACAAAACTACCGTGCCACCAGTTATATTGGCAAGACCGGCGTCGAAGCCTACTACGAATCGCTGTTGCATGGTCGCAGTGGCTTTCAGCAGGTTGAGACCAATGCCGCCGGACGCGTCGTGCGCGTGCTCAGACAACAGGATGCTGTCAGCGGTGACAATCTACATCTGAGTCTGGATTTGCAATTGCAGCGCAGTGCTGCTCTGGCGCTGAATGATCGTGCTGGCGCGGTGGTGGCCATGTTGCCGGACACCGGCGAGTTGCTGGTGTTGTACAGTGCGCCCTCGTATGATCCCAATCTGTTTATCAACGGCATCAGCAACAATGCTTATCAGGCCTTGCTGGACAATTCCTTGCGGCCGCTGTTCAATCGCGCGCTGCAGGGTGGTTATGAGCCCGGCTCGACGTTGAAGCCGTTCATCGCCCTGATCGCACTGGCATTGCAGGCAGTGGATGGCGATGAAGTGTTTGTCTCCACCGGAGAATACCGGCTGCCGAACAGCAAGCGCAGATATCGTGACTGGAAGCAGGGGGGGCATGGTCGTGTCGACTTGCATGACGGTATTGTGCAGTCGGTGAATACCATTTTCTACGAGTTGGCCCGACGACTGGGCATCGACAATCTACACGATGGCCTGCGTGAGTTTGGATTCGGCGCACCGGTTGGCATTGACCTGCACGGTGAAATCGCCGGTGTGCTGCCGTCCCGGGCGTGGAAGCAGGCGCGCTACAACGAAGCCTGGTTTCCCGGCGAAACGCTGATTTCCGGTATTGGCCAGGGCTACAACGTGGTCACACCATTGCAACTGGTTTATGCCACCGCCACGCTGGCAGCCCGGCACAAGCTGCCGCCACCCAGCCTGCGTCGCCGCGAGCCGCATACAACTCCACACACAACAACTGCAGATGCAACCGGCGCAGAGCAGCCGGATACCGATGCTGTGATTCTGAATGGCCAGCGGGTGCAGCCACAGCACTGGCAACTGGTGCAACAGGCGATGATTGATGTGGTGCAGTCTGCCAGCGGAACTGCACGCGCAATCGCCAGTGAAGACTACATGATCGCCGGCAAGTCGGGCACCGCGCAGGTGTTCAGTCGCGTCGAGGGCAGCGATTTGCCTGCCACCAGCTTGCGTGAATTGCAGGATCATGCGCTGTTTATTGCTTACGCGCCGGCGACATCAGCAGACCAAGCGACCGCCAGCGAGCGCCCGGCGATAGCCGTTGCGGTGGTGGTTGAACATGGCGGCGGTGGTTCCTCGGTGGCGGCACCGGTGGCCAAGGCAGTGATAGATCAATGGCTGTCCTCGGCAGCAGACCAGAGCACAGGATGAAGCTGATATGAGCGCCCCAACGGTATCACCTGCGCTCTCGGGTAGCGGCGACGGTGGCTCATTCTTCAGTGTGGACATAGGCTTGCTCGCCGGCGTACTGCTGCTCATGCTGGCTGGGCTGCTGGCCATTTACAGTGCGTCAGAACAAAGCCTGGCGCTGCTCTATCGGCAGGCGCTGCGCTATGGCGTTGCCGTGCTGGTGATGTTGCTCATCAGCCAGTTGCACCCACGCTACCTGCGCATCTGGTCACCGTGGATATACCTAGGCACGCTGTTGCTGTTGCTGCTGGTGTGGTTTCTGGGTGAAGGAGCCGGCTCCAGGCGCTGGCTGGATCTTGGCCTGTTGCGGTTTCAGCCGGCTGAACTGTGCAAGCTGGCAGTGCCAATGATGCTGGCCTGGGTGCTGTCGCAAGGCAAGTTGCCGCCCCGGTTGCTCAGCCTGTTGCCGGCGCTGTTGTTGTTGCTGCTGCCATGCGCACTGATTGCTGTACAGCCTGATCTGGGTACCGCCGTCATGATCGCCAGCAGCGGCTTGCTGGTGTTGTTCTTCAGCGGTATCAGTTGGCGCTATATCATTGCTGCCGGTGTCGTCGGGCTGGCGGCGCTGCCGGTGCTCTGGTCGCTGTTGCATGAGTATCAGCGCAATCGCGTGCGTACTTTTCTGGACCCGGAAAGTGATCCGCTGGGTCAGGGCTGGAATATCATTCAGTCGATGACAGCAGTCGGTTCCGGCGGCTGGCACGGCAAAGGCTGGCTGCAGGGCTCGCAATCACATCTGGAGTTTCTGCCCGAACCGCACACCGATTTCATCATGGCCGTGATCGCCGAAGAATTTGGCTGGTTTGGTGTGCTGGCGATTCTGATTGTATATGCTGCGACCTGCTGGCGCGGACTCTATCTCGCGGCGCAAGGGCGCAACAGTTTTGCGCGCATGCTGGGTTGCGCTCTGGTGATGACTTTCTTCATATATGTTCTGGTGAATATGGCGATGGTCTCGGGACTGTTACCGGTGGTGGGTGTACCGCTGCCACTGATCAGTTATGGTGGCAGCTCAGCGGTGACGCTGGCAGCCGGCTTTGGTATAGTGCTAAGCCTTTACAAACACAGAAGAATCTGGTCATGAAAAAACCGCCTCACCGCTTGCGTTGTGCTGTTGTGTTGGTCATCGCCTGGTTGGCCAGCGGGGCTGGTCTGCTGCAGGCGGCCGACGAGTCGCATCCGGGCAGCGAGGCTTTCGTAGACAGTATGGTGGCTGAGTACGGTCTGGATGCAGAGCATGTGCGCGCTGTGCTGGCAGCCGCGGAATACAAGCAGAGCATTATCGATGCCATTACCCGGCCGGCGGAAGGCAAGCCCTGGCATGAATACCGCCAGATTTTCCTCACCCGCACGCGCATTCTCGATGGCGTCAGATACTGGCAACAGCATACTGAACTGATTGATCAGGTGGCGGCGCGATTTGCCATTGCTCCGGAAGTGATTCTCGCCATCATTGGCGTGGAAACCAGCTATGGCCGAATTACCGGCGGTTATCGCGTCATCGACGCATTGGTAACATTGGGTTTTTATTATCCGCGCCGGGCCGATTTCTTCAGTGCCGAATTGGGTCATCTGTTTAACCTGAGCCAGCGTGAGGATCTCGACATGCTGAATCTGACCGGCTCTTATGCCGGTGCCATGGGGCTGGGACAGTTCATGCCTTCCAGTTACCAGGCCTACGCGGTGGATTTTGATGCTGACGGCGTACGGGATTTGTGGAACTCGCTGCCCGACGCCATCGGCAGCGTGGCCAATTATCTGCATGAGCACGGTTGGGAATCGGGGGCGGCCATCAGCATCCCGGTGCAGCTTGCCGATGCCAAGGCGCTGGATCCCGCCTTGCTGGCAGCCGGTAATTACAAACCCAAGCGCAGCATTGCCGACTGGCGTGAGCTTGGCGTTGTCATCGACGATGATGTGGATGGCGAGCGACTGGCCAGCTTGATCGAGCTAGAGGGTGACAGTGGCAAACAGTACTGGCTGGGGCTGCAGAATTTTTATGTCATCACCCGTTATAACCGCAGTCCCTTATATGCCATGGCAGTGACGCAGTTAAGCCAGGCGTTGCGCGCGGCTTACACCGATCAAGCCGGGCAGTCGGCAGCGGAAACTGATTGATGCAGCGTGCTGTCTGGCGGCTGCTGCTGTTGCTGCTGATATTGGCTGGCTGTGCCGGTCCGGCCACGCGGGATGCTGATATTGATGGCCCGCCGGCTTCTGATCGCGGCCGCATTGGCAGCCAGCCGGTACCGCGGCAGGAGCCGCTAAGCCGTTATGGCAACCATTCACCGTACACCGTGCTCGGTAAAACCTATCGGGTAAGATCGACCAGCGCAGGTTACAACCAGCGTGGCAACGCCTCCTGGTACGGGCGCAAGTTTCACGGCCGCAAGACTTCCAGTGGCGAAATCTATGATATGTACGAATTCAGCGCCGCACACCGTGAATTGCCGCTGCCCAGCTATGTCGAAGTGACCAACCTGAACAACGGCAGGAAAGTGACCGTGCGGGTGAATGATCGCGGGCCGTTTCATGCTGATCGCATCATTGACTTGTCCTATGCTGCCGCCAGGCAACTGGATATGATCAATGCCGGCACCGCGCCGGTGCAGGTGCGTGCATTGACCACACCACAGACCAGCGTGGCCATGAATGCCGGCACGGAATTCCGGCCCTGGTTGCAGGTCGGAGCATGGCAGGATCGCAACCGCGCCCGCGAGATCCATCTGCTGCTGCGGCGCAGCGGCTTGCGCAGTATGGTGAGCCGGTTCGAAACCGCGCGTGCCGTGTTCTGGCGCGTGCGCAGCGGCCCCTACCGTGATGACGCCGAGCAGGCGCAGGCAATCCGCGAGATTCTGCGGCTTGGTCTGGAGCGGCCGCTGGCGATCAGTTTGCCGTGAACAGGCCATTGCAGCCGGCGACGGTGAACTGCGTCAATGGTCCGCTGGCTGTCGCGTGTGCGGTTATATTATTGGCAAGAGTATGAGCATCATGTCCCGATTGAGGCATTTCACCAAGCTGTCGCTGGCGCACCTGCTGGCATTGACATTGCTGGCAGTCGCTTGCGGCTTGCCGGCACAAACCAGCAGTCGCGTCAAGCCGCCCCTGCCGGAGCCACCTGCGCTTGCCGCCAGCAGCTATCTGCTGCAGGATTTCAACAGCGGCACGGTGCTGGTGCAGCACAATGCCGATGAGCAGGTGGAGCCGGCCAGCATCACCAAGGTGATGACGGCCTACGTGGTTTTCCATGAGCTTGAATCCGGCAATCTGGCGCTGGATGATCTGGTCACAGTCAGTGAGAAAGCCTGGCGCAAGGGCGGTTCCAAGATGTTTATTGAAGTCGGTGATCAGGTGTCGGTGGAAGACCTGTTGCGGGGGGTGATAGTGCAGTCCGGCAACGATGCCAGCATTGCGCTGGCCGAAGCAGTGGCCGGTTCGGAAGCGGCTTTTGCTGACGTTATGAATGGCTACGCGGAACAATTGGGCATGGCCGGCACGCACTTCACCAACGCCACCGGCTGGCCCGATGCAGAGCACTACACCACGGCTGCCGACCTGGCCCGGCTGGCGCGGGCAATGATCCAGGAATTTCCGCAACGTTATGGCTATTTTGCCGAGCCGGACTTCACCTACGGCGGCATCCGCCAGCCCAATCGCAATCGCTTGCTGTTTACCAATTCCGGCGTCGACGGGCTGAAAACCGGACACACGGAAGCAGCCGGTTATTGTCTGCTGGCCTCATCGCTTAGCGATGACATGCGTTTGCTATCGGTGGTCATGGGCACCGACTCGGAGCAGCAGCGCAATGAGCAAAGTCTGGCATTACTGGCCTATGGTCAACGCTTTTACACTTCCAGAATGGTACAGCGAGGCGGCGAGACGCTGGGACAGATGCGCATCTGGAAGGGCGCTGCCGAAACCATACCGATGCTGGTAGATGATGACATATATGTCGCCATACCGCGCAGTCGCGAGGATGAGCTGCGCATGCTGGTGCGCGTTGATGAACCCTTGCTGGCACCGGTTGCCGCTGGCGAGCAGTTGGGCAGTCTGCAGGTTCTGCTGGCCGATGAAATCATTGCCGAGCAGCCGCTGCTGGCGGCGAGTGGCGTTGCCCGGGCCGGCCTGATGACACGCTGGTGGCACGGGCTGCGCTTGTGGTCGGGCGCGGGAGATCCTGAGCAGTGAACAAGCCATCTGTGCAGCATGACAGCGCGGCAGCAGACACAGCACTGGAGTTTCCGTGCGCGTTCCCGGTCAAGGCGATGGGGCTGAACGAGGAGGATTTCTGTGCCCATGTGCTGCAACTGCTGGACGCTCACAGCGCGCATATTGATGACCACGCCTTGCAGCAACAGGTCAGCAGAACCGGCCGCTATGTTTCCGTCACACTGGAAGTGCAGGCACATTCAAAAGCACAACTGGACGCCATTTATCAATTGCTCAGCGATGATGCCAGAGTGCTGGTGGCGCTATGAGCACGGTGTTGCCAGATGAGACCATGGCAGCGCCGGTCACGCTTGGCCTGATTGATTTGAGCTGTGAACACGGCTTGGTTCCCTACTTGCCGCTATGGCACGCCATGCGTGCATACACCGATCAGCGCAACAGCGACAGCCAGGACCAGTTGTTGCTGCTGCAGCATGAACCGGTGTTTACGCTGGGCCAGGCGGGCAAGCCAGAGCATGTGCTGCTGCCGGGCGATATACCGGTGCTGCAGTGTGACCGTGGCGGCCAGGTGACCTATCACGGGCCGGGCCAACTGGTGTTGTATCCATTGCTGGATCTGCAGCGGCTGCGCCTGGGCGTGCGTGCTTTTGTGGGTTTGCTGGAGCAGGTGATCATTGATACGCTGGCAGCATTTCAGGTCAGCGGCAGGCGTCGTGATGGCATGCCCGGCGTGTACGTGGGAGCGGACAAAATTGCCGCACTGGGTCTGCGCGTACGGCGTGGCTGCAGTTATCACGGGCTGGCGTTTAATGTCGATATGGATCTGCAGCCGTTTGCGCGCATCAATCCCTGCGGCTATGCCGATATGCAGGTGACCGATCTGCGTCGATGCTGCGGGGGCAGTTATCCGAGTCTGCAGCAGGTGCAGCAAAAGCTGCTCGACTGCCTGCAGGCCAGGCTCGGTGTGGCGCTGCAAACTGCATCTGCAGCAGAGCCGATGGATAATATTTTCAGCAAGGCTATAATCGACTATAGAGAAAGTGCTTGACAGGCGGCCTGGATAGTGGCGTACTCACTTGCAACTACGTGGTAATACCAGTGTCCCAAAACTGATGGCATGACTGCCAGCAACGCTCAATTTATCGACCCGATGGTGAAATTAACATGAAGTCAGATATGGTGACGCCAGATATGGACACAGCGCACAACAGGAACAAGCAGCTAGCAGCATTCGCCAACAGTCAATCACGCCATCGCATGCTGGTGGTTCTGCTGGCAGGCATTGTCGGAATGCTGGCAGCGCTTGCCGTCCCGGCCAATATCGAGGATAGCGCAGCCGCCCCCGGCCTGCTCACGCCGACTGAACAGCAACGACAGATCAGCGGTTTGACCCGACGCTATATCGGTCGCCATCACTACCAGCCCGCCAATATTGATGACGATCTCTCCGCGCAGATCTTTACCCAGTATCTGGATGCGCTGGACCCTTCTCGCGCCTATCTGCTGCAGACCGACATCGACTATTTCAATCGCTATCGCGCCACCCTGGATGATCATCTGCGTCGTGACGACGCCGGGCCGGCCTTCGAAATTTTCAACATTTACCGCAAGCGCGTGGCCGAGCGCACGGCGGCAGCACAGCGTTTTTTGCACCAGGATTTTGACTTCAGCATAGACGAACAACTGCAGATTGATCGCAGCGAGAGTGACTGGGCAGCAAGCGAACAAACACTGGACGAGTACTGGCGCAAGCGGGTAAAAAATGACTGGCTGCGACTGCGGCTGACCGACAAGCCCGACGATGAAATCCGTCAGACACTGTCGGACCGCTACAATGACCTGCACAAGCGCATTGCCGAACTGGACAGCCAGGACGTGTTCCAGTTGTACATGAACTCCTACCTGTCATCGGTCGAGCCGCATACCTCGTACATGTCTCCGCGCACCTCGGAGAACTTTGAAATTGCGATGAGCCTTTCGTTCGAGGGTATCGGTGCCTTGCTGGGCACCGAAGGTGAATACACCATCATTCGTGAAATCATTCCGGGCGGACCGGCCGACTTGGACAACCGCCTGCAGCCGGGCGACCGTATTGTCGGTGTCAGCCAGGGCAAGGATGGTGATAGCCAGGACGTCATCGGCTGGCGTATCGATGACGTGGTGGATCTGATCCGCGGCCCGAAAGACAGCGTGGTGATGCTCAACGTATTGCCGGCAGACAGCGGTCTGCAAGGCCCGGCGGTGGACATCGCCCTGACCCGCAATGAAATACAACTGGAAGAACAGGCAGCGAAAAGTGAAATTCTGGAAGTGCCGGACATCGATGCCGATGGTGAACTGACCCGTCTGCGCATCGGTGTGATCGATTTGCCGACTTTTTATCTGGACTTCGAGGCCTACAGTCAGAACCGTCCGGATTATCGCAGCAGCACCCGTGATGTGCGCAAGCTGGTGAATCAGCTCAAGCGTGAAAACATCGACGGTCTGGTGATCGATCTGCGCGACAACGGCGGCGGCTCACTGGCGGAAGCGAATACGCTGACCGGCTTGTTCATCGACAAGGGGCCGGTGGTGCAGGTCAAGGACAATCGCGATCGGGTATCGGTGCATGAAGATCGCGAGCCGGGTGTGGTCTGGTCCGGTCCGATGGCGGTGCTGGTGAATCGCTACAGCGCCTCGGCGTCGGAAATTTTCGCTGCCGCACTGCAGGATTACGGCCGCGCATTGATCGTCGGAGAGCCAACCTACGGCAAGGGCACGGTGCAGAACCTGCTCGATCTGGACAGCATGACAGGTGCCAGCGAACGCGTTTATGGCCAGTTGAAGCTGACCATGCACCAGTTCTTCCGCATCAATGGTGGCTCCACGCAGAATCGCGGTGTGATTCCTGATATTGCGTTTCCCAGCCCGGGTGAGCCGGACGAATTTGGCGAGAGCGCACTGGACAATGCCTTGCCCTGGACGCGCATCAAGCCAGCCGCTTACAACAGCAGCGAGTCTTATCAGCAAATGCTGCCGAAACTCGCCGCGCAGCATGACAAGCGCATGCAGTCGGACACCGAATTCGGTTTCCTGCGTGATGACATCGCTGAATACCAGCAACACAAGGATGACAAGTTCATCTCTCTGCTGGAATCCAAGCGTCGCGAAGAAAGGCAGCAGGTTGAGCAGCGTCGCGAACAGCGTCAATCCGAGCGCGCAACCGCAATCGCCGAGATACGTCACATCCCGTTTGGCAATATGGCTGAAAAAGCCCCGGATAAAAGCATTGCCGAAAGCGCAGAGAGTGACGATAGTAATATGGACGAGGCGGCAGATGAAGATACTGAAAACGAGCCGCAGGTGGATGTTTACCTCGATGAGGCTTCCCGCATCGTTGCCGACATCAGTCTGCTGACCGGCCAGGACAGGGTGCTGGCTGATCGTGCCAAGGTGGTCAG
>CAZHRH010000050.1:11453-13431 GCA_964534475.1 uncultured Wenzhouxiangellaceae bacterium
TACGGCAATTGTTTGATTATCAATGTGACCAAGCGCAAGCGCCTGCGCCCGGCAGCATTGTGTTGGTGCCGTTCGGTCCGCGGCGTTTGCCCGGCGTGGTTGTCGACTATGCTGAACCCGGCGAGCGCCCCCTAAAAACCATCCACGCCACCCTGCCGCAACTGCAGTTGGATGCCAAGCTGCTTGAACTGCTGCAATGGTGCTGGCGCTATTACCAGCAACCACCCGGTGAGGTGGTGCAGGCAGCACTGCCGGTTTTGCTGCGCCAGCCATCGGCTGCCCGGCGCCTGCTGGCACAGCAGCAAACGCAAGTCTATGCCCTGAGCGCTCAAGGCGCACAACTGGACGCGGCGGCGCTGGCCGGCAAGCCGGCGCAACAGGCGCTGTGGCAACTGTTGCGACAGGCACCGCAAAGCCGCGCGCAGCTTGAGCAATCGCTGCCCAACTGGCGCCGCAGTTGGCGCCTCCTGTCGCAGGCTGGTCTGGTTGTGCAAACCAGCACTGCGCCTGCACATAACGCTGCTAACTCGGCCACGTTTACCGCGCCAGGCTGGCAACCCAGTGCCGAACAGGAACGCGCACTTGACGCCATCGCAGATTCCGACCCGTCTGGCGGCTATCGCTGTGTGCTGCTTGCTGGCGTGACCGGCAGCGGCAAAACCCTGGTCTACATTGAATCCATTCGCCGCTTGCTGCAGCATGGCGGGCAGGCATTGCTGCTGGTGCCGGAGATTGGGCTGGTGCAGCAACTGCGCGAACAACTGCAGCAGCATCTGGGCACTGCTGTGGCGGTTTATCATTCAGCTTTGAGTGATCGTCAGCGTGCGCGCTGCTGGCTGGATGTCAAGCAGGCACAGACACAGATTGTGGTTGGTACCCGCTCCAGCGTGTTTCTGCCGTTCACTGATCTGCGCCTGATCCTGATCGACGAAGAGCACGATCATGCCTACAAGCAGTTTGAAGGCTTTCCCTACCATGCCCGCGATGTCGCTATCAAGCGCGCCTATGAACTGGACATACCGGTCCTGCTGGGCACTGCCACGCCGGCACTGGAAACGCTGTTCAATGTCGACCGGCAACGCTTTTGCGAGGTGCGCTTGCAGCAGCGCTACAGCAACAGTCCGCAGCCACACTGGCAGCTACTGGATTTGCGCCAGCATAAACACGTTTACGGCAGCGATGAACTGCTGCACCCGCTGGCCAGCGAAGCCATTAACCACAGCCTGCAGCAGGGCGAGCAGGTGCTGGTATTTCTCAACCGGCGCGGCTATGCACCATTGCTGCAATGTCCGGCCTGTGGCTGGTCGGCCGATTGTCCAAGCTGCGCCGTGGACGAACGCCACATGCACATGAACTGGCATCGCGGCAAAGGCAAACTGATTTGTCATCATTGCGGTTATGAACAACCCCAACCCAGGCACTGCCCGGCTTGTGGTGAACCCGACATCAGCGCCATCGGTGCCGGCACAGAAAAGCTGGAGGCATTGCTGCAGCAGCAGTTCGCAGCGTTTCCGGTGTATCGCATTGACAGCGACAACATGACCCGGCGTGACGCCATGCAGCAATTACGCGCCAGCGTGTTGAGCGGCGCACCGTGTATCCTGGCCGGAACGCAAATGATCAGCAAGGGGCATCATTTTCCCGGCATCAGTCTGGTGGTGGTGCAGGATGCCGACCAGGCGCTGTTCAGCGCTGATTTCCGTGCCACTGAAAAACTTGCCCAGCAACTGGTCCAGGTGGCCGGACGCTGTGGTCGCGGCAGCCAGCGCGGACGCATCCTGGTGCAGACGCATCAGCCCGAGCATCCACTGTTACAGCAATTGACCACTCAGGGTTATGCCGCCGTGGCCGCAGATTTGTTGACCCAGCGACGAGCCATGTTGCTGCCGCCGTGGCAGCACCAGGCGGTGCTGCGGGTGGATGCGCCAGCCATGGATTTAATCATGCCGTTCATGCGCCGGGCCACCGCGCTGGCCGG
>CAZHRH010000051.1:0-13091 GCA_964534475.1 uncultured Wenzhouxiangellaceae bacterium
CTTTTCTGCCGGCCGGAGGCCGGCGCTCCCAGGTGCTGTTTCACGCATTTGCCTGCTGCCGCAGCGGCAGCCACAGCTCGGCCACGGCGCCGCGCTGGCCGTCATCGCGATTGCGCAAATTGAGGGTGCCGCCATGCAGATCGGCGATGCGGCGCGCCAGCAACAGGCCGACCCCGCTGCCACCGGGCTTGGTGGTGAAAAACGGTACAAACAGATTGTCTGTTGTGCTCAGGCCGCCGCCGTTGTCGGTGATGCTGATGCCCATACCGGTCTGGCCCTGCTGTTGCAGATGGCGCCAGTGTACGGCAATGGCGCTATCGTCCTGCTCGCAACAACTGTCACAGGCGTTTTTCAGCAGGTTGATCAGCGCCTGCTCCAGCAGCACAGGATCGGCGTTGATGGTCATGGCATCACCGTTGATGGCAACGCAGATATCGGGCTGCACATCGACACAGTGCTGGATCAATTCATCAACGTTAACGGTTTCCATCTGTGGTTGCGGCAGCCGGGCGATGCTGGCGTAGTTGTGCACAAATGACACCAGCGAGTTGGCGCGATGGCTGATGCGCTGCAACTGCTGTTGCATTTCGGATTTGTTGACATCGTCTTCGTGCAGCATGTCGGCAAGGGTTTCTGCGATCGACTTGATTGGCGCCAGAGAATTGTTGATTTCATGTGCGAGAACCCGCACCAGGCTCTCCCAGGCCTGCTGCCGCTCGCTGCGCAGTGCGGTTTCTGCTTCCACCAGAATGATCAACTGATAGCGGCGGCCGCGCTCACGAAAAATTTCCTTGTGCACCACATAGCGGCCGCTGGCACCGGGCAGGATGATCTGTACGGCACTGCCGGTTGGCTGCTGCAGTATCTCATCCAGTCCCAGTGAGGTTGCATCAATGCCCGCCGGCGGCCTGGAGCCAAGCATGTGGTCTGCGGCCGGATTGGCCAGCCGCAAATGCTGCTCACCATCAAACACAAACCATGGCAGCGGCAGGGTGGTGTTGAGCTTTTCGATCAAGGCTTTGGATTCCACCACGCTTTGTGACTGCTCGCTTAGGCTGGCTGAAAGATGATTGATGTCGGAGGCCAGCGACCGGATGATGCCGGGCCGATCGGTGCGTACGCGCAGGCTGTAATCACCCAGGCGGATGG
Source organism: uncultured Wenzhouxiangellaceae bacterium (assembly GCA_964534475.1). GTDB lineage: Bacteria > Pseudomonadota > Gammaproteobacteria > Xanthomonadales > Wenzhouxiangellaceae > JAHJQV01. Next base: position 1,150 of record CAZHRH010000051.1, read on the forward strand.
CATCAATGACGTTGCCCAGACTGCGCACCGGATTCAGTGCCGCACGCAGCCAGCGTCGCGCCAACAGCAGCAGCGCGCACAGCAGCAGCAGACCACCAGCGATCTGCTGCAGATAGACCGGTAGCGTCAATGGCCACCAGTCCTTGGGCAGCAGCAATACGGCGACAAGGATTGCTGCAGTGCATGCCATACACAACAGCAAAACCAGCAGCAGACGCCATTCCAGCGACCAGCGGAAGCGGGTCTGCTGCGGGTTGATGGAATCTTGAGTCAGCGGCTTGTCAGCCATCGAGCTGATGCTTTTCCAGACGCCGATACAATGCTGCGCGACTGATGCCCAGGCGTTTGGCCGTGTCGGCAATGTTGCCCTGGCTATGCTGCAGTGCGCTCTGGATGTGGCGTCGCTCCAGTTCATCCAGCGTCATATCTGCATGCACATGCAGATCAGACGCCGGCATTGCAGCAGTGCTTGCAGGCTGGTTCAGGCTGAGATCTTCCGGCTGCAAGCGGGTGTTGCTACACAACAACACAGCGCGCTCGATGACATGTGCCAGCTCGCGCACGTTGCCGGGCCAGTCATAGGCCTGCAGGGTAGACTCGCAACTGACACTGAGCTGCTCGATCGGCTTGCGATAGCGCTCGCTGTGGCGCTGTAAAAAGTGCCGCGCCAGCGGCACGATGTCGGCGTGGCGCTGGCGCAGTGGCGGAATCGTTACCTCGACGGTTTGTAGCCGGTAATACAGGTCCTTGCGGAAAGCATTGTCTGCGACCATGGCCTCCAGGTCGGCGTTGCTGGCGCTGATGATGCGCACATCGCTGTGCTGGGTCTTGCTGGCGCCAACCTTTTCATAATCGCCCGATTCCAGCACGCGCAACAGCTTGGCCTGTTGCGGCAAGGGCAGGTTGCCGATCTCATCCAGCAACAGGGTGCCGCCATCGGCCAGTTCAAAGCGACCAATACGGCCCTCGCGGGCATCGGTAAACGCGCCGCGCTCGTGACCGAACATTTCGCTTTCAAACAGGTTTTCCGGAATGCCGCCCATGTTCACGCTGATCAGTGGCTTGTCGGCACGCGCCGACCAGGCGTGAATCTGTTCCGCCAGCAGGTTCTTGCCGGTGCCGTTCTCACCACGCAGCAGGATACTGGCATCCGCGCCGGCGACCTGCTGCAGCATGGCAATGACCTTGCGCATGGCCGCTGATTCCACAATTAACGCGTCGTCATCATGTTCGCGTTGCAGTTTGGCAATGGTCTGGTACTTCTGCGATTGCTGTGTGGCCTGGCGGACTTCGCTCTGCACACGGATAATCGATAGCAGGCGATTGTTGTCCCAGGGCTTTTCGATGAAATCGCTGGCGCCGGCGCGCATGGCCCGAGTGGCCAGCTCAATGCTGCCCCAGGCGGTCATGGCGACGATGGCAGTGTCGGAATGCTGCTGACAGATCCATTCGATCAATTCCAGTCCTTCCTGTCCCGAGGTGGTATCACGCTGATAATTCATGTCCAGCAGCACGATGGCCGGTGCTTCAGCCTGCATCTGTCGTTTGACTTCTGCGGGTGAGCTCGCCTGCATCAGCACATGACCCTGACGCACCAACAGCAGGCGCAGTGCCTCGCGCACATCGTTCTGATCATCGGCGATGAGAATGCTGGTGGCCTTGCCGGGGCTGGATTGCCCGGCGGCAGTGGTATGGCTTTTTGGGTTACTGCGTGGCTGATTCATGCTGTGTGGTTCATGCTGATACTGTGGACGTTCACTGAATACATTCAGATAACACTGCATGATACGACGTTTGTTTGTGCGCAAGCGATCAAGTTGCTGTTCGTTTGTGAACACATTGGTTTTGCCGGGATCGCCATCTCATCAATTTTAATCAAGAAAAACAATATGATAAAAGATTTCATTCTTTTGGCACGAAAAATGCATATTATCCGCCATGGACATTCATCGCCCCGAGTTGAAACAAAAACGTCTGCGCCGTCGCCTGTGGCAGTCTGCTGGCGCCGGTATGACGCTGCTGGTCATTGCCTACTTTACCTTGTCACTGGAACCGGCGATGCCGAAAGTGGATGCAGCAGCGGTGTGGCAGGGTGAGGTGGAGTTTGGCGAGTTTGTGCGCGAAGTGCGTGGTCCGGGCACGCTGGTACCGCGTGAGACCCGCTGGTTGTCGGCGGCTTCCGCCGGGCGGGTGGAGCGAGTGCTGGTCAAGCCCGGTGTCATCGTCGAGCCGGACACGCTGCTGGTGGAGCTCTCCAATCCGGAGTTGCAGCAGCAGGCCGAGGAATCGCGCTGGGCGGCGGATGCCGCTGGCGCTGATCTGCAGTCATTGCAGGCGGAACTGGAACGTCAGTTGCTGGATGCCCGTTCCGCCAAGGCGACGCTGGAGGCAGATTATGAAATCGCCCGCATGCAGGCCGATGCCGAACGCGAATTGGCCGAGAAGGGCATTGTTTCTCGTCTGCAATATGAGCAAAACGAATTGCGGGCCAAACAATTGCGTCTGCGCCTTGAACTTGAAGCCGATCGCCTGTTGCAGCTGTCCGCCTCAATCAAAGCCCAGATCGCCGCCCAGCAGGCGCGGCTGGAGCAGGCGCAGCGACTGGCGCAACGGCGCCACCAGCAACTGCAGGATCTGAGCGTGCGCGCCGGCATCAGCGGGGTGTTGCAGGAAGTCACGGTGGAACCTGGCCAGCGCATTGAACTTGGCGGCAACATCGCGCGCGTGGCCAAACCGGAAGAACTGATCGCTGAACTGCGCATCGCCGAAACCCAGGCACGCGATATCCAGCTCAACCTGCCGGTGCGCGTGGATACACGCAATGCCGTCATCGCCGGACGCGTGATGCGCATTGATCCGGCGGTGCAAAACGGCACCGTGCAGGTGGATGTGGAGTTGGTCGATGCGCTGCCGCCGGGTGCGCGGCCGGATCTGTCGGTGGATGGCACGATTGAAATTGAACGTTTGCAGGACGTGCTGCATGTGGCTCGTCCGGCCTATGGTCAGCCAGACAGTCGCACCAGCATGTTCCGCATGCTGGATGACAGCATAGCCGAGCGCGTGCAGGTGGAACTGGGGCGCGCTTCAGTCAGCCGCATCGAAGTCCGCAGCGGTCTGCAGCGTGGCGAGAACGTCATTCTGTCAGACATTTCCATGTGGTCCGAGCATGACCGGGTGCGACTGCAATGAGCAGCAATCATCGATTTTGGTTTAACAACAGGATATTCATATGAACGCACAGCAAGCACTCATCCAGATGCAGGACATCCGCAAGGTGTTCCATGCCGACGAGGTCGAAACCCATGCGCTGGCCGGCATTCAGTTACAGATCGAACATGGTGATTATGTTGCCATCTCCGGTCCCTCCGGCTGCGGCAAATCCACGCTGTTGTCCCTGCTGGGGCTGCTGGATACCCCCAGCAGCGGGGAGTATCTGCTCAACAATGTGCCGGTGGCTGACATCAATGCGGCCGAGCGCGCGCACATCCGCAACCGCGAGATCGGCTTCATCTTTCAGGCTTTCAATCTGATCGGTGATCTGTCGGTGGTGGAAAACGTTGAGTTACCACTAACCTATCGCGACGGTGTCGGCCGTAGTGAGCGGCGCGACCGCGCCTTGGCGGCGCTGGAGCGGGTCGGCATGGCGCATCGCCTGAACCACTTTCCGTCGCAGCTTTCCGGCGGTCAACAGCAGCGCGTGGCGGTTGCCCGCGCCCTGGTCGGTGAACCATCCATTCTGCTCGCCGACGAGCCCACCGGAAACCTGGATTCGCGCAATGGCGAGGCGGTGATGGCGCTGCTGGCGGAACTGCATGCCAGCGGCGCGACCATCTGCATGGTCACGCACGACCCGCGCTATGCTGATTTTGCCGACCGCAAGATTCACATGTTTGACGGTCAGATTGTGGATGAGGAAACCCTGCACAAGCTGCGTGAGGAAGAAGAACAGCGGCTGCAACAGCAGATCGATGAGGCACGGGCCAGACGCGCCGACAACACCACTGCCACGGAGTCGACAGCATGAGCAGCAAACAGACACGGCAAAGCAACCCTGTATCCGATAAACACTGGTTGCTGCGCTTTGCCGGCAGGCGGCAACGGTTTCATCTGGCGCTGTTGCGTGGCTCGGCTGTCGGTGAGCTTGGTAAGCTGCACTATCCGCCGGTAACAAAGTCGCCAGGGAGTCTGTCATGATGCAACTTTTCCCCTTTTTAGCTCACAGTCTGCGCCCGCTGCTGCGGCGTCAGGGTACCACCGCGATTATTCTTGTCACGCTGGCGCTGGGGGTGGGTGTCAATGCAGGCATTTTTTCCATCTTCCAGCAGATACTGCTGCAGCATCTGCCGGTACCGGCACCAACCCAGCTTTATGCGCTGTCGTCACCCGGTCCGAAACAGGGTCACAACAGCACCAGCGGTTCCGGTGGCTCGGACAAGGTCTTCAGTTATCCAATGTGGCAGGATCTGAACCGTATAGAAGCCGAGCATCATGGCATTGCCGGGTTCCGCCATTTCGGTGCCAACCTGGCGTTTGCCGGAAGCACAGTGAGTGCGCGTGGCTCGTTCATTACGGATAATTTTTTCAGCGTTTTGCAATTGCAGCCAACTTTGGGGCGTCTGTTCACAGCAGGAGACTACACGGCCGCTGGCGAGGGCGATATGGCCGTGCTGGCTCACCGCTACTGGCAGCGTGAACTGGGTGAAGATCCGAACGTAATTGGCAAATCACTGATCATCAACGGTCGCAGCATGCAGATCATCGGTGTCGCACCGGCTGCTTTTGTCGGCGTCAACCAGTTCAGTCCGGTCGATGTCTTTGTACCCATCACTATGGTTGCGGAGCTTGGTGCGTCGAGCTGGGAATTGGATACACGCAACAATTACTGGATCTACCTGCTCACGCGCTTGCAGCCTAGTATAACTGCGCAGCAGATTACCATGACGTTGGAACCACGTTACCAACAACTGTTGCGGGAATTGGATGCGCCGCTGCTTGAGGAGGTTAGTGATGACAGCTATCAGCGTTTTATCAACAAGCCGCTGCAACTGTTCTCCATTGCCAGCGGTCAGTCGCGCACGCGGGAAGTGGCCAGGACGCCGATGATCCTGTTGCTGGCCGTGACCGGCTTTGTCTTGCTGGTGGCCTGTGTCAACATTGCCAACCTGCTGTTGGCATTGGCCATCAGAGATCGTGGCGACACTGCCGTGCGCATGGCACTGGGTGCTGGCTGGCGTCAGGTGCTGGCTAGACAATCGACACAACTGGCATTTTTTGCATTGGGAGGTTTGTTTGCCAGTCTGCCGGTGGCCTGGCTAACCATGCAACTGGTGCTCTGGCTGCTGCCGAATCCGGCCGAAACACCGCTGTTTGCCAAGCTGGACATGCCTCTGCTGCTGAGTGCTGCAGGCATTGCCGTCATAGCCATGCTACTGGCCGGGCTGGTGCCGCTGCTGCAGACTCTGGGCAGCAAACCGCTGGCAGCGATCCGCGAGCAGGCCGGCCGCGCCGGTGCCAGCCGCTTCGCCAGCCGGGTGCGTGCTGTTCTGGTCACTGGCCAGATCGCGCTGGCGGTGGCCTTGCTGATTATTTCCGGGCTATTCATACGCAGCCTGGTGAATGTGTCGAAGGTCGATCTGGGCATGCAGATTGATCAGGTAGCCACATTCAGCGTGTCGCCGTCGCAGAATGGCTACGAACAAGCCCAGTCCAGAGAATTTTTTGAGCGCTTGCTGGAAAAACTGAACGCTTTGCCCGAGGTCAGAACAGCCAGCTTTTCGCTGGTGCCGTTGCTCAGCGACAGCAACTGGACCAGGGGCATCAGCCTTGAAGGTTTCGAGGCCACGCCAGAAACCAATACCTCGACCAGCTTCAATGTCATTGATGAGCGCTTTCTGGAATCGCTGTCCATCCCGCTGCTGGCCGGGCGCAATCTCACGGCTGCCGATAGCGACGGCCGGCCCAAGGTAGCGTTGGTGAATCAGGCTTTTGTGGAAAAATTCGAAATGGGCGATGACGTCATTGGCAAACGCATGGCAGAGGCAGTAGGCAGCGATGTTGAACTGGATATGGAAATTATCGGCCTGGTGGGCGATGCACGTTACGCCACTATCAAGGATAGTCCGCCGCCGCAATATTATATGCCCCTGCGACAGAACTCAGGCAACGGCTGGGGCACCTTTTATGTGCGCACGCAGACCGATCCGGTGAGTATTTTGCGCGCCATCAATCGAGTGGTTGCAGAACTGGACCCTAATCTGCCGGTGGAAGGCCTCACCACATTACGCCACTTTTCGCAACAGACCATTGTGCTGGATCGGGTCATTGGCACATTGGCGAGTTTGTTTGCAGTGCTGGCAACGCTCCTAGCGGCGGTTGGCTTGTTTGGTGTGCTCAGTTTCAGCATGGCGCAGCGATCTGGCGAACTGGGTCTGCGCGCCGCGCTCGGTGCCACCCCGGGCGGATTGAAATCCACTGTGATGCGCCATGCTCTGACGCTGGCCCTGATCGGTATCGTGCTCGGTCTGCTGCTGGCCTTGCTGCTGGGCAGGCTGGCCGCCGGTCTGCTGTATGGCGTTGCCCCGTTCGATCCGTCGATCACCATTGCTGCCACTTTACTGATGCTCGCTGTGGTGCTGCTGGCCGGATGGTTACCGGCACGGCGCGCGGCTGCAATTCAACCGGTGGAGGCGCTGCGTTATGAATAATCAAAACAGGAACAGAAACATCATTTCAGGTTTGCTCAATGAACTTGTTTGCAGTGCAAGACAGCTTGCGCGCAGTCCGCGTTTTTTTCTCATCGGTGTGTCCATGCTGGCGTTGGGAATCGGAGCAAGCAGCGCAGTGTTCAGCATTGTCGATCATCTGATATTGCGTGATCTGCCATTTGTTGATGCCAAGCAACTGGTGAGTGTGTGGCGGCCGCAGGGCAATACCAAGGCAGAGTTCCTCGCCGTGCGTGATCGTGCCACCACATTGGATGATGTGGCCGCTTATGCCACGGCGCAGGAATTGACACTGAGCGGTGCTGGTGTGCCAACAGTGGTCAGTAGCAGTAATATCAGCGCTAATCTGTTTGCTCTGTTGGGTGTAAAGCCACTGTTGGGGCGACATATCCAGCCTGCGGATGAGGTTCCGGGAGCGCCGGCTGTGACGGTTCTGAGCCATGCTTTCTGGCAGGAGCGGTTCGGGACTGACGCGGCGGTTCTGGGCCAGCGGCTGACGCTGGATGGTCAACAATATGAGATCGTTGGCGTGTTGCCCGCAAACGTGCGTTTTCCCGCACAGCCCACACAGTTGTATCTGCCGATGACGATTGCTGCATCGGTAGCAACAGGCTATTGGGCCGATGGTGGTTACAGGATGGTCGGACGTTTGCGCAGTGAAGTCGATATTGCTGCTGCCAGTGATGAGTTGGCGGCGCTGGCGGCGCAAATTCGTCTGGAAAATCCCTTGTGGACCCCGGATGAACAGGACTATATCGCCAGCGCCAGAATGACTGCCTTACAAACATATCTGATGGGTGACATAAAATTGCCTCTGTTCGTACTGCTCGCATCTGTGTTGGCAGTGTTGCTGATCGCATGTATCAATCTGGCCAACCTGTATCTGGCTCGTGCCATCGCCAGACAGCGTGAACTGGCCATCAAGGCGGCAATCGGTGCCGGGCGTGCCCGCATTATCAGGGAGACTCTGCTGGAGGCGGCGATGGTCGCAGTGACTGGCGGTGTATGTGGTCTTATGCTGGCCGTGCTGGTGATCGAGCTGATTCCCGCCATCTTGCCGCTTGCTATTCCGGATATCACAACGTTGACGGTGGATATTCGAGTGCTGCTGTTCACGTTCGTCGCTACCCTGGTTTCAGTATTGGTGTCGGGTATCGTTCCGGCTCTGCGTGCGGCATCAATGGATCCCCACGCTACGCTTGCCAGCGGGCATTCGATAGGCGGGCGACATCAGAATCGGCTGGCCAATATACTGGTGTCGGCGCAGGTAGCGCTGGCGGTTGTTTTGCTGGTGTGTGCTGGCTTGCTGCTGCGCAGCTTGACTGCGATGCAGAATGTCGACACCGGGTTTGATGTCAATGATGTCATCACGGCCAAACTTGATCCGGTGCCAGGTCAACTCGACAGCGATATTGCCATCACCGCATTTTACGAAGATTTGCTCGAACAGTTGCGCGCTAGCAGTGGTTCCAGACTTGCTGTGACCACCCAATTGCCATTCAGCGATGATCTGGTGCAGTCTGCATTTGCCATTGAGGGCTATGCAGAGCACAGCTTCAATCGCGAGCAGGCCATCAGTCTGCCGTCTGCCAATCTGGCGGCGATCACTGAGGAATATCTGCAAACGATGGGTATTCCACTGCTTCGTGGTCGCGGTTTTGACCGCACGGATCGCGCCGATGCCGTGGCGACAGCACTTATCAGTGCATCTCTGGCGCAGGCTTTCTTCGGAGATAAGGACCCCATCGGCCAACGTATTGGCTGGCCCTGGCTGGACGAGTGGTGGACCATCGTCGGCGTTGTCGGTGATGTCAGCTATGCAAATGTTGCCAGCAACGCAGACGCTTTTGCAATTTATCGTCCCTTTAATCAGGCACCGGCAGCAGCAACAGCCCTGGTGATGCGCAGTGCTGAAGATACGCGTGTGCTGATTAACCGATTGCGCCAGCAACTCGATAGCAGCGGCAGAGATGTTGCCATCAGCAAGGTCGCTTCAACCGCTGATCTGGTGGCGAGTTCGCTGTCGCAGCCACGATTTACAGCGCTGATTCTGACCGGCTTTGCCGCGGCTGCACTGCTGCTGGCCGCGCTGGGTGTGTATGCGATCGTGACCCAGATGGTCAATCGCCGGCTGCGAGAAATCAGTCTGCGTATGGCGGTGGGTGCAAATCCGCTGAATATCTTCGCGCTGGTGCTTAGCAATACAATGATTCTGGCTGGTGTTGGAATTGCAGCGGGCATGCTGGCAGCAGTCGCGGCTACGCGCCTGCTGGTTGCCTTGCTGTATGAAATTACCCCGATGGATCCGCTCACATTCATTGCGGTACCGTCACTCATATTGATTACGGCACTGATTGCGGTTCTTTTGCCTGCCAGACATGCAGTACGCGTCCAGCCGATGGAAGTCTTGCGCAGTGAGTAAAAAGACCGGTCTGATCATAGTGATGGCGCAATGAGGGAAATGAGCATGACAGCATTACTGGATGATCTGAAGCTGGCGATCAAGTCGCTGTGGCGCGCGCGTCTGGTTACGCTGCTGGCGATCGTTACGTTGGCGCTGGGCATGGGCGCCACCGCAGCTATATTCACGGTTATGCGCGGTATCGTTCTGGATCCATTGCCCTATCCCGAAGCAGACCGGCAAGTTCGATTGACGTCTTCTGTTCCCGCAGCCGGTGAGGTGACGCAGTGGGGCCTGTCGAGCGCACAATATTTCCACATTAAACAGCGCGCGCAAACGCTGGATTCGATCGGCGTATGGCAAGTCACCAGCAAAACTGTGCAAATGGAAGATCGCAGTCGACGCGTGATTAGCGCCATTATCAGTGCAGAGATGACCGGGCTGCTGGGCGCGAGCGCCGAGCTGGGGCGGGTATTCACCAGCCGTGACGACATGGTGGGTGCGGCAGCGGTCGCGGTCTTGTCACATGAGTTCTGGCTAAGCGAGTTTTCTGCTGATCCGGGCGTGATCGGGCGCTCAGTGAAAATCGAGCAGGATGTATTCGAGATTGTCGGGGTGATGGCTGCCGGCACCAGACTGCCCGGTGCTCCCGGTGTCTCCAGCCAGATTGAAAAACCCGAAATCTGGACCACGGCGCGTCTGGATGCCAGCGGGCCTTTCGCTAATGCGCACGTGTACATGGCCATGGGGCTGCTGCAAGAAGGTTCCAGCATGGCGCAGGCACAGCAGGAGCTGGATGCACTCACCCAGGGGCTGGATGAGGCATACCCGGATGTTTACGGCAACAATTTCATCGACGATTATGGTTTTGCAACCCGGTTGACGCCGCTGAAGGACTATGTGCTCGGCGATGTGGGCAGACACTTATGGTTGCTGACCGCTGCTGTTTTAATGGTGTTGCTGATCGCGCTGGCCAATGTTGCAAACATGTTCATGGCCCGCATTGAGGAACGTCATGCCGAGTTCTCGTTACGTTCAGTGCTCGGCGCCAATCAGCTTGCGTTAATGCGCATCGTATTCATTGAAAGCCTGCTGTTGGCCAGCAGTGCAGGGGGACTGGCTATGCTGGCGGCATTCTGGGGCGTGAACTTGCTGGTTTCCAGCGCGCCGGAATCGCTGGCGCGAGTGGACAATATTGCTGTGCATATTGCTGCCTTGTTGAGCATTGCCTGCATGGTGCTGCTGACCGCGCTGGCATTGACGTTGTCGGCGTTGCTGCGCTTACGCCATGTCATGAACTCCAGTGCCGCGGTGCGCGGCAGTCAGCGCGCCACCGCAAGCCTGCAGCAGCAACGCACACGCTCAGCGCTGGTGGCTGGCCAGGTCGCATTGGCGCTGGTGCTGCTGGTTGTGGCCGGGTTACTTTTGCAAAGCTTCAACAAGCTGCAGCAGATTGAGCCAGGTTTTGAGCCGCAGGGCGTTGTGCGCATGCAGATGCATCTGTCGCGAGAAAATCATGCGGATCATACCGAAGTCTGGCGGTTTTATCGCGAGCTGATGCATCGAGTCAACGCACTGCCTGCGGTGACATCGGTCGGGCTTGGTAATCCATTGCCATTGTCTGGCGAGTATGGCTGCTGGGCCCAGGGCTTCGAGGACAAGGCAGTGACTGAACGATTGCGTGCTGTCGGTGGCTCGGAGTGTGCTGATCTGGTGGTGACTGCGCCGGGCTATTTCGCCACGCTTGGAGTGCCATTGCTGGCGGGCCGGACATTGACCATGGCGGATGTGGACAATCCGGACGCCGGTGCGGTGGTGGTGAGCAGACAATTCGCCGAACGTTTCTGTCCGGGAGAAGACCCGTTGGGGAAGGGGGTACGTCCACTGGCTGCTGCGGCTGAGGAGCCGCGTTACTATCGCGTTGTGGGTGTGGTCGGAGACTTGCCTGCAGCATCGCTGGAGGGGGATCGTGCCAACGCGATCTATTACCCGATGACGCCCGTGCCGGGAGAAGGTTTTCCGATCACGCCGTCGCTGCATCTGCATCTGTTGATCAAATCCAGCGGCGCACAATCGACAGAACTGGTCGCAGCGGTTCGTCGCATTGTGCAGGAACTGGACAGTTCGGTGGCGATAGGACCAACCGGCACACTGAGGGCAGACATTGCAGACTCCATGGGCCGGGTGAGTTTCAGCATGCGGCTGCTGCTGGTGGCTGCGGTAACTGCCTTGTTTCTGGCTGCGATGGGAGTGTACGGGATGATCGCTTTTCTGGTCGCCAGGAGAACCAGCGAAATCGGTATTCGCATGTCTCTGGGAGCAGTCAGACAGAGAATTCTGCGCCTGGTCATGGCCGGATCAATGAAGATGGTGACGATCGGCTTGTTGGCCGGTCTGGTGATTGCGTTTTTTATCGAACGCCTGCTGCGAGGCATGTATTTCGGCTTGCAGTCAGGCAATCCGATGGTGTATTTGCTCGCCGCTAGCGTGTTGCTGGGTGTTGCGCTGGTAGCTGCCTATCTGCCGGCCAGAAACGCCGCACGCATCCAGCCGACCGAGGCGTTGCGGCATGACTAGTGGCCCTTCAATTCAATCTAATAATTACGGATGCACTTGGTCTGTCAGCGTTCAGGGCAAGGCGCCTTGCCCCGCACGACCTGCGGCTTTTCCGGCGAAAACGCGCTCCGTGCATAATTGATCAGAGGTTGATTAATTCCGAAGCGGCTTGCAACCGATCCAGTTGTCGTTGTTAATCAAGCTTATTATTAGGGCCTGTTTACACTAATCCAATTGCCTCTGCTGGAACTGATTTTTCGTCC
>CAZHRH010000052.1:0-8929 GCA_964534475.1 uncultured Wenzhouxiangellaceae bacterium
GTGTTCTCCGGTGGCAACATACAGTTGATCATGGGCAGCCTGATCGGACACATGGTATTTGGCGCCGTCCTGGGAGCAGTCGTCGGCAAGAGCTGAACTGCAAAGCACAAACTGACAGCTAAATCCATCCCGCTGCGGTCTCCGCTGCGGGATTTTTTTGTCTCAACTATTCCATCAGCGGCAAAAAAGCCTATATTGACGGGTATGGAATTCAAGGATTACTACAAGATCATGGGCGTCAGCGAAGATGCTGATGCCGATGCCATACGCAAGGCTTACCGCAAGCTGGCGCGCAAGTATCACCCTGATGTCAGCAAGGAGGCCGATGCCGAGCAGCATTTCAAAGAGATCGGCGAAGCCTACGAGGTGCTCAAAGACAAGCACAAGCGCGCCGAATATGACCAATTGCGCAAAATGGGCGCCCAGGGTCGTGACGGCAGTTTCCGGCCACCGCCGGGCTGGCAAGCGCAGGGCGCTCGCGGTCAGGCCGATTTCGGTGATGCCGGTGAGTTCAGTGATTTTTTCTCGTCCATTTTTGGCGGATTCGGGGCCGGTGCACAGCAGGCCGGGCGCGCTCGCCAGGCGTTTCGCCAGCGCGGTGAAGACGTGCACAGCAAACTTGCGCTGCTGCTGGATGAAGCGCATAAAGGCGGCGAGAAGTCGATTTCCTTTCAGGTTCATGAGCCCGATCAACAGGGCTTTCTGCGCACTCGCCGCAAGACGCTGAAGGTCAAGATTCCGCCCGGTGTGACCCGCGGTCAGCAGATTCGACTGCAAGGCCAGGGTGGTCCAGGGATCGGTGGTGGTGAAAACGGTGATTTGTTCATCGAGATTGATCTAGCACCGCATCCGCTGTTCGTGGTGGATGGCAAAAATCTGCAGTTGACCGTTCCCATTGCACCCTGGGAGGCGGCACTGGGCGCATCCATCCGCATCCCCACGCTGGACGGCGCACTCAACATCAAGGTGCCGCCCGGTTCCAGCGGCGGCCAGAAGCTGCGGCTGTCAGGCAAAGGCCTGGCCGCTGGTGATCTGATCGTGATTTTGCGCATCACCATGCCGAAGCAGCACAGTGAAAAAGCCAGGACGTTGTATCAGCAACTGGCAGACGAAATGCAATTTGACCCGCGCAGTGACTGGGGTAAGTCATGAGCAAGCCTTACAGCAGCAGCGAGCTGATCAGCGTTGAGATTCTCAGCGATGATCTGCATTTGTCCATGCAAGAGGTCTGTCAGCGTTGTGGCCTGGACAGCACTGAGTTGCAGCAACTGGTTGCGTACGGCCTGGTCACACCGGTTGCGCACAGTGAGACCCAGTGGCGCTTCAGTGCCGCATCCTTGCAGTTGCTGACCCGGGCCGCGCGCATGCAGCGCGACTTTGAGCTGGATGCGGCCGGTCTGGCCATGGCGCTGAGTCTGCTGGATGAACTGCAGTGCAGCCGCCGCCAGGTAGAAAAGCTGAGCCAGTTGCTGCAGCAGCAGCTACAGGATTAGCTTGTGGGATCTCTGATCAATTATGCGCGGGCGCTGCAGTTTTCGGCAAGCGCCGATGCATGACGCGAAACCACAGCGGCGGCAGCAGAGCAAGCAAAAACATGGTGGCATAGCCGGCCGGCAGTTGTGGTGCGTCAGGCACTGACTGCAGGTTCTGGTAATCTACCCGCGGCCGGGCATGGTGATCGGAATGCCTTTGCAGGTGCAGCAGCATCTGATTGCTGAGCCAGAAATCCGAGTTCCAGGAATCCTGCGGGCTGGGGCGCTGATACTTGCCGTTGGGCAGTTGTCTGCGACGCAGGCCGTAATGCTCAACGTAGTTGATGATCTCCAGCGAGATGATCGCCATCAGCGCCTGACCGGCCCAGGCCAACAGACCAACGCTGCCGGCCCACCACCACACTACAGCTGCCAGCGCGATGGTCAGCACAGTCCACCACCACATCTCATTGCGCCAGTGCCAGACCGGTAAACCGAACAGACGCAGACGCCGTGCTTCCAGTCGCCAGGCGTTCAGCGCATTGTTGAAAATCGAACGCGGCAGAAACGCAAACACACTCTGACCGATGCCAGCCGAGGACGGGTCCTTCGGCGTTGATACCCAGACATGGTGACCGCGCACGTGTTCGATCTTGAAGCCGGCATAGGCCACGCTGCACAGCAGCGCACCGCCAAGTCTGGCCAGCCAGGGGTTTTTGCGGTGGATCAGTTCGTGCGCGACATTGATCGCATTGATGCCGCTGACCACGCCCATGGACAGCAGCAGACCAATCCAGCCGCCGCTGCTCAGCCAGTCGGCATGGCGGGCAAAATCGAGGAAGCTGTAGAGCAAGGCAAACTGGATCACAGCACAGGCCACCGGCAGGCACTGGTACAGCCAGGCAGGTCCTGCCACCTCGCGGTTGCGGCGATCGCGCCCCAGCGCCAGATCCGCTATCGGCAGCAGCACATAGAGCACGATCAATGGCAGCCACAGCGCCAGATTGGCCCAGAAGATTTGAGTTTTTGAATGCAGCAGCTCAGCCAGCAGCAGAGCTGCCAGCATCAGCATGGGAATGAACAGCGCCAGTAAAAAACCGAATCGACGCATGGATGAGAGCTACTGTTTGTCGATAAACAAGACTGATTTATTCCGCCACTCAGAGATCGTACTGATAGAAGTGGAAACCTTCCTCGTAGTAGGGTTTCATCCAGCCGTCACACCAGTTGAGAATATCTCTTTTGTCGGTAAACAAGCGATGGAAACCGAATTTCTCGTAGGCGCGGATGGCCCATTCGGCTTCCGGATGAGCGATCAGTACCATGGCTTTCTTGCCGCGTCGACGCGCTTCATCTGCCGCCCAGTCCAGCTTCATGCCGCCGTAGCCCTGACCGACATGATCGGTGTGCAGGTAGACATAACCCAGATAAACATAGGCTGCGTTGACATCCTGCATGGTAATCGTGCCGACGATTTCATCGTCCACGCGGGCGACGTAGAAGTCGCGTTTATCAAAGTTTTCCCGCGCCCACTCAACATCGACATGGTGCTCGGTCATGTCTTCCGGATCGACAAAACCTTCGTACCATTCGGCCGAGGAACTGATGATATCAACCACATCTTCCATATGCTCCAGCTTGGCCGGGCTGATGGTCAATTCAGACTTTTCATTGGCAGTCGGGAGTTGTTCTGCAGCAGTGTTCATGTTTTCACCTTGCTAATCTAACTAATTGATTATTATAACATAAACTATATTATGCCGCCGAACCGAACAATATCAAGGAGTTACAGCCAGGTATAGGATTCACCCCAGCTAGCGCGTGCCAGCGTTGCAACGCGCTGGACCGCCCTGGCATCGACAGCGAAGCCATCGCCGGTTTCATAGGGGTTGTAATGAAATGCATACAGGCGGCTGGCAAACTGCTCGAACGGCAGTGACGACTCTCCCGGTTGCTCACCATGGCCGCTGACCGTGGGGCGAATGCCCTGGCCCCAGTTCTGCCTGCCCTCATTGTTGGGATTGTAAAAATACACGCGCAGTTCGTGCTCATCATCACGGTCAACGCGCAGCATGGATACCGCATGGGGTCCCAGCAGGCGGCCGTGAATGTCGGTGATGAGCAAACCGACCGGGTTGGGATAGATCATCCGGTGATCGTCGTTGTAGTCGGGATGATGCGAAGCATAGTACAGGCGTACAAAATCCTCGTAGCCGGTGACGCAGCCGGTGGCATCGACCACAGCGGTAAAGCCAGTGGCGATCTGGCGGCCGTACAAGGCCCGATTGACCCACTTGTGGCCATCCTCGCCGCGCAGCGCCGCCCGGCGCATGAACTCGTCATACAAGCGATCCAGATGCGGCACCAGCAGGCGCGATACCGGATCCAGCCGTTCGTCAATGCTGCCACCGGCGACCCCGCCGAGCAATTCGGCCGAGTTCAGTGACACACCTTCAAATTCGATCAGCACCAGATTATTGCGTGCTGCCGTGGTCACCAGCTCCAGCAGATAATTCGGTTCATGCCGGCTCCACAGGCTGATGCCGCGTGCCGCCTGGCAGGTTGGATTGTGGCCCTGGCCGATGCCCAGCGGCTGCCCGAGCACGCTGAACATACCGGCCAGTAGCACCATATTGGCGGTCAGACCATGACCCTTGGGATGATTCTGCAGCAGAGTGGCGGCCACATCCGGATGGATGTCCAGATCCACCAGACGCCGGAGCCCGGCAACCAGTGCCGGACGGTTCAGCAGGCCGCGTTCGAGCAGACCGGCAAAGCCATAGATGGCAGCATGCGTGGCCGGTGTGATGCCCACCCGCAGCAGATCCACGGCAAGCTGCGCATCCTCGTTGATGCTGGCCACGCCATAGTCATTGACACCCAGCGCAGCGGCAATCAGATCAGGCTGGTGGCGACTGAGATAGCGCAGCAAAACAGCATGCCAGGGATTGCTCAGTCCGGTTTCCTGCAGGGTGTAAGCGAACGCATGGCATTCGTCGTGGACCTGTTCTGCGCTGGCATCACGCAAACGCTGCCGGTAGTCAGCCAGATCTTCGCTTTGTTGTGCCAGTGGTCCGGGACGATCAATGGCCTGGCGATAGGTCTCCAGCAATTCATTGCTGGCGGCGCTGCTGCCCTGGTCCGGCAGGCGCAGGGCATACTCGATCAATTCGATGCTGCGCTGTACCAGAATCGGACGCTGCGCCTGGATAAAGCCGATTTCTGCGACCACTTCATCGCGCAGGCCGGCCAGTGGAATTGAATCGGCAATCAGTGCCAGCAGGCGTTGCGCACGCTCATATACCTGTGGTCGTTCGCGCGAAGCTTCACTGCTGTCGGCAAACAGCAGCTGCAGATTATTAATGATCACGTCACGCAGGAACTGCAGCGCCTGCTCGGCGCCGATTTGATCATGTTGCTGCCGGCCGGTGGCGATCGCCAGCATGCGCAACTCGCTCAATGATTCCAGCAGCGGATATATGCCTTCACCCAGCAGGCCGCCGGAAACCAGTTGCGGTATCAGTTTCTGCGGCTGTTCCCAGGGGCCATTATGAAACACACCTGCGGCGTCAAAGCGATCGGCATGTTGTAGCAGCAGGCGCATGCCTTGCGTGCTGTGCAGCAATTGTCCGGCGAGTTGGTAAACATCGGTCTGATAACGCGCTTTGGCAAATGCCTGGGCCTGTTCCAGTTGCTCCAGGGCCTGCAGCAGCGCTTGTTGTGTGCGCTTGATGCCGCTGCCCGGTGCCGCTGGGGGCACTGCCATAGCTGCAGATTCGGTGTTGTTATTTGTAGAAATCAAATTTTTCCCATTTTTCCAGGCGCTGCTTGATGGCTTCGGCGTCGTCGCCGAAGAAGTTGATCTTGCCGTAGTGGTTACCGAAACCTACCCGTTCGGCAACTTTCGGGTTGACCGGTTCAAACATGTCGTGTTTTTCATACAGTGGATCATCCAATAGCTCATCGGGCACATCCAGTGAAGTGACTCTGGGTTTTTGCGGATAGATCATGACGTTGCCGGCATGGCCCTGGATGTCAGCCACTTCGTCGGGAAAGAATGCCGCCAGCTCTTCATCGCTGGTTTGCGGATCGGCACACAAAAGCTGTGCCGCAAATGGATCAAAGCCGTAGGCGCGCTGGATCAGATCGAAAATGTGTCCACCGGGGATGCGATTGGCCACCTCGCCGAAGTTCAGCTCGCCCTCGCCGTCGATGAAATACTCCGGATGGATGACGCCGTTGTCCATGTTGAAGGCACTGACCAGTTTTTCCACGGCGCGGCGGATTTTCGGCCGTTCCGCTTCCAGTCCGGGACCGGGCGGCAACACCTGTGAGTAGCCCAGGTGCACGTACTCATTGATGTTCATGAACCAGATTTTGCCGTTGTGGATGAATGCCTCGACAGAAAACTCCTGCCCGTCCAGATGGCTTTCCACCATGCACGGGAAGACGTCATCGGGCAATTCGTCAATGTCCTGATGACTGCGAATGATGCAATGGCCGACGCTGCCGGCGGCGCGCGTCGGCTTCAAATGCACCGGATCCTCGACATCGCCATCAACGTTCATCAATGCATCATTGACGCGCCGGAAAAATCGCCTGACCTCATCGCGGTGCGAGACTTCCTCGAACACGCCGACGCGCAAACCGCTCATCTGCGCCTTGCGCTTCATCATCGCCTTGTCGCGAAACAGCAGGCCGCGATTGAACAGGCGCGGCTTGTCCTGAATGCGCGCGTTGAGCGCGCCGGCCCATTCCACACATTCCTCATACAAGGGCACCGCAACCCGCACATCGTGTTGCTGGCACTGCTGCAACAACTCGTCGGAATGCTCGTTGATGCGCTCAAAATCCCAGGCAATGGCGTCGATGCCATCCTTGCTCAGACCGGTTTCAAACCCTGGCGGCACCACGGCAACAAAATCCAGACCGAGCTTGTGGGCGGCCTCAAAAGACTCCACCAGATATCCGAGCAGAGCGATTTTGCCGCTGCGCGGTGCGCTTAATCTGAAGTCAGGGTTGTGTTCATGCATGCAAATACCAGTCGCTGTGGGTCAGCCTATAGAAATGGTCTCGGCAGTGAGTTATTCAAGCGACAAGATCTGCGTGGCATAATATTGACCATGATAGACACAGCAAAACTGGGCGTGCTGCGTGAGCAACTGCAGCAGGAATTGCACGATATCGAAGCCATCGCCGCCAGCGCTGATGCGTCGGCAGATACGGTGGAGCTTGATCAGACCCGCATGGGCCGCTTGTCGCGTATGGACGCCATGCAGGGTCAGGCCATGGCGCAGGCCACCATCGCCCGCCGCCAGGCGCGTGCCCGTGCCATTCAGGTCGCGCTGACGCGCATGCAGCGGGGTGATTTCGGCACTTGCGAGGAGTGTGGCGAAGCCATTGCCTGGCAGCGCCTGCAGATCAATCCGGCAGCCACGCTGTGCATCGACTGCGCCGAGCAGATTGACTAGCGAGGGCCATTCAGATCAATCAGGTGCAGCGCGCGTTTTTGCCTGTTGGCAGACTGCCGTGATGTCGGTCAAACACCGCTCACTGGTGCTATCATGCCCGGCTGAGACGATGGATTTCCATACCATGCCAAGCACACCACAGCAAACCTCCACAGTGCTATCTGAGAGCAAATTCAACATCGCCATTGGCAGCCGGGTTGTGCTGCTGCTGCTGTGGCTTTTGCTTGCTGCCTGTCGATCGGATGTGGCACAGCAAACCGCCCATCCATCCAGTGCCGAGGCGCTGCCGGTCGGCAAGCTGGACACGACCCTGGCGCGACCGCTGGCCTATCGTCTGCACATGCAGATCGATCCGCGCCAGCCGCAGTTTGCTGCCGAGCTGGAGCTGGACATCGAATTGCTGCAGGCCGATGACGGTATCTGGCTGCACGGGCAGAATCTGGACATTCGCCAGATCGCCTTGGCCGACAGCGAAGTCGAGGTCGATTATCAACAGCGTCACGCCAGCGGTGTGGTGCGGCTCAGTTTTGCGCAGCCGATGCCGGCTGGCCCGTTGACGTTGTTGATCAGCTACCAGGGTCGGTTTGATAATAATCTGGCCGGGCTGTTCCGGGTGCAGGAGCAGGGCGACTGGTATGCGCTGGCCAAATCCGAATCAATTCAGGCGCGCAAGTATCTGCCGGGTTTTGACCAGCCCGGCTTCAAGGCACCGTTCGAGATCACGCTGGACATTCCCGACGGCCAGCAGGCGATCAGCAACACGCCGGTGGTTGGTCACAGCGCGCTCGACAATGGCCTGACCCGCTGGCAGTTCATGCCCACCCCGCCGATGCCGACCTACTTGCTGTCGCTGGCGGTGGGGCCGTTCGACGTGCGCGAATATCCATCCATTCCGGCCAATGCCATCCGCGATCGCGACATTCCGCTGCGTGCGGTGGCCCGGCGCGGCAAGGTCGATGCCATGCAGCAGGTGATGGACATCAGCGCAGAGTTCATCGACATTCTGGAGACCGAGCTGGGCGTAGCGTATCCGTTTCGCAAGCTGGACATCATTGCCGCCCCGGCCTGGCCCAGTGGCGCCACCGAGTTGTCGGCGGCGATCAGCTATCGTGAAGAGAGACTTTTTCTGCCGACAGATGCCCCGCCCGCCGCTCGCCTTGGCATGCTCGGCATCCACGCGCATGAGCTGGCGCACATGTGGTTCGGCAACCTGGTGACGCCACCCTGGTGGGACGATCTGTGGCTGAAAGAGGGTTTTGCCACCTGGGTCACCTACTGGTTGCTGCAGCGTTTCGAGCCGGAACAAAGCCATGCCCTGAATGGCCTGCAACGCAGCTTTGCGGTGATGGCAGACGACGCTCTGGCCAGCGCGCGTGCCATTCGTGAACCGATCACGCGTAACGATGATATTCGCAACGCCTATGACGGCATCACCTACAGCAAAGGCCAGGCTGTGCTGCACATGCTGGACAGCTATTTCGGCGCTGATCGGTTTCGTGCCGCGCTGGGTGATTACCTGCGGGAATTTGCCCATGACGTGGCTGCCGCCGAAGATTTTTACGCCAGCATCGCCGCCAGCATGCAGCAGCCGGAACTGATCACCACCCTGCGCAGCTTTGTCGAGCAGTCCGGCGTGCCGGTGGTGCGGGTCAACGCTGCATGCAATGACGATGTCAGCGTCATCGATTTGCAGCAAAGCCGTTATCTGCCGCTGGGTTCGCCGTTGCGCGAGCAGCATGCAACTGCCGCTGAGCGTCGCTGGAGTATTCCGCTGTGCCTGCGCTATGCCATTGCCGGCAACAGTCACCGCCACTGTGAACTGCTGGCGGCAAAACAGCGCAGCATCACTCTGCCGCAAGCGCAATGCCCGGACTGGATCATGCCCAATGCCGCCGGCAGTGGCTATTATCGCTGGCAGTTGCCGGCCTCGGGCTGGCAGCAGTTAGGCCAGCATTTCGAGCAGCTTGCTGCGGGCGAAAAACTCGC
>CAZHRH010000052.1:9029-13017 GCA_964534475.1 uncultured Wenzhouxiangellaceae bacterium
CTGGGCCCGCGCGAGCGCTATGACATGATCATGAGCATGCTCGCCACGCCGGCCTTGCGTAGCCAGCACTGGACCTGGTACCAGGCGAACCTGGCGCAGATACTGACGCTGATTCCCGCGCAGTGGCAGCGTCGCACGCCAAACGCTGCGGCGATGTTTTGTTCCGCACAGCAGGCACAAGAACTGCAACAGTTGTTTGCCCGCCACGGCGCACTCGCACCCGGTCATGAGCGCGCGCTGGCACAGACGCTGGAGTCGATTCAGCTTTGTACTGCCTTGCGCCAGCATCTTACGGCAGCCGCAGACACGTCGACAGCAGCACAGGTGGCGCATGACTGAGCATGCCGCCCTGCACGTGGTGATGCTGGCTGCCGGCAAAGGCAGCCGCATGCGCTCGGCATTGCCCAAGGTATTGCAGCCGCTGGCCGGCCAGCCGATGATCCGCCATCTGCTGACCACGGTGCAGCAACTGCAGCCGGCACAGATTCACATCGTGCACGGACACGGCAGCGCACAACTGCAGGCAGAATTGGCCGATGTGCAGGTGAACTGGATACTGCAGGCCGAGCAGCGCGGCACCGGTCACGCGCTGGCCTGTGCCATGCCGGAGATTCCCGACCATGCCGACGTGCTGGTGCTGATGGCGGATCACCCATTGGTTCCTGTCGAGCTGTTGCGGGCCATGCTGGAGCAGCCGTCCGGGTCGGTAGTGGTCAGCATGCAGTTGCCTGACCCGACCGGCTACGGTCGCATCGTGCGCGATGGGCAGGGAGACTTCATCGCCATTGTTGAACAGGCTGATGCCGATCCACAACAGCTTGCCATCGACGAGGTCAACAGCGGTATTTATCGTTTTCCGGCAGCCGCGCTGCGGGGCTGGCTGCCGCAGCTTGCCGACGCCAACGCCGCCGGCGAAAACTATCTCACCGATGTGCTGGCCATGGCGGTGGCTGAACAGCAGTCAGTGACGTTGTTGCGCTGGCCTGATGCGCAGCAACTGCAAGGGGCCAACACGCAGCAGCAACTGGCTGCGCTGGAGCGTCATCATCAATATCAGCAGGCGCAGGACTTGCTGCAGCAGGGCGTGCGGCTGGCTGATCCGCAGCGCATCGACATACGCGGCAGCGTCAGCGTTGGTCGCGATGTCTGTATTGATGTGAATGTCGTTCTCAGCGGTGACTGTCATCTCGGCGATGGCGTCAGCATTGGCCCCGGCTGCGTGCTGCACGATTGCCACATTGGTGCCAGAAGCTGTGTGCTGGCGCACAGCGTGCTGGAGGATGTGCACTGCGGCAGCGATTGCAGCATCGGGCCGTTCGCCCATTGCCGGCGCGGCACGCGACTGGCCGCTGCGGTGAAGATCGGCAATTTCGTGGAAACCAAGCAGGCGCAGATCGGTGCCCACAGCAAGGCCAGTCATCTGAGCTATCTGGGCGATGCCAGAATTGGAGCACGGGTCAACATCGGTGCCGGCACCATCACCTGCAATTACGATGGCCTCAACAAACATGTCACCAGCATTGCCGACGATGTTTTTATCGGCTCGGACACACAACTGGTGGCGCCGGTCAGTGTTGGTAGCGGTGCCGTCATCGGCGCCGGCTCCACCATCACCAACGATGCGCCGGCCGGACAGCTCACGCTCAGCCGGGCAGCGCAGAAAACGATCAAAAACTGGATGCCGCCGGCAGCCAGACAGCAGGCGGAAGCATCAGCCTCATCGCCACAGCAACAGCAGGATACTAAACAAGAGGAGCCAAACTGATGTGTGGCATAGTCGCCGGTTGCGCCCAGCGTGACATCACGGACATTTTACTGGCCGGCTTGCACGCGCTGGAATACCGCGGCTATGACTCTGCCGGCATGGCGGTGGTCAGCGCCGACAACAAGTTGCAGCAGCGCCGCACCGCCGGCAAGGTGGCGGCGCTGGAACAGATCATCTGCCAGCAGCCGCTGGCCGGTCACACCGGTATTGCCCACACCCGCTGGGCCACCCACGGCAAGCCGGTCACGCACAATGCCCATCCGCACACCATCAATGAGCACCTGGCGATTGTGCACAACGGCATCATCGAGAACTACAGCGAACTGCGTCGCCAGCTTGAACAGGAAGGCTGCAACCTGCAGTCGGAAACCGATACCGAGATCATCGCTTGCTGCATTGCCGCGCGCATGGATGACGGGGCTGACCTGCTGCAGGCAGTGCGCACGGTGCTGCCGCAATTGCATGGCTCCTATGCGCTGGCAGTCATGAGCACACGAGAGCCGGGCGTGATCGTCGGCGCCCGGCACGGACCACCGCTGTTGATCGGCGTGGGTTTCGGCGAACATTACCTGTCCTCGGATGTGCACACGCTGCTGCCGGTGACCAATCGCATCGTGCATCTGGAAGACGGTGACGTGGTGCGCATGGATCATGCCGGCTGGCAGATCACCAATGTTGCCGGTGCAGTGCAAAGCCGCGACATCTACACCAGTGAGCTGTCTCTGACCAGCACCGATCGTGGCAGCTATCGACATTTCATGCAAAAAGAAATCTTCGAGCAGCCCGAAGCGCTGGCGCGCACGCTGGAAGGGCGCATCAGCCAGCATGACCTGCTGCCGGGACTGCTGGGGCTGGATGCCGCCGAGCTGCTCACAAAGGTCGATTACGTGCACATTGTCGCCTGCGGCACCAGTTACCATGCCGGCCTGGTGGCGCGTTACCAGATCGAGCAGCTGGCCGGAATCAGTTGCCGCGCCGAGGTGGCCAGCGAATACCGCTATCGCAGCCCGGTGGTGCCGCCAAACAGCCTGTTTGTGGCCATCTCGCAGTCCGGTGAAACTGCTGATACGCTGGCAGCGCTGGCACAGGCGGCCAACGCCGGCTATCTGGGCACCGTCGCCATCTGCAACGTGCCGGAAAGCTCACTGGTGCGCGCTGCGGACATGGTCATGATGACGCGCGCCGGCCCGGAAATCGGCGTCGCCTCCACCAAGGCTTTCACCACGCAACTGGTGGCGCTGCAGTTGCTGCAGCTTGCGCTGATGCAGGCGCGTGGTGACCGCGCCGATACGCTGCCGGCACTGGTCGCCGATTTGCATCGCCTGCCGCAACTGGTGCAGCAGGCTCTGCAGCTTGATGCTCAAATCGAGCGCATGGCGGAAGGCTTTGTGGAGCGGCAACACAGCCTGTTTCTGGGTCGCGGCAGCCATTATCCGGTGGCTTTGGAGGGCGCGCTCAAGCTCAAGGAAATTTCCTACATCCACGCCGAGGCTTATCCCGCCGGTGAGCTCAAGCACGGGCCGCTGGCGCTGGTGGACGCGGATATGCCGGTGGTGGCGGTGGCGCCGAACAATCATCTGCTGGGCAAACTGGTGTCCAATCTGGAAGAAGTGCACGTGCGTGGTGGTCAGTTGTTTGTCATTGCCGATCACCACATCAGTGACAACATCTCCAGCCACGCCCGCGTGCTGGAAGTCGAAACCGGCAGCGACTGGCTGGCACCGGTGGTGCTGACCATACCACTGCAGTTGCTCGCCTATCACGTGGCTGTGTTGAAAGGCACGGATGTGGATCAGCCCAGAAATCTGGCCAAATCTGTTACAGTCGAGTAAGCTATGGGTGTGGTTGATGCTGTCAGGCAGCAGACACTGAACCTATCAAGAACACTGTTTGGAACTTCGTTATGAAAAAACGCGCGCGCGAGGAAGAAGAAGCCGAGATCAACATTACGCCGATGCTGGACATCGTGTTTATCATGTTGATCTTCTTCATTGTTACGACTTCTTTCGTTAAAGAGAAAGGCCTGGAGATCGCCCGGCCGACGCAGAGCGAACAGCAGAAAGTGGATGAAGAAAACCTGCCGATTGTGGTCAAGATTGATCATCTGAGCACGATCAGGCTGAATGGTCGTGAAGTCGATCAGGCGGCCATGCGCGCCAACCTCGAGCGCGAAAACGCGGTGAAACCAAAAGCCCCGCTGATCATCGCCGCGCATCCGGATGC
>CAZHRH010000053.1:0-12937 GCA_964534475.1 uncultured Wenzhouxiangellaceae bacterium
CGGAGAAAATCGTCGGGCGATATCTGCTGTTGGCTCTTGAAGACGAGAAACCCGCGCTGCGCCATTTCGTATTCCAGCGCCGCCACAACATCGGCCGGCGGCGGCTGCTTCGCCGCCAGATCGATGCCGTAGACCTGGGCACCGATCGGGTCGAGCTCAACGATCTTGCCACCGCTGCTGGCGATGGTTCGCACACTCCCGGGATCAAGGGATGATCCTTTGACAGGTTCTGTTTTTGTTGCAACTGCGCTATTAATCATATACTTAGGGTAACGCAGCAGGCAGGCGGTAAACAAGCCGAAAGTGGGTCAGGCAGTTCTGATCAACTTGGCTCCCAATCATTATTCAAGTTGCTTGCTGATACTGGTATCGAGCTGCTGATACTTGTTGCTTTGCAAGTCCAGCAGATGAAACGTTTGTTGTTCCTCCTGCTGGCGGGTTACCAGCAGTTGGTCGTCACCGACCAGATCATAGCTGTCGATATCCTGCATGGCCAGGCGCAGACCGCTGCCATCGTATGCCGAACTGTACAGATCAATTTGGTCTCCGCCACCCAGCCGATCATCACCATTGCTGTCTTCGGTCATGATCATGTAGATGTTCAAGCTCTGCTGCGGTGAACGCTGGTTATTCCGCTTCAGGCTCGCGTTATAGATCAGTGCATCACGCTGCAGCAGCATGCGGCTGGGCTGGCCTTCGCGACTGAACATCAGGTTCACCATACGCTGTTGCTCTACATCGGCATACATGACAACATAGTCCCGCGGCTGGTATTCAGTTTCGAGCGCTGCCGTGTTCTGATGTTTTACCCGGGTATCTATGTGATCGTTGACAATCTGGAACACATACACATCCTCGACTTTCTGCAACAGTTCCACCTTATAGTCCGCTGGCTCGGCCATCGCCGTTGCCTCTAGTGAGTCAGATGACTCCGCGGCCGTAGCGCCATTTTCAATCGGCAAACTGGGCTCGTTGCGCATCTGCTCAAGGCGTTGCTGCTGCTGCTTTTGCCGCTGGTAGGTGTTGATCTATTGCACAATAAACGTACCGAAGAAGGCAAGCATGAAGCCAAAAAACAGCACATGGTTGGCATAGCGGACCAGCTCGAATACGGATTTTTTCATCATCATCTCTCTGTCTTTCCGAAGCAATTACCATCCCGTTGTTGAAGTTATAATAGCATCAGGCGGCTGCAACGCCGTCTCTGGCCGATGCTATCATGACGCGATGTTAAGACCCTTGATGGTAAGCTGATGGAATGGCTGGATCTGCTCTGGATCGTGGTTGCGCTGCTGATTGGCAGCGGACTTGCGGGAGCCATACTGCCGGCGCTGCCGGGACCGATTCTGATTTATGCCGGCATCCTGCTGGCCGCATGGCTGGAGGATTTTCAGTGGCTGGGTGCCAGGGCCTTGGTGATCATGCTTGCGGCAAGCTTGGGACAGCCATACCCCGCCGTACCCCATAGGCCCCATTAGCCAAGCCACGCCAAGTTGTCAGCCTGGCACGCAAATTTACCTGTCCGCGCTGTCTACCCCTAAAACTTCGATACCACGCGCACAGGTGTGATCAATGCATGTCGAAAACATTTTTGCTCCAGCATGGCAGTGTTTGCCAACGGATTCCGTTAGCTATAGAAGAAACCACTTTTTTACCCGGAGTTTGCCATGTTCCAGTTCAATAACCGTACTCAGTCAGCCGTCGTGGTGATGTTGCTGATGATCGTGTCCGTCACCGTGCCGGCCGCCACGCTGACGGTTGATACAATCGTCGATGCCAATCCGGCAGTCGCCGGTGACGGTAACTGTACGTTGCGTGAGGCGATCAGCGATATCAATTCCGGTGCCGCCAGTGCCGATTGCCCCAATGGCGGCGGTGCCTTCGGCATGTCTGACACGATCACATTTTCACCAGCACTGACTGCTGGCACCATCACGCTGGATGGTGTGGAGCTGCCATTCGTAGCAGTGGAACTGAGCATACAGGGGCCGGTTGCGGGAGACCCTGGCGGCATCACCATCAGTGGTGCCGATGCGTCACCTATTTTCGTGCTGCAGGGGCCAGGCACCTTTACTGTCGAGTTCAATGACATGACGCTGACTGACGGCAATGCCTCGTTCATTCAGTCCGGCGGCGCCATTGGCTCATTCAGTGCCAATGTTGAGCTGAACAACGTTGATCTGACGAACAATTTTGCCGATCTGGAAGGTGGGGCATTGTCCGTACAGAACGGCAACTCGGCCACGCTGAACAACTGCCGCGTGATTGGCAATACTGCCAACGGTACCTCGGCGGCCGGTGGCGGCGGTGTGTTCACCAGCGGCGATCTGACCATGATCAACAGTCTCATTGCAGTCAACTCGACCAACGATGACGGAGCAGCGGGTGGCGGTGCGTTCGTCGGCGGCGCGGCCACCATCGTCAACTCGTCGATTACCGGAAACACAACGCTGGGCAGCGCTGCCGACGGCGGCGGGCTTGCCGTTGACACGGGCAATCTGGTCATCAACAGCGGCAACATCAGCGGCAATCAGACGCTGGGGTCGGGTGCGGATGGTGGTGGCATCCATCTGGATGAAGCCGATGCCAGCATTTCGGCTCTAGTCACTGCTGACAATGTTGCGACAAGCGGCAATGGTGGTGGCATCTTTGCCAACAACAGTAACTTGAATATGATCAATTCTACCGTCTCCGGCAACGCAGCCGCAGGTGATGGCGGTGGCATCCTGTCAGCAGGTGGTGGTATGCAAAACGTGACGCTGGTGCACACCACGGTTGCATTCAATACCGCTGGCGGACCAAATGCCGACGGCGTTGACCTGTCGTCGGGCACGCTCAACCTGAGCAACAGTCTGGTGGTGCAGGGTGATCCTGCTGAACCGGCCTGCCGGTTCCTGGCCGACAGCTTCATTAACTCGCTGGCCACCGACGCCAGCTGCACCGGCACGGCAACCACAGTCACCAGCATCAACCTGCTGCCGCTGGCCAACTATGGCGGTGATAACGAAACGCATGCCCTGGGCAACGGCTCGGTTGCGATTGATGCCGCTCCCAACGACGGTTTGTGCCAAGACCCGCCGAGTGCCGGTGGTGCCGGAGGTTCAGATCAACGTGGAGTTACACGTCCGCAGCCTGCCGCCGGTCTGTGTGATCTGGGCGCCTACGAGGCCGATGGCACGGCGCCACTGCCGGTGACATTGAACAGTACGCCAGCCGCGCCGGTTGCAATCAGCGAGAACGGTGGCGCTGTCACGCTTCAGGCCTGCCTGCCTGCCGGCACCAGCGCCAGCGAAGACATCACTGTGTCACTGGCGGTGAGCGGATCGGCCACACCCGGCGTCGATCACGACCTGATCGACGGCTCGAGCATTGTCATCGCCACCGGCAGCATCTGCGCTGACTTGCTGCTGAGTAGCATAGACGACCTGCTCACAGAAGCGGATGAAACCGTGGTTGTTGATATCGATGCGGTAATGTCTGCGTCTGACAGTGCATTCGAAGCCTCGCCACCGCAGCAGCTCACGGTGACCATCCTGGACGATGACATCATCGTACAGGAAGTGCCGGTACTCAGCCGTTTCGGGCTGTTGCTGCTGCTGCTGACCACTGTTGCCCTGGGCTTGTTTGCCGTGTCAACACGGCAGCGCGGATGAGTTTGGCAGTGAGTGTTTTAGGCATCAATGGCAAGCCCGGCGTGCCTACAGTGCATACTCCCGAGTGCCGGGCTGGCTGCGACATGAGCCGTCTACAGATAACGCTGAACCCCACTTCGATATAAGCCTGCGGCCTGCCAGTGTGTATTTAAATATCGGAGTATGGCCAAGTGCATGGACAAGTGCATGGTTGTCCAGGACCTCTCACTCATGGGTGTCCAGGACCTCTCTCCAGGACCTCTCAGGACCCTGTACATAACATCTAGCAGATGTGATGTTGGCTCCTCTATCGCCCAATCGATGCTACCATCATAGCAGCACACGACAACTACTGAATCATCTTGCCGATGCTATCATGACGCGATGTCGAAACCCTTGCTGGCAAACTGATGGAATGGCTGGATCTGCTCTGGATCGTGGTTGCGCTGCTGATTGGCAGCGGGCTTGCGGGAGCGATTCTACCGGCGCTGCCGGGGCCGATTCTCATCTTCACAGGCATTCTGCTGGCTGCCTGGCTGGAAGATTTTCAGTGGCTGGGTGCCAGGGCCCTGGTGATCATGCTGGTGCTGACACTGATTGCGCATGCCATGGATTTTCTCGCCGGCATGGCCGGCGCACGCCATGGCGGCGCTTCCCGGGCGGCCATGCTGGGCGCGGCCATCGGTGCGGTGGTGGGTTTGTTTTTCGGCCTGCCGGGCTTATTGATCGGTCCTTTTGCAGGCGCTTTGGTGGCCGAGTTTCTCAGCATCGGGGATATTTTCCACGCCACTCGCGCCGGCGTCGGTGCCTGGCTGGGGACGCTGGTTGGCATCGCGGTAAAAATGGCGATCAGCGTCTTTCTGGTGGGCTGGTATGTGCTGGCGCGGCTGTGGTAAGTCGCTGTTGGGTTCAAAAGGCCAGCTTCATGCGCATCCAGACGCGGCTTTGTTGCTTGAACTGGCCAAACAGTTCGGTGTTGTCGCCATAGAACCAGTCCAGCCCGCTGCTGATGCGCAGATTGTCGCTCATTGACCATTGCACGGAAGGTCGCAAGACACCATCGCCCTTGTTCACTGAACCGAGCCATTCAAATCGTAGTGAAACGGTATCTTGAGCCATGCTTTGCTGCAGGCGCAAGGTGCCGATCCAGTCATTGTCCGGGCGCACACCGGTGTCGCTGCCATGGTGTTGATGATCGAGCCCGATCTGGGCGTTGATGAACAGGCCATCAACACCACGCCAGTCCATGCCGATCCCGGCCAGAGTGCGAGGTTTGCTGGCGATGCGCAGACCTTCCTCGGCGCGCAGGTTGACCGGCTGATCCGGCACATGGGCCAGCTCCGCACGCCATATCATATTGCCGATCGCGGTCTCCAGCGTGGTGCCCAACAAGGTCCGGTTGGGGTACAACAACTCAATGCCGGCGGTGTTTTCACCGCTGTCCACAGCCACCGTGGCCGCGGCGAACACGGGGTCTGTTTCGGGCCCGTGTAGCACCAGCGCGGTCATGTCGAGTCGACCGACACGACGACCATAGCGCAGGCCAACGGTGCTGTCCTTGATGTAGTCATTGCGGCTGTCAATCTGCAGCGGCGGCAGTTCGGCATCAGGCGGTAAACCACCCCGGTTGCGCGGGGCCAGCGGCGCAAACGCAGCGTCTGCTGCGGGCAGTTGATTCACCGTTGGATCCAGTGCCAGGGCAACATCAAACCAGCCACTGCCGGCGCGCTGACGCAGGCGTACGCCCCAGCGTGACAGACGTTCCGGCCTGGTTTCGGTAACCACAAAATCGCGCAGTCTTACCGGCGCAAAGCGGTCGGTGACGCGCAGTCCGTCAAGCACACCCCAGGCCACCACCTGCTTGCCGATGACAAGCTGCTGACCTCCGCGGCGCCGGGTCAGGCTGGCCTGATCGATTTCCAGGCGCGCCTTTTCGTTGTCGATGAAAGGACGTGATGCCGTTGCATAGCTGCGCGTGGTGCCCAAACCGGTGTCATCACCGGCCAGTTCCATGCGCAAGCCCAGATCCACTTGCCAGCTATCGTTCCAGAGCAGATCCCAGTCGCTGGTGAACGTTAACCGCGACAGCGATCTTTCTGCATCATCGGTGCGCAGGCCAAACCAAAGATCCAGTTGCTGTCGCTGCCCATCCAGTGACAGTTCCGCGACTGCGCCCAACGGTTGCAACAGCAACAGCAGGCTCAGCCAGACGATAAAATTGTGGCCTGAACATCGTTGTGTACGGGCAATAGACACGTTTACTCAGCGCAGTTGCGGGGTGCCGAAGACCAAAGCCTGGGCATCGAACACGCTGGTGTCCAGATCGGGCACATAACGCATATCGTCAAAACGCACGTCGGTGCGGTGTTGTGATTGATGATTGATGACGCAAAACATCATGGCGGTCCAGGCACCACCGATCAACTGCTGCTGCATCACCTCCACACGTTTCAGCGCCACGCCGTCGGTATCTTGATACTCGATCTGCAGCGGAAACAGCGTGTCTGGATCAATGACTGCAGTAAAAGCCGAATAGCCCAGCTCTGCGGCGATCTCGGGGCCACGCACCTGCCCGCTGAGCAGCGGCAGGCTGCGGCCGTCATACTCAATGCTGGACAGGCTGTTGAAGTACCAGTCATCGAGACCGAATTTGAAGTTGTCCTCGATGTCGCCATAGGTCAGATCGGTGCCGAGAAAATAGTCCGAGCGTTGCGAGGACGGAATGCGCCGCACGCGTTCGGTAGCGGGCAGAAACAGCCAGGTC
Source organism: uncultured Wenzhouxiangellaceae bacterium (assembly GCA_964534475.1). Classification (GTDB taxonomy): domain Bacteria; phylum Pseudomonadota; class Gammaproteobacteria; order Xanthomonadales; family Wenzhouxiangellaceae; genus JAHJQV01. The sequence goes on from CAZHRH010000053.1 coordinate 6,397, forward strand.
TCGTCGCTGTCCTGGGTGGATTGATGTGATACAAAAGCGGTACCACGCAAAGCCGACGGCGCGGTAAAACTGATCAACAAACGGGTGTTATCCACGTCATCGGAGTGCGCCATCAAGGCAACCCGCTGGCGTTGTTTGCCGGACTTATTGGTAAGCGTGAAATGCATGCTACCGACACGGCCCTCGTTGGCGGCGCGCTGGGCAATGCGTTCTGCCAGCGCGCGGGCCTCGGGATCATCGGTTTGTGCTGCCGTGCTCAGGCTCAGCAACAGCAGTGACAACAGCATTATCAGCGTTTTTCTATCAAGCATGGGAAAATCTCCATTGATGCAGAACACGGGTCAGGGCCACCGCAGCAGGTATCAGCACCAGTGCGCCCAGCAGTGAACCAAACGCACCAGCACCCACCAGCAGACCGAACCAGCGCAGTGGCGGTGCCGTGCTCAAACCAATCACGGCCAGCGCCAGCAGCAACGCGATTGCGGAGAACAGGCAGGCGCGGGCAATCAGCAGGTAGTCGTCAGCAAAGGCCTGTTGCAACGGCAGCCCCGACTGTAACTGGCGGCGTAAATGACTGATCAGATGGATACCAAAATCCACCCCCAGCCCGGTGGCAATGGCAGCCGACATCGATGTGGCCGGAGCGATATCGATCTTGAACAAACCCATCACGGCATAGATGAACAGCACGCCCACGGCCACTGGCAACAGCGCCAGCAAAGCCGGCGAAATGGCGCGAAACGCCAACGAGGCAACCAGCAACACCAGCAACATGGCCAGCGCCAGCCCGCGCACATGATGCTCGGCGAGGTGCTGCATCCAGCCTTCGTTGACCGCCACACGCCCGCTGATGGCGGCCTGCAAGCCGCTGCTCGCCGACCAGCGCGTGGTTAAGTCGGTGAGCGCCTGCACCACCGGTTGTGTCCTGCTGAAGCGATCGGTGTCCAGACGCGCGCGTATCAGGGCATGTTGCTGGTCGTAATCGATCAGCGTGTGAAAATCATCCGGCTCACCGCCCGCCTCATACAAAAACAGATACTGCGCCGGGGCCGCGTCCTGCTGCGGCAGTGCGCCGCTGGCGGCATCGGTAAGCACCTGATGCATGTGCGCAATGTAATCAGGCATGGCGCTAACATTGTTGACCAGATCCAGCCCGGCGATGGCCTGCGCGAGATCCTGCATGGACTGCTGGGCACTGGCTGTCATCAGCGCATCGGGTTCCGGTGCGGTGACCACGACATCAAGAAAATTGAAGCCGCCAAGCTGTTCAGCAAGCGTTTGGTCGGCGATTCGCACGGCGTCATCGGCGTGGAAATAACGCTGACGCTCGTAATCAAACCGCGCCTGGGTGGCAAGACCGGCCAGCACCAGCAAAGTCAACAGCAGTCCGGTAATGGCGACACCGGGCCGTCGCAGGCTGGCCCGGGTCAGACCTTGTACGACCGCATTGATGTGGCTGGTCAAAGACCAGCGCGCCGGCTGCGGTCTGGCAGGTATATCCAGCAGCAACATCACCGCCGGCAACAGGCTCATGCTGAGTATCCAGGCAGCAAAGACGCCGACGGCGGCAAACAGTCCGAATTCGCGGATTGGCTGCATCGCAGCCCCCAGCGACAAGCCGCATAGTCCAGCCATGGTGGTGACGCTGGTCAAGGCCACCGGTCGCCAGGTATGCATCAACGCATGGCGCAGTCCGGCACGCGCATCGGCTTGTGGATGGGTGCTGCGATAACGCAGATAGAACAGGTTGATGTGCACGCAATCGGCCACCGCCATGGCCATGATAACCACCGGCAGTGCCGTGGTGATCAGATAGTAGCGCGCGTCCAGCCAGCCCATAAGGCCGATGCTGACCAATGCCGCAGCGGCGATCACCAGCAGTGGCCCGATACAGGCTTTGCCGCTGCGCAGCGTCAGCATCAGCATCAGCAATACGGTGACGATGGCAGCCGGGATCAGCACGCGGGTATCGCTGTCCACGGTCTGCGCCAGACGAGCGTTCATGCCGGCCACACCGGCGACATGCAGGCGGGTCCCGGGCGGTGCCAGCGCAGAGCCAATGCGGCGAATCTCGTTGTAGATGTCCACCGCGTGATTGGGGTCATCCACCGGTACGATCAGCGTCAAGGCGCGACCATCGGCACGGCCGAGAAAATCAACCAGCATGGGCATGGCCAAAAAACGCTGCGCGACTGCATCGGCTTGAGCTGTGCTGATCGCACCAGCGCCCAGAATGGGATCAACCTGCAGATCACCGTTAAGGCCACGGATGGACTTTTCACTGGCGATGCTGATCACTTCACTGCGGCGCACGCCCGGCACCAGTCGAAACTGTTGATGCATGCTGCGCAGAGCCTGCAGGGCATCACTGCGGAACAAAGATTCGCCGCGTTCATCGACCAGCAAAACGATGATCGGATCTTCAATACCGAACAGATCCCGGGCGCGATCACGCTGCTTGGCAGCAGCATGATCTGCCGGCACAAATGCATCCACCGAGGGTTCCTTGATCACCTTGCCGAGACCGGCGCCGAGCGCGACGAGCAACACTGAAGCGAGCAGCAAAACGCGGCCTGGCGCAGTAAGTATGTTGTCGATGCCGCTGGCGATCAGTTTCGGTGCAGCAATGCTATGGCTATGAGACGTTGGCATAGTGTGTCATTCACTGTTGTGGATCTGGTAGTCATTCAACGTAATAACTGCGGATACAGTTGCTCTGTCAGCGTTCTTTGGCACGGCTCGCAAACCCCTCCAATAGCCGACTCGCAATGCTCTGGCAGTCAGGGCGTGGCGGCCTCAAAACCGTCGCGCAGCAGCAAATCGAGATCAATACGATAAATATCCTCTACGCCGTTGATCATGCCCGGCACCAGGTTGCTGGCGGCACTGACCAGATAGACATTGCGGCCACCCGCATCGATGGCTTGCGGTGTCAGTAGAGCGTTGGGCGGCAGCCCGTCGATGGTTTGTGGATCAATGCGCACAGTACGTTGCTCATTGAGCATGCGAACATAAATGCTGCCCTCAGGATCGTTGCCCAGCGTATTGTTGCCACGATTGTCCTGATTGACGAAGCGCTGAAACAACACCGCACTGCCATCCGGCGCCAGTCGCGGGCCATCACCCGTAATGACCGGTACTGGCAATTCGTCTTCATCCAGGCTGATCAGAGTATTGCTGCCGGTATGACGATCGTGCAGATAGATGGCGTCGCCCGGCAGGGTCGGAAACGCCGGGTCCAGGATCGCTGCGGAGCGGAACGCAATCCAGCGACCGTTGGTGGAAATACTCGGCAAAATACTGCTTAAACCACCGGGCAAACCATCCGCATCGGTGCTGATCAGCTCAGTGCTGCCGAGCTGCAGGTCACGCAGCCAAATCTGTGTGAAAGAGAAATCGTCATTGCCATCGTCCGACAGGTTCCCGCGCGACTGGAACACCACATAACGACCGTTGAAACTGATATCGGCACTGGTACTGATCTCATCGCTTGCGAAACCTTGTGTGCTGACGCTGACGCGCTCGGTAACGCCACTGCTCAGTCGATGAACAAAAATGTCATTACTGCCGTTGCTGTCGCCGCCGACCAGATTGTCGGCTGTGGATTGGAACACCACGCTGTCGCCATCGGCGGCAATCACCGCGGCCGTGCTGTCGCCATTAGCTTCACTGCCATCGCTGGCCACGCTGATGCGGCGCGTGATTCCGGCCTGGATATCGCGCACGAAAACATCAAGTAAACCATTCATATCATCGTCAACGAGCAGGCTGGAACGACTGACAAAGGCAACCCGATTGCCGTTGCCGCTGATGGATACATCAAAAGGTGCAGCCGACACATCCAGCGGAAAGGGCACCATGATGCTCGGAAGGATCTCAGACACCAGATTCCGAGTGTTGGTCTGCAGATCAAGCCGGACTGCCTGCCTGCCGAAACCCGCCACGCCGAGGACGTTTTCAGCCCTGCTGGTGAACGCCAGATAGCGAGCGTTGGCAGACAACGCAGGGTCAGAACTTGAGTTACTGCCAATGTCGACCGGGATGGCAGCATCGGCTGCGCTGATCACACGCGGAGGCTCAGCCGCACCTGTCGTTTGGCGCAGGGGATCAAGCGGGACGGCTTCCAATACAATTTGCAAGCGCTTGAGATGGGTCGGAATCACCGGATGTATAGTGGTGGGATAGGCGATCAGCACTTGCGTGGTGTCAGCGGTTACACAGCCCGTTCGCGGTAAAATCGCATCCTCAGCCACTTGCTGCAAACTGTCATTGTCCCGGTCATACAGAAACAAATTGCGCACCGACTGCACGCCGCGAGAGATGTTCACAAGATTGCTGGCCTCAGACTCAAACACAACAAAACGTCCGTCCGGGCTGATCACTGGATTGGAAGATGCCGCGTCACCGCCCACACCTAAAGCGTGTTCACTGATACGCAGGGTGCTGCCGTTAATACGGTCATACAGAAAAACATCCTGCTGAGCCTCGACATCAGCGGCGACCAGGTTGCTTGCCAAAGACGAAAACACGATCCAGCGACCGTTCGCAGATAACGCAGGCGATAAGCTTTGTTCGTTCGGATCATCGCCTGCCTGACCATCAATGCGCTCGATGATGCCAGTGTTCAGATTATGGATAAAAATGTCGCGAACGGCATTATTGTCGTTGGCAACCAGGTTACTGGCGGCGCTCTCGAATACGACGAAATTACCGTCTGTTGAAATCTCCGCATTAATGATGGTGCTGTCGGCAGGTTCTCCGTCAATACCCTCAGTCAGCAGGGTCGATACACCCTGTGAGATATTACGCAGCCAGGCTTGGGAATCGTCATTGGTGGTGAACACTGCCAGATTGCCATCGGCAGAAAGGTCCTGCGGAAAAACACTGCTGAATTCGCTGCCATCAGGTGCAAAGCCAACTGCAAGTGTCTCACCAGTGAGCAGGTCATGCCGGAAGCTTTGTCTGGTCTGAGTCACACCCAGATTGCTGGCATCGGACTCGAACAGGACATAACGTCCGTCGCCACTGATCGATTCATTCTGATTCAATCCATTGGCCTGTTCACCGCTGCTGTTGATACTCGCTGCTTGCAGGGTCAGCGTATTGTTGTCGAACAACAGCACATCACTGGTGGCATTATTGTCATCTGGAAAAAGATTGAACGCTTGGCTGGTAAAGGCAATGCGCCCACCATCAACAGATATATCGCAGCCAAAAACAACGCCGGAATCAAGATTGCCTTGATCGGCATAAAAATTCGCGTCCTCCGGTGTTGAGATCAACTCTACGGGTTGAGCATGCGCGGCAACCATGCCTGCAAACAGGATCAGGCCGGCAAGCGGCAGTTGAAAAAGTGATGCCATGTTCATTGCTCCAGAAATTGCACGATGCGTTCATGCACCGCGGGGTTGGCGAGGATGCGACGATGACCGAGATCGCGCGTGGTCATCAGTTGTGCGTTTGCCCAACCGGCAGCAATGGCGTTGGCTGTGCTGTGTGGAATCAGAGGGTCACGGCTGTCGTGAATGACCAGGCCGGGCGCTTGCAGTCTGCTGGCAGCGTGCACAGCACACAGTTGTTGCATTGGTATATCGATGCGTTGTTGCAACAATGCGGCCAGGCGCTCCAACCGTTGTTCACACATGCCGGCGATGCCGGCAAAAATAGTCAAATGCTGCTGCAGGCCCTGCATGGGCGCCACCAGCGCCATGCGCGTTGGCTGCAAATCGGGCCGTCTGGCGAGCATGGCGCTGATCGCCGCTGCTCCCCATGAATGTGCAACCACGGCATAGACGCCATGTTCCTGCTGCAGCAGTTGTTGCAGTGCCAGTCCATAATCATGCAAATGGGTCGGGCTCTGCGGCGACAAGCCGTGGCCTGGCGCATCCAGTGTCAACACGCGGTAGCCTCTGTGCAACAGCGGTTTGACCAGCGGCAGCATGGCACCGGAGTGATCTTCCCAGCCGTGCACCAGTAACACGCTCGGCCCATGCACTTGGCTGCTGCCATGTGCCTGCCAGCACCATCCGCGCAACACTACGTCACGATGGCGCAACCGCAGCGGCTGCGCTGCGGCCGGCAACTGCCGGGTGTAATCAGCGCTGGCTGGCCGCCGCGGATGCAGAAAGTGATGCAGCAGCAAGCGTGCTGTTGTGTCGGGTGCCAGGCGGTCGAACTGACGCATGCTGGCGGCAAACAGCCTCAGTGATAGCGACAGTTCGGCCACCTTGCTGCTGGTCTGCAACGGTGCCACAGCGTTTTCCGTGGCGGCTGGTGCAGCGTCAATCACAAGCGTTGATGACGTCGGATGGATGGTATCTGACATGCTGAGTCCCTCATTGGCGGTCAATCGTTTATGCTTTTGCTGTTGTTGTATTGACTTATACGCAAGCACTAGAGGTGATCCCCTCATGGCAAGCTTGGTTACTTAGCGGTTCAAGGCGCCATTGCGGCCGTGACTGTGCGTCAATTGCTGGTGTCAATCCTTGTGCCAAGCAAGGCCTGACGATGGCTCAAAGCCGGATGACTGGCGAGCAGTTCA
>CAZHRH010000054.1:0-12870 GCA_964534475.1 uncultured Wenzhouxiangellaceae bacterium
TTCCGCCCAGCGGCGTTATCATTCGCTCATGTAGAATGACTACACATCGGTCATTGTGCCTTGCTGGACGAAAAATCAGTTCCAGCAAAGGCAATTGGATTAGTGTAAACAGGCCCTAAATCTGATTGATTTCCTTCACCGGTAAAGGTGGCCAGGGATAACTGCCGTCTCCGCAGACAAGAAAATACGGGTTCAACAGCGATGCTTTGCGATTGTAGTCCAGGGCATTGCCGTCGGCCTTGAGGACCTGGCCACCGGCTTGCTCTACCACTGCTTGCGCGGCTGCGGTATCCCATTCCGAAGTGGGTCCAAGCCGCGGGTACAGATCGGCATTGCCTTCGGCGACGCGACAGAATTTCAGCGAACTGCCGGCCGAGAGGATTTCATGCTCGGGTAGACGCTGCAGAAAGTGCTGCAGTTCCGGGCTGACATGCGAGCGGCTGGCGATGACCACCGGCGGCTTCGCTGCGGGCTGGCGTACTCTGATATTGTCCGCGTCTGTCATGGCAAAGGTTTGTTGCAGCGAAGCCGGACGCAGACGTTGCGCGGCATGTCCGCTGGCGGCAAACCAGCAGCTTAACAGTACCGGCGCCAGTACCACGCCCAGCACCGGACGATGCGCATCAATCAGGGCGATATTGACGGTGAATTCACCATTGCGCTTGACGAATTCCTTGGTGCCATCGAGCGGGTCGATCAGCCAGTAACGCTGCCAGCTCTGGCGTGTGTCCCAGTCAATGGCTGCGGACTCTTCCGAAAGTACGGGAATGTCTGGCGTCAGCGCACGCAGCTTGTCGACAATGATCTGGTGGCTGGCCAGATCTGCACGCGTCAGCGGGCTGTCGTCGGTCTTGTGTTCGACAGTAAAGTCAGTGGCATAGACATCCATGATGGCCACACCGGCCAGACGGGCAATCTCGACACATTCGGGCAGCAGGGTAGCAAACTGCTTCATGGCTTGGCATCCATATGCTGTAGATAATCACGCACCAGGTATAGCGCCGCCAGGCAGCGTCCTTCACTGCAATCATCGCGCATGGCCAGGGCGAGAAGGTCATCCATCATCCACGGGATGACTTCGATCGGTTCCGGCTCATCGCCCGGTAGCGGGCTGGGATACAGATCACGCGCCAGTACCACATGGGTGCGATGCACCATATAACCCGGCGCCAGCGTCAGGCTGGTGATTTCATCCAGTCGCCGTGCGGCAAACCCGGTTTCCTCTTGCAGTTCGCGATTGGCGCCGTCCAGTACCGATTCCCCCGGCTCCAGTCTGCCCTTGGGCAGGCCGACTTCGTAGCTGTGCGTGCCGCAGGCATATTCCCGGATCAGCAATACCTTGCCATCATCGCGTATGGCCACAATCAGCACGGCACCCACAGTGCTACCCAGCACGCGCTCGTAGCGACGTTCTTCGCCATTGCTGAAGCGCAGGTCCAGTTGCTCGACGCGAAACAGCTTGCTTTGGCGCAGTTGCTGGTGGCGGATTTCCGGCAGCTTCAATGCTTGCAGCTGCAGCGATTCACAGGCGATGGCGGGCGCATTCGCGTCTTTGTTAGCGGTGCGATCAGACATATTGATGCAGTGTGTTCAGCAGTGTTTGATGAAGTTCAGCGGTGGCTGCAGCCAGTACTGAAGTGGTATTCAGAGCGATCGGTTGTCCATGCATATCCGACATGGTGCCGCCGGCAGATTGTACAATCACCTGCAGGGCAGCGATGTCCAGAATGTTGACGTCGGATTCCAGCACGGCATCAAGCTGACCGTTGGCCAGCCGGTGATAATGATAGAAATCGCCATAACCGCGTGTCCGGTTGCATTGTCCGATGATAGCAGCAAGTCCGCGCCAGCGCGCGCTGTCTTCCGCCAGTGTGGTGATGTTGCCCAGCGACAGTCTGCAGTCAGTCAGTGCGGTCACCTCACTGCAGCGAATTCGCTTCTGGTTCAGCATGCTGGCGTGTTGGCTGCTGGCGCAGGCCAGTTCATTGCATCCCGGTGCTGATGACACGCCGAGCAGCAATTTTGAATCAACCATCAATGCAATCTGGATGGACCAGAACGGCAAGCCTGCGATCCAGCTTTTGGTGCCATCGATCGGATCCAGCAGCCAGAGACAGCCGCTGTCGCGCTGGCTGTGGCTATTGTCGTCACCGTATTCTTCCCCGTAGATGGCGTGCTCGGGATAATGCTGTTGCAGCACATCGCGTATGGCCTGCTCGGCAGCACGATCGGCTGCGGTGACCGGGCTTTGATCCGCTTTGAGTTCTACTTCGGTGGCAGATACGTGATGTGCATGGATGGCCTTCTGGGCACGTTCTGCGGCCAGCAGAGCCACCTGCATTGCCGCGTCAAGATCGAGCTTGTCGATAGCCGTCATCGCCATGCTCCCTCCAGGCTGACTTGGTAGCTGCCATCGGGCTGGCGCTGACCCAGCCAGGCCAACTGCTGGTTTAACTCATCGCGTCCGCTGACCGGCCGCAAGCGCAACAACAATGCATAACGATCCGCGAACAGACTGCCTGAGCCACGCATCTGCAGGTCCTTGCTATCACGGTTGTTGATATCTACCACAGTGTGCTCTTGTTCTGGCTGCAGGACAACTTCTATATCGCCCAGATCCAGCGCTGTTGCGCCAGCCAGCCGGGCTGCAGTCCAGTTGATTGCGCCTTGCAGCAGCAATTGTTGATTGAACTGCAGTTTGACCTGCGCCAGCTTTGCCTGCAGTTGACCCTGTAAACGTATCTGTGGCCACAGCTCCGGCAAATTCGCGGCCTCCATGCTGGCCTCAACGTGGCGCAGCGTCATGCTGCGCCCGGCCACGGAGACGTCACCCGGTCGCAGTTGCGCCTGCAGTCGTTGCTGCGGATGATCCAGTTGCACGGCAAATGTCAGCGGTGCGACCAGCCGCCAGTGCAGTTCACCGCGGTGACGACCCAGCCAGGTCAGCGATGCTGCCTGCCCGGACCACCAGCGTCCGCTGATGCCCTGCAGGGAGAACTGGCTGCTCACTTCAGGCGCTAACTGTGACGCGGTCAGGTTCCACACAAGTCGCGCCGGCCAGGCCAGAATGATCAGCAACAACAGCACCGGTAATAGTGCGATGAGCCATTTTTTACTGCTCATATTGCCGTCAGATCAAGCCGCACATTGACCAGACCATTGGCTTGCTGGTTGCTCTGGGTAACGTTGAGTTGCCTGCTGCTCAAGCCATACTCAGTCACCATCATTTGCAGCCAGGCAATCATCCGGTCAAAGCTGACATCGCGCAGCCAGACACGGACTTCAGTTTCGCTCTGGCCCGGCTCAATGCGCTCAATGGCGGCGGCCATACCTTGTGCCCGCAGAGTTTCATCAACCAGTCGCAGCAAAGATTTGTCGCTTGGCAGACCGGCTTGTCGGGCGGACGCGGAGCGCTGTGCAGGCGGCTGAATTTGTTGCAACCACAGCGCGGTAGCCTGTTGTTCGGCGGTCAATGCGCGCAGGCGCTCGCGTGACGCAGCCAATGGATCCCAGAACAAGGCCCAGTACAGCAGCGGCAATGCCAGTGTCAGCATGCTGAAAATCGTGCGTTGCTCGCCGCGTGTGCGCTGTTGCCACCAGTGGTTGAATGCCGACAGCATCAGACAATACCGGCACTGACAATGACGGCAGCACGTACGCTGTCGGTATCCGAGGTCACCCCTTCCAGTCGCGCCTGCAGGCCTTGTTGACGCAGTTGCGACAACATTTCATCCAGTGCTGTGACCGATGTCGCAACAAACTGCAGACGCAGTTGCGCATCAACATATTCCATGCTCTGCAGTCTGTTTTGTTGCTGGGCGGCAATCACCGGTGCCGTCGCTTGCAACAGGCTGAGCAGTTGATCACCGCCAGTGCCGCTGCGTGCGGCCAGCGCGCGTTCGGCCTGCACGCGCGGATTGACGATGCTGGTGATCTCCGGAAACGCCCGGCGCATCTGCTGCTGTACCTGTTGTTGTTGGCGCTGCAGCTCGCGCTGCAGCATGACTTGATCGCTGATGGCATAGCCACTGAGCAGTACGATCGCCACCACGGCAGCCAGTGCCGGCATGCGCCAGAGCTTGCCGCTGTTGTGGTCGACCACGGCAAAGCGACCGCGCAGCAGGTTCACTGGGCAGGCATCAATTTGTGTGGCCAGTGTCTGCAGCGGATGCTGACTGTCATGACGCTCAACATGGCCGCTGATAGCCGCCGGTATCGGCTCATCAGCATAAGCATAGAAATGCCAGGTGGCTGTGTCATCGCCGGCAGCATCAAGCCACTCCAGCTCTGCAGTGCGCAGCCACAGCGTCTCGTCATCACTGGCGCGCAGCAGCCAGCCGTCGTTGAGTGCCATGATGCTGTGGCCGTCGGCATGCTGTGGCAGGCACAGTGCATCGGGAACAGCGCGCACAACCATGATGCTCAGCGCTTGCAGTTGTGTCAGCACCGACTGCAGCAGTTCCGCATCGATCACGGCCGCGAGCACGCTGCCGTCGGCCTGTTGTCGGCCACTGACCACATGCAGTTGCTCGACATCACCAGCGACATAGTCTTCCAGCGCGTAGGGCAGTGCCTGGGCCAGTTTGCTTGCGCTCATCACCGGCAACTGCAGTCGCCGGATGTGCATCCAGCTCACGGGTAACAGCAGGATGGCGTGGTCGCTGTCGGGTGGGTTCGCGCCGTGCTCGCAGCCGTTACGGGCAGGCTGCTGTGTCCACAGCCAGGCATCAATTGCAGTGGCTGCAGCGGGATCCGCAGTGACGGGACGGATCAGTAGAGTGTTGCCGCTATCGGTCATACTGACTATGGTAGCGCGGCATGCCGCCAGAGCACAGTATAACTTCGCCCGTTGCGTTGCAGCAGCGATTCATATTGTCGTGGCAGACCATCCTGGACTACGAGCATGCGCGCGTTGAAGTAATCGCTGGTGACCGCGATATGCGGACTCAGCGTCGATGTGACCAGCCCCTCCAGCACCGGTGCCGACATGAAGTCGGCAACGCTGCGCCAGGCGGCGCGACCCTGTTGATGCAATTCCCGCGCCATCTGTTCGTTGATCAGTGGATGCAATGCCATCAACAGCGGCAGCGAAGCCAGATTGACATTGATACGACGTCTGCTGGGCGGTAACACGCTGACATGCGGTCGTAGAATCTGCCATGTCTCGGCATCGATACCGGCAATCAGCAGCAGTTCGGAGAAATGCGCCAGGGGCTGGTTGGCGCACAGATAGGGCTGGCGTTGACTGAGATAGAACGGATCTTCGGCGCCTTGTTGCCGCGGGATGCTGTCGGCGTCGATCCAGTCGTGGATACGATCGGCCAGCATACCGGGCAAGCCCAGGTTGGCCAGCAGCCGCTCCAGGATCTGTCGCTTGGCCGGGTCGTCCTCGCCGTTGCTGTCGATCAGCGAATTCAGATTGAAGCGGCCATCCATACTGCTCAGCGAGCCGCTGACCGCACCACCGGGGATCGGCAGTGCCGGCAGCTGTTGCGCCCACGGTGAGTTGCGTGTGTCCAGTTCGGGTTCGCGGTCCTGGTCTTCGCGCAGCGCCTTGCCGGCCAGCGCCTCCAGGCCGGCGACATATTCGCTGGCACGCACACTGGCGGCGAGACTTTCATTGCGTGCCAGATCCAGCGCCAGCCGCTGCTGCATGTGCAGTAGCAAAATGCTGGCCAGAGCCATGATCAGCAGCGCCAGCAACAAGGCGGCGCCATTTTGCTGCCGCACAGAAGTCATCAGTTCAGCGCCACGGTGGTGAACACGCGGCGGTAGCGGGCATCATTGGCCAACTGCAAATCAACCTCGATGGCCAGCGGCAGCACCGCCACGGGGCTTGCTGGCGCTGCTGCAGCGTTGGCCGGCGGCCACTGCAACTGCCATTCGCGGTTGCGGTCCAGATAGCGCAGTTGCAATGTTTGCACCTGATCGAGCAGCACCTCCTGCTGCACACTGTCGTTGCGTACGCTGTCGGTATTGATCCACCAGTTGCGCTGCAGTTGGCCATTGCGCAACTGATAGCCAAACCGCTGCAGTTCACTGCGCTGTTGCGCCAGCGGATTGCTCCAGCCACTGCGCACGGCCTGCAATTGCAGTGCATTACCGCTGACTGCCGGCAGATGACCGCCATCAACATCACGCACACGACGCGCGATAAGCTGGCTGAGGTCCAGCTCCAGTTGATAAAAAGTGGACTGCAGTTGCGCGAATTGCGCCGCCACCTCGCGCTGCTGCTGCCAGGCTCGGCTCAGCCCGTTGATGGCGGCATAGCCGCCGGCGATGATGAGCCCAAACACCACTGTGGCCAGCAGCAACTCGATCAGGGTGAAACCACGCTGGGAGTCATGGCGCTGCATCAGTTGCGGCCAAAGTATGCGCTGTGGGTGGCAGCAGGCTGATCCAGCGTGGTGCTGAACACGACCACGTCAGCGCGGCGGATATCGGCATCCTGGGTGGCCTGAATATCGGCCTGCCAGCGCCAGTCAGTCTGGCCCATGCGTTGACTGCCGTTGCGCGTGCCGATGCTTGGAAAACGCTCATCAATGCGCAGTGAAGCGACCACATTTTGCGCCACCCACAAGGCTTCTGCCCGGTTTTGCAGTTGCTGATAATGTCGTGGTGCCTGGCCGCCGGACTGACTCAGTGCCAGCACGGCAATGCTGATGATGGCCAGTGCGATCAGCACTTCCAGCAGGCTGAAGCCATGTTTTGCCGACCGCTGCCTGGCTTTGAGTGTGCCGGCCCTGGGCATCAGTTCTGCAGCTTGAGTCGGCCATTGCTGTCGGCCTGCAGGCTGGCCTGATCCGGCGCTTGGCCCTTCTCACTGAGGCGCAGGCTGAACGGCGTCATCTGACCGGATGCATAGCAGCGCAGTTGCGGCACCTGCAGATCCAGTTCGGTGACCTGGCCGGAGACCAGCAATTGCGCGCGCATTGCACCTTCCCAGAGCTGCTCTGGATAGACCTCTTCGCTGCTTATGCGCCAGTTTGTGTTCACCTCACCGACGTTGTTGACAGCAGTATCAGGCTCCCAGAAATCATAGCCATCAGCACGGATGCGCACGGCCAGGTTGCGTTGCTGGAACACTGCCTGCTGGCACCAGTCATGCAGCAAAGTCGCCAGTCGATCCAGTTGTTGTGCCGGTGCTGCAGTACCGAACTGGCCGACGCGGATGATGATCAGCCCGCTTAATGTGGCGACGACGATGAGCACGACGAGAATTTCTACCAGCGTATAGCCTGGTTGGCGCAAGTTGACTGGATGCCGGCGTCTGTTCACCGATTCCAGTTGCCGATATCGGCATTGATGCCATCGCCGCCCAGCGCGCCGTCGGCACCCAGCGAGTAAACGTCAATCTCGGTGTGCACGCCGGGATTCAGGTACTGATAGTCATTGCTCCACGGATCCTGCGGCAGCCGGTCGATATAGCCGCCGGCTTTCCAGTTGCGTGCTTCCGGCTGTCCGCCCGGCTGCTGCACCAGGGCCTGCAGACCCTGTTCCGTGCTCGGGTACTGATTGTTGTCCAGCCGATACATGTTCAGCGCGGTCATCAGCGCCTGGATATCGCTGCTGGCCTTGACTACCTTGGCACGGTCGGGCTGATCCATCACCCGCGGCACCACCACCGCTGCCAGAATGCCGAGAATAACCACCACCACCAGCACTTCGACCAGGGTGAAAGCGCGCTGCAGAGTGAATCGCCCAAATGGTTTGCATTGTGACTGCTTGAGTTGTGGCTGTTTGAATCGTTGTTGCTGCATGATTTGTAGCTTCCGTGATGGCTGGTCTTGGCATGACCAGCGCCGATGTGTATGCTTGCATGATAGCAAAAAATGCATTCCCGACATGACTTCAAACAGCAACCGGACTGCTGCCACAGCCAGCAGCCTGCAGCAGCGTGACCTGCGTCATCTGTGGCATCCGTGCACGCAAATGCACGACCATGAATGGCTGCCCTTGATCGAGGTGGCCAGCGCCAGGGGCGTGTGGCTGGAGGATTACCACGGTCAACGCTACCTGGATGCGGTCAGCTCCTGGTGGGTGAATCTGTTCGGTCACAGCAATGACCATATCAATGCCCGCATCCGTGAGCAACTGGAGCGCGTTGAGCATGTCATGATGGCCGGCTGTACCCACGCGCCGGCAGTGGAGCTGGCGGAGCAGTTGGTGGCGATCACGCCGGCTGCCCTGCAACGGGTGTTCTACGCCGACAACGGCTCGGCAGCGGTGGAAGTGGCATTGAAGATGAGCTTCCATTACTGGCTGCACCAGGGCCAGCAGCGGACTCGCTTTGTCGCCTTGTCCAACAGCTACCACGGTGAAACCCTGGGCGCGCTGGCGGTCGGCGATGTTGGTCTTTATCGCGATCTGTATCAGCCCTTGCTGCTGCAGCCTTTGATCGCGCCGGCGCCGGATGATTTTCTGCGCCCCCGGGACATGAGCAGCGAGGATTATGTCCACGAGCGCTTTGCCGCCATGGAGGCGCTGCTGCGCGCGCATGCTGACGAGGTTGCTGCGGTGATCGTGGAGCCGCTGGTGCAGTGTGCCGGCGGCATGCGCATGTATGATCCGCTGTATTTGCGTCTCTTGCGCGAGTTGTGCGATGAGCTAGATGTGCATCTGATCGCCGATGAGATTGCCACTGGCTTTGCTCGCACCGGCACCATGTTTGCCTGCGACCAGGCCGCCATCACGCCGGATTTCATGTGCCTGTCGAAAGGCCTTACTGGCGGTTATCTGCCGCTGTCGGCGGTGCTCACCAATGAGCAGGTGTATCAGGCCTTTTATGCTGATTTCGCCGCCTTGAAGGCGTTTTTGCACTCGCACAGTTATACCGGTAATCCGCTCGCTTGTGTGGCCGCATTGGCTACGCTGGAGTTGTTTCGCCAGCGCGATGTGTTGGCTGAGAATCGGCAAAAAGCGCAGCAGATACTGGCTGGGGTGGAAGCCTTGCGCGAGCATCCGCAGGTGGGCGATGTGCGCCAGACCGGCATGATCACGGCGGTGGAAATGGTCGCCAACAAGGCCACACGAGAACCTTATCCGTGGCAGCAGCGTCGTGGCATGCGCGTGTATCAATACGGGCTTGAACACGAGATGTTCCTGCGCCCACTGGGCAATGTGGTTTACATGATGCCGCCGTATGTCATCAATGACGATGAAATCCGCCGCATGACCGCGGTGGTCTGTGACGGCATCAATCTTGCAACGCAGGATTGAGCACAGCAACATGCGCGCTATTCGTGCCTACCAGGAGCAGTCCCTGCAGGCGGGCATGCAGGTGCTGCTGGATGAGCGCGTCAGTCACCATTGGCTGCAGGTATTGCGCTTGCGTTCGGGGGCCAAGGTGCGTTTGTTCAATGGCGATGGCCACGACTACCCCGGCGTACTGGAAGTCTCTGGCAAGCGTGCCGGCAAAGTCAGGCTATATGAGCCGCTGCGGGTTACAGAAAATATCACCCCGCGGTTGACATTGCTGCAGGGGCTGTCGCGCGGTGAGCGCATGGACCTGGTGCTGCAAAAAGCGACCGAACTGGGAGTCAACGAGATCATACCATTGCACACCGAGCACAGTCAGGTGCGTCTGCACGGCGCGCGCTTGCGCAAGCGCATGCAGCATTGGCGACAGGTCATGATCAGCGCTTGCGAACAATGCGGTCGGGCCACGCTGGTGCGACTGCATGAGCCGGAAACGGTGACCACTGTGGCCGCGACAGCAGGCAAAGCTGACTTGCGACTGTTATTGCAGCCTGCTGCCGGCGATGCTCTGACCGCAGCGCTGCAAAGCCGTGCTGATGGCTGTGCAGTCCTGCTAGCGGTGGGCCCGGAAGGCGGTTTCAGTGTGGCTGAGGCCAGTTGTTTTGACCAGGCCGGTTTCTTGCCGGTGCATCTGGGCCGCAACGTTCTGCGCACCGAAACCGCCGCCATCGCAGCGGCAGCACTGGTAAAGCTTGCGGTAGTTACAGATGCTCGCTGATGTAGGCGCCCAGAGCCGGCAGGGCCGGAATATCCACGTCCTGTTCACGCAACTGCAGCGTGGCCAGCAGACACTGGTCGGCATCATCCAAAATGGCGTCGGATGCTGACTGCTTGATGTCGTGCATGTCATCCTCGGTGATGCTCACCAGGCGCGGAAAGCCGCGCGAGATAATGGCGA
Organism: uncultured Wenzhouxiangellaceae bacterium; assembly: GCA_964534475.1. Classification (GTDB taxonomy): domain Bacteria; phylum Pseudomonadota; class Gammaproteobacteria; order Xanthomonadales; family Wenzhouxiangellaceae; genus JAHJQV01. The sequence goes on from CAZHRH010000054.1 coordinate 10,157, forward strand.
AATAGGGCATGCCATCCCGCTTGTGCAGATTTTTGATCACGGCAATGCGGGCGTTTTCTGCGCTTTCATCATGCTCAGCGGCAAACATAGCGTCCCAACTGACGACCGGCAGATACCATCCCTGCCAATTGATCATGCCCAGCAGCCAGCTCGGCGACTCCGGCAATGGCGCCGGCTCTGCATAGCTGATCATTGAGGCTACCGCTGTGTTGGGTATCAATAAATGTTTGCTGCCCACCGGCAGAACGATGCAATTGACCAGTGTTTTACTCATGACTCAGGATCCGTTGCTGCCCGCAAAAGTATCTGTCAGCAATTGCTTGACTTTCAACATCAGATCCTTTTCGCCGTAGGGCTTGCCGATGAAATCGGTGGCGCCGAGCTCGCGCGCGCGTTGTTGATGTTTATCGCCGCTGCGTGAGGAGATAATGATGATGGGAATGTCGCGCATGTCGCTGTCGCTGGCGCGCATGTAGGCGGTCAGCTCAAAGCCATCCATGCGCGGCATTTCAATATCCAGCAACAACAGGTCAGGCGTCTCCTCACGCATCAGATCAATGGCTTCCAGACCATCGCGTGCGGTGCGCACTTCAATGTCATGTTGTTCCAGCACGCGTGAGGTGATCTTGCGCATGGTGATGGAATCATCCACGATCAGGACCAGAGCTTGCTTGCGTTGCGGTTGCTCGTCGGTTGCGCTGCTGACCTGCTGCTGTTTGCCGCTGCGCAGACGTGCACTGACCAGCGCGCCCGGTTCCAGGATCAGGATCACTTGCCCATCACGGCTGATGGAGCCGGCGAGAATGCCGGGAATGCTGGTCAGTTGCGGCCCCAGTGGTTTCACCACCAGTTCCTGATGTGAACTGAAAGAAGATACCCGAATCGCCGCCCGCTGCCCGGCCGATTCAATCACCAGCACGGTGACCAGGGCCTGGTTGATGGGTGTCGGCTGCATATCGAGCAGGGTTTCCAGATCGAATACCGGATTGTCCGCATTGGCGTAGGGCATAAAACCCTGCTCAACATAGTCAAGATATTCTTCTGCCGGGACCTTTGTTGCGCCAAGCACGTTGACCACCGGAATGGCAAACTGGCAGTTTTCACATTCCACCAGCAAGGCCTGCATCACCGCCAGTGAGAAGGGGATACGAATCTGGAACTGCACGCCCTCGCCGGGCACTGACTGCCACAGCATGGTGCCACCAATCTGACGCACAGTCGTCTGCACCACATCCAGACCCACGCCACGACCAGCCAGTTCGGAAACTTCCTCGGCAGTTGAGAATCCGGGGCTGAAGATAAGCTGCGCTGTTTCGCGCTCATCGAGGTCATCATCCGGATTGATCAGGCCCTTGTTGATAGCCTGTTGGCGGATGGATGCCATGTCCAGACCGCTGCCATCATCGCTTACGCTGATGATCAGCTCCGCGGCTTCGCGATACACGCTGATGGTGATCTGTCCGGCATCCGGTTTGCCGGCCCGGCGCCGACTGTCAATGTCTTCGATGCCATGCACCAGTGCGTTACGCAGCAAGTGTTCCAGCGGCCCAGTGATGCGCTCCAGTGCGCTACGATCAAGTTCACCGCCGGTCTGGATGTCCAGCGTCAGTTCTGCCGGCTTGTCCAGTTCGGCAGCGCTGCGGCGTACCACCTGACGCAGGCGTGGCGCAATGTTGGCAAACGGCACCATGCGTGTTCGTAGCAAGCCATCCTGCAGCTCAGCGTTGGCGCGTGCCTGCTGCGTCAGTAGCGATTCGGCATGCTGATTGATGCTGTCGATGGTTTCATGCAGGTTAACCATGTCATTGGCGCTTTCTGCCAGTGCCCGTGACAACTGCTGGATGGTGGAATAACGATCCAGTTCCAGCGGATCAAAATCACTCTCGCTTGCTTTTTCGTGTTGGTGGCGCGATAGAATCTGCGCCTCAGTTTCCAGTTCGAGTTTGCGCAACTGGTCACGCAAGCGAGCAATGGTCTGACCCATTTCACTGATGCCCCCCTGCAGCTTGCCGGTCTCCTGCTCCAGGTGGGCACGGAATATACCCACCTCGCTGGCAGTATTGCTGAGTCGATCAATCAGGCCGGCATCTACGCGCAGGCTGGTGCGGGTCTTATTGACCGCGGCTGTTGATTGACTCTGCGCCTGCGCAGCAGCCATGTCGCTGTGTTGTGCTGCCGGTGCAGCGGGCGTCGCATCGGCATCGGCAGTATCGTCAAAGCTCGCCGGCGTTGCTGCATCGACAGCATCCGGGTCTTGCATCGGCGGCAGAGTCAGGGCGCTGAAGGCGCTCAGATCCGGCGCCGGAATGGCCGAGCGGGTGGTCACTGCGCCAAGCATCTCGTGTAGCTGGTCAATGGATGATGCCACGGCCTGTAATTCCGAAGGCTGCATCTTTTCCACTGGCTGACTTTCGAGATAGCTCTCCAGGGCATGAGTCAATTGGCCGATCGGGGTCAGTCCGGCCATGTTGGCGGCACCTTTCATGGTATGCAGGCTGCGCCGCAAGTCGGCAGTTGCCTCCTGCTCGCCCTGAACAATCCAGCGCTCTGTCGCAGCGTCCATTTGTTCGATGCCAGTGGCGGCTTCGTCGAGAAAGATTTCCAGCAGATCGTCATCCAGTGCTGCATAGTCGGTGCTATCGGCGTCGTCAGTTGTTGACGCCGGTGCTTCAATTCCGCTATACGCCAGCGGCTCAATCGCAGACTCGACTTCG
>CAZHRH010000055.1:0-12791 GCA_964534475.1 uncultured Wenzhouxiangellaceae bacterium
GATGGCACTGCCATGCCAGCAAAAGTCTCAGGCAAGCGCATCTTATGTGGTGCTCTGCAGGGTCATCGGACGCGTTCTAAAGAATATACCGGCTCAAATCCTCGTTGCCGGCCATGTCCTTGAGCTGCTGATCGACGTAGTCGGCGTCAATGGTGGCCTTGCTGCCGTCGCGCTCCGGTGCATGGAAGGATATGTCATCCAGCAATTGTTCCAGCAACGTGTGCAGGCGTCGCGCGCCGATGTTTTCGGTGCTTTCATTGACCTGCGCCGCCAGTTCGGCCAGACGCGTGATGGCATCATCGGTGAATTCCAGGGTGACGCCTTCGGTGTTCAGCAGCGCCCGGTACTGACGGGTCAGTGAGGCTTCCGGTTCGGTCAGGATGCGGGCGAAATCGCCGGCGTCCAGTGCCGACAGCTCGACCCTGATCGGCAACCGGCCCTGCAGTTCGGGAATCAGATCCGATGGCCGGGCCAGATGGAACGCGCCGGAGGCGATAAACAGTATGTGATCGGTGCGGATCATGCCGTGGCGGGTGGACACGGTGCAGCCTTCCACCAGCGGCAGCAGATCGCGCTGCACGCCCTCGCGTGAGACTTCCCCACCGCGGTTTTCCGAGCCACGCGTGACCTTGTCGATCTCGTCAATGAACACGATGCCGTTCTGCTCGGCATTGTCCAGTGCCTGCTGCTTGACCTCTTCTTCATTGATCAGGTCGGCGGCGGCTTCCTCGGTCAGCGCCGGAATCGCGTTGCGCACCTTCATCGTGCGCTTGTGCTTCTTGTCACCGGCGAATTGCTGGAACATGTTCTGCAACTGGCTGGTCATTTCCTCCATGCCCGGCGGGGTCATGATCTCGACGCCGATGTTGGCGCTGACTTCCAGATCAATTTCGCGTTCGTCCATGTCGCCGGCGATGATTTTGCGGCGCAGCTTGCGGCGCGAGTCTTCATTGTCGGATTGCTCGCCGCTGTCGGGATCGGTGTGCGTCTGCAGCGGCAACAGGATGTCGACGACGCGGTCGATGGCGGCATCATGCGCGCGCGACTCCACTCTCGCCATGGCCTGCTCGCGGGCCATTTTCACCGAGCTGTCGACCAGATCGCGAATGATCGATTCGACATCCTTGCCGACGTAGCCGACTTCGGTGAACTTGGTCGCCTCGACCTTGATCAGCGGCGCATTGGCCAGTTGCGCCAGGCGACGGGCAATCTCGGTTTTGCCAACGCCGGTCGGCCCGATCATGAGGATGTTCTTCGGCGTGATTTCATTGCGCAGATCCGAATCGGTCTGCATGCGTCGCCAGCGGTTGCGCAGGGCAATGGCCACAGCGCGCTTGGCGTCGTTCTGGCCGATGATGAACTTGTCCAGTTCCTGGACGATTTCCCGGGGGGTCATTTGTGACATGGAAGCGGATGAATCAGTGTCTGAAACCCGTCACATGGTGGTCACACTGCCGGCTTGCAAGCCACAGCAACTGTGACTGCTTCAGCGCAAGAGATCGTCGCTGCCGGGTGCCGGAAACAAACGACCCTGCTGCTCCAGTTTTGCCTTGATGCTTTGTTCCAGTTGCAGACGACCTTGCAGTCGCCATGCCACGCTGCCCTCGCCAGCGCGCACAAAGGCACGTAATTGCTGCAGTTGCTGCGCTTGCAGTGGCGTCACCTGAAGCTCGAACTCCTCGGCGCTGTTGGGCACCACATCCATATCCGGGTTGCCGCTGTATTGGGCGAACAGATGCTCGTCCAGCAGCAGATCGAAGCTTAGCTGCTGGGTCTGGATGAGGATTTCATTCGGGTTGCGGATGCGCATCACCAATCTGACCTGATCGTCCAGCACCTGCATCTGGCGGATCTGCAGCAGTGGTGGAATGTCCTTGATCTCGTTTGTGCCGCAGGCAGAGAGCAAGCCGAGCATGGCAAGCACAAAGGCTATGGCGCAGTCATTTCTATGCAGCATATTCATGTTTGCAAGTTTACCCGAGATTGTGCTGCTGGCAAATCATGTCCTTAGGTATACTGACATTATGCATGTTGATTCCCATGAGAATGGCCATAACGATGGGCAGAAGTTGTTTATGCAGGTACAGGATGGTCTGCTGCTGACGCCAACGGCCAGACTGGCACGGGCACATCTGCAACAGCATGCCCGGCAACAGGTGTCGGCCGGCATCAGTACCTGGCTGCGACCGCAGTTGCTGCATTATGCGGCCTGGCTGCAGCAACTTCGCCAGCAAGCGGTTGTTACCGGCTGCATTGATCAGGTGCTGATCGATGCCGACCAGGCGCGCTGGTTGTGGCAACAGGTGATCGACAGCGACGTGTTTGTCGGTGAGCCGAAAGTGGCGCAGCTCGCTGAGCGTGCCTGGCAGCAATTGCACGAATACCGATTGGCTGATCCCGAGCAGTGGCCGCGGCTGGAGTTGTCCGATGATGCTCATGCTTTCCGCCAGTGGGTCTGGCGCTTTCGTCAGCGCTGTGCAGCACAGGGTTGTATCGATGCGGTGACGCTGGATGCGCGGCTGCCTGAGCTGATCTCCTCGGGTCGGCTGAGTCTGCCGGCCAGCATTCAGCTGCTAGGTTTCGAGTTGCCGCCGACACCGCTGCAGCAGGCGATTTTCGCTGCCGCAGAAAGTGTTGGGGTGAAGCTCAATCATGACAATCACATAGCTGCACATGATGCGACTCAGACATTGCCCGCCACTCTCGATGCGCTGCAGCAAGCAGCGCAGCAGCTCAATGTGCAGCGCTATGCGGATGGCGATGCTGAACTGCATGCTGCGGCGAGCTGGGCGCGGCAACAACTGGAAGCAGGCAGGCACAAGTCCGTTGCCATCGTGGTGCCGGATCTGTCCGGACGCATCGATCAGGTCGACAATCTGTTCCGGCAGGTGTTTGATGCGGCGGCGTTTACGCTGGACTCTGAAGGTCAGCCAAGCTGGCATGTTTCACTGGGCAGAAGTCTGCAGCAGTGGCCGCTGGTCAATGATGCGCTGCTGCTGCTGGGGCTGGATCCGGCACGCATTGATCAGCCACGCATTGGTCGCGTGCTGCGCTCACCCTTTATACACGGCTGGTCACAAGAAGCTGATCAGCGCGCCGCCTGCTGCAGCGCCATGTTGCGCACAGACGGCTATGAGGTGAGCGGCGAGTATTGGCTACAGCAGTTGCAGACCTTCGGCAATCAGCGTCTGGTGGGTTGTGTGCAGGCATGGCAGCAGCAACTGGCGCTGCAGTCGGGCAAAGCGCTGCCGTCGGTGTGGGCGGCCCGTTTCCAGCAAACACTGGAGGCGTTCGGATTTGCCCGTGGTCGCAAGCTGGACAGTGTTGAGTTCCAGTTGCTGCAACGCTGGCACCAGCTATTGGAAGCGTTCAGCGCGCTGGATGTGGTAACACAGCGCAAGATGACCCGGGCCAAGGCATTGGCATTGCTGCATGAATGCGCCAGTAACAGCACCTTTCGCGAGCGCAATCCGGGCTGCCCGGTGGAAATACTCGGCGTTGCCGAAGCGCTCGGCGCGCGTTTTGATGCCATCTGGATAAGCACACTGGATGCCGATACCTGGCCGCCGCCGGCGCGTCGTGAAGCGCTGTTGCCGGGGCCGGTGCAGGCGGTCATTCCGGCTGCCAACAGTGGCGGCTGTCTGCAGTTGGCAGCACTGCAACTGCAGGGACTGTTGCGCTGCGCCGACGAAGTGCGCGGCAGTCTGGCCGGCAATCCCCAAGCCGCTGTGCAGACGGAAGCCAGCGCATTGCTGCTAGGCGCGCAGGTGGTTGATGTCGCTGCGCAGACTATCAGCAGCGGCATGCAGCTGGAATGCTTGGCCGATGACATTGTGGCCCCGGCTTTGGCAACAGGCGCCGCTGATGCGCGAGTGCGTGGCGGCACCGGCATCATCCGCGATCAATCGGCCTGTGCGTTTCGTGCCTTTGCCGTGCATCGCCTGCGTGCACGCGAACTACGCCCACCGCGGCCGGGGCTGAACGCCATGGATCGCGGCAACCTGCTGCATCAGGCGTTGGAGCATTTCTGGCGACACCTACCGGATCAGACTGCGCTCATGGCGTTGCATGCAGCGGCAATGAGCGAGCGCATCGAGCGCGCTGCCAGTCAGGCCCTGCACAAGCTGCTGCGCCAACAACCCTTGCTGCTGAGCACGGTCGGGCAGGAGCTGGAACAGCAGTGTCTGCAGCGGGCACTGCACAACTGGCTGTCACTGGAGCTGCAGCGACCTGCGTTTGTCATCCGCGCGCTGGAGCAGGAAGTTGCCATCGAGCTGGTCGGCCTGCGTCTGCGCGGCAAGATTGATCGCATTGATGAGATTGACAACGGCACCCTGCTGATCGACTACAAAAGTGGCCAGGCGAGCAAATCCGGCTGGTTTCCCGAACCGCGGATTGCCGACCCCCAGTTGCCGCTGTATGCGCTGGCCATGCAGCCACCGCCGCAGGCAATCGCCTTTGCCAGCCTGGCAGCGGACAAAATGGGTTTTGCCGGCCTGGCTGCAGATGACAGTGGCATCACAGGTGTCACCGCGCTGGCCAAAGCCACTGGCAAGCTAAAGGCGGTCGAGGATTGGTCCAGCCTGCTGCAGGACTGGGAACAGCATCTGCACACGCTGGCGGCAGAGTTTCTTGCCGGCAAAGCGGCAGTGGATCCACGCCAGTCAGAGGTCTGCAAGTATTGTCATCTGCATGCGCTGTGTCGTATTCATGAGCGGACACCGCTGACGAATGATGACGCGTTGACGGCAGAGGAATCGTGAGAGAGTTTACCGCCAACGACAGCGCAGCACGTCGCCTGGCAGTTGATCCCGCCCGCTCGGTGATCGTGCAGGCGCCGGCTGGCTCGGGCAAAACCACGCTGCTGGTGGAGCGCTATCTGTCGCTGCTGGCGGTGGTGGACGCGCCGGAGCAGATTCTTGCCATCACTTTCACGCGCAAGGCAGCGGCGGAAATGCGCGAACGCATTCTGCGTTTTCTGCAGCCGGGTTTTCATACCGAGGAGCCACACGAGCAGGCGGCGCTGGCGCGAGCGCACGCTGTCGCAGACCAGGTGCGTGACTGGAACCTGTTACACAATCCGCAGCGCCTTTTGATCCGCACCATCGACAGTTTCAGTCATTATCTGGCGCGCAACATGCCGGTAGCCAGCCGCCTCGGGCCGGTGCCGCAACCGGCCGACAACACTCAGGCGCTGTATCGTCGCGCCGCCCGGCGGGTGCTGGATTTGCCCGCCGACGATGCGCTGGTGCCTGATCTGCGCAGACTGCTGCTGTGGCGCGACCATCGCACCCAGGATGTGGAAGATCTGCTGGCTGCCATGCTGGGCCGCCGTGAGCAATGGCTGCGCGCGCTGGGCAGCAGCGGTGATCCCGATCGTGCATCGCTGGAGCAGGTGCTGGAAGATGTCGTGCATCGCCAGTTGCAGCAACTGCGAGCGGCCATGCAGAAAGCGCTGGCCGCTGCCGGCAGCAGCGGCGCGGAACTGGCGCAAATGCTGGCGCAGAGCAAGCAGACCTTGCTTGCGCAGGACAAAGCCTCGGCCATTTTGCAGTGGCAGGATGACGCGGATCTGCCATCGGCAACAGCGCAGTCCTTACCTGCATGGCAGGCGCTGGCGGAAGCATTGCTGACTAAAGGTGGCGATTGGCGCAAAAGCGTCAATATCAGCACCGGGTGTGCGCCGAAGACCGATCTCAAACAACAGTTGACGGCACTGCTGCAGGCTTTCGCCGAGCTCACAGAACTGACGCCATTGACAGACCGGCTGCACGCCACGCGCAGTTTGCCGCAGCCGCAGTACGCAGCAGAAGATTGGCAGGTGCTGCAAGCGCTGGTGCGGGTGTTGCAGCGCACCGCGGTGGAGCTGCAGTTGCTGTTTGCCGAAACCGGGCAGACCGATTTTACCGGCTTGTCGATGGCGGCACTGACCGCGCTGGGCGACGAGGACAACGGTTACACCGATCTCGCTCTGGCACTGGATCAGCGCATCAGTCATATCCTGGTGGATGAGTATCAGGACACCAACTGGGCGCAGTTCGAGCTGCTGGAAAAGCTCACCCATGGCTGGCAACCGGACGATGGCCGCACGCTGTTTGTGGTGGGTGATCCGATGCAGTCGATCTATCGCTTTCGCGAGGCCGAGGTGGGCCTGTTCATGCGCACCCGCGATCACGGCCTGGGGACAGTGCGACTGCAGTCGCTGCAACTGACGCGCAACTTCCGCTCGCGGGCGGAAATTGTCGACTGGGTCAATGCGCACATCGGGCCATGTTTTCCTGCTGACGAGGACATTGCCGCCGGTGCGGTGAGCTACGCGCAATCGCAGCCAGCACGCAGTGCCGGCGGATCGGTGCAGCTGATCGCGCGTGCCGATGCGGTTGCCGAGGCGCAAGCCATGGCCGATGTCATTGCCACGGCGCTGGCAGAACACCGCGATGATCCGGACTACAAGGCCGCCATCATTGTCCGCGCACGCTCGCATCTGCAGGCCATCGTGCCGCTATTGCAGCAGCGCAACATTGCCTATCGCGCGGTGAAGCTGGATCCGCTGCTGCAGCGTCCGCTGGTGCAGGATCTGTTCGCCATCACGCGTGCCATATTGCTGCCGGCAGATACTACCGCAGTGCTGGCAGTGCTGCGCTCACCGCTGTGTGGACTCTGCCTGGCCGATCTGCTGTCGCTGGCAGAAGCCTGGCAATCCGGTATTGAGTCGGCGCACGCACTGCAACAACTGAGCACAGACGGCCGCAAGCGCGCCACGCCGGTGCTGGCCAAGCTGCAGGCGGCGCGGTCGCAGCTTGGTCGGCGCAGTATGGCGGCGCTGGTCGAAGGCGTATGGCAGGGGCTGGGCGGGGCGCAAACATTGACCCGACCGGCGGCCGAACAACCCGAAGCCAGGCTCTATCTGCAAACCCTGCAGCAGGCCGAGCAACATGGTCAGCTCGATGACATGAACGATTTCCAGCAGTTGCTGGAGCAGCAATTCACCGAGGGCGATCCGCCTGATGCAAAGGTCAAGCTGGAAATCCTGACCATGCATGGCGCCAAGGGGCTGGAATGGGATCTGGTGCTGCTGCCGGGGCTGCATCGTGGCAGCGGCAAGGATGGCACGACGCTTTTGCACTGGCTGCCGTACACACCGCCCAGCGGTGGCGAGCAGGTTTTGCTGGCACCGTTGCGCTCTTCGCTGCAGGATAAAAACAGCGAGCTGATCGATATGATCCGCAGTGAGCAACAGCGGCGCAGCCGGTTCGAAACCCAGCGCCTGCTGTACGTGGCCGCCACGCGCGCCAGACAGCAGCTGGTCTTGAGTACGGTGCTGGATGCAGACAAAGCTCAGGATGAGCTAAAACCCAATAAACAGTCCCTGCTGGCGATGCTGTGGCCCGGTCTTGGCGATGCGTTTTTGCTCGATCTGGAAGCGTCTGCCGACACCCAGCTTGATGCTGAGGCCACAGCCGACAGCATGCCGGATCAGTCCATCCGCCGTCTGCCGGCTGACTGGCAGCCAGAGCTGCGGCCAGCTTTTGCATGGACACCATCATTGCCACCGCGCGAGCGCGAACAGGACATTGAATTCAACTGGGCCGGTCAGCAGGCGCGTCGCACCGGCACCGTGATTCACTCGCTGCTGGAACACATTGCCAGTCGCGGACTGGAACACCTGGATCAGACAGAGATTGATCATCTGCGGCAACGGGCGCGCGTGCTGCTGGCGATGCACGGCACCGGCACGGCAGACATTGAGCTACAAACCGGGCGCGTGCATATGGCGCTGGACAACACGCTGCATGACGAACAGGGCCGCTGGCTGCTCAGCGGTAGCCACAGCGATGCCGCCTGCGAACTGGCGCTGACCGGCATGCTGGCTGGCGAACTGGTCAATGCGGTGATCGATCGCACGTTCATCGATGCCAACGGCGTGCGCTGGATCATCGACTACAAATCGGGCCAGCACCAAGGCGCTGATCTGGGAGCCTTTCTGCAGCAGGAAGCCGAGCGTTATGCCGGTCAACTGCAGACTTATCGGCAATTGTTCGCGCAGATGGAAGACCGGCCGATCAAAACCGCACTGTATTTCCCGCTGCACGGCAAGTTGCTGGTGCTTGACCAGTTTGTGGATAGGTAAATGGGCAACGCTCTCAGGTTAAGGCGGTGCATTGTGGGGATCGGAGCAGTATGGACATTATGGACATTATGGACAGGATAGACAGGATAGACAGGATAGACAGGATAGACAGGATAGACAGGATAGACAGGATGGCGGCATCTCGCACAAGCTTGCTCCGGGCTGTGATATCAATTGAGCATAATTCGGGCTGTCATCCCGAATAGTCTTTAGCTGCGAGCAAAGCGCGGCAGGCAGCGAGTCGAAGGAGCTCAAATCAGCATAACGCACGTCCCGTCAACAACAGACCTGAACGACACACTTGATTCTGTACCAGATTAGTCCAAAATATACACAGACATGCAATACGACTGACACAGCACATGATCAGCGCCTCCTGTAGGAGCCTGCTTGCAGGCGAACAGTACAGTTCGGCAAAGACGGCTATTCGCCTGCAAGCAGGCTCCTACAGTCGCAGCATGCAACGTCACAAAAGCGTGCCAGCACGCGAACTGTCTCACAACTTAATCTGTATCGGAGCCAACATGAGTCTAGACCAAGCCACGCGCAGCAAAATCGAACAACAGGTCACCGGCAACAAGGTGGTGCTGTACATGAAAGGCACGCCGCAGCAGCCGATGTGTGGTTTCTCGGCCAAAACCATCGCCATGGTGTCGGAACTGGTCGGCGACGTGGCCACCTACGATGTGCTGGCCGATCAGGACATCCGCGAAGGCATCAAGGTTTACGGCGACTGGCCAACCATTCCGCAGTTGTATGTGGATGGCGAACTGGTCGGCGGCTGCGACATCATCACCGAAATGTACAATTCAGGTGAGCTGCACGATGTGCTCGGCGTGGCCAAGCCTGATCGCACCCCGCCCGAGGTCACCATCACCGACAAGGCGGCAGAAAACATCCGCGCCGGCATGCAGGGCCACGACGGACTGGCGCTGCACATGAGCGTGGACAACGAATGGCGGCCTGCCTTCACGCTGCAGGCAGCGCAGCCCGGTGCCATCGTCAGTCAGGCCAACGGCATCGAACTGCATTTTGATCTGCCCTCGGCGCAGCGCGCCCAGGGGGCCATGATCGACTGGATCGACGCTGTTGACGGCAGCGGTCTGGATGTCAGCCTGCCGGCTGCACCGGTACCGATCAAGCGCATGCAGCCGGCGGAACTCAAGACCATGCTAGAGGCCGGCACCGCTCCGCTAATCGTTGACGTACGCAGCCCGGACGATCGCCAGCAACTGGCCCCGATCGAAGGCGCCATCGGCCTGGACAAGGACATGCTCGCTGAATTGCAAAACCGCCCCAAGGACACCGCCATTGTGTTCGTTTGCAACGTCGGCAACAGCAGCATGGGCGCCGCCGAACACTTCCGCAAGCTGGGTTTCAGCGATGTCTACAACCTGGAAGGCGGCATGCAGGCTTGGATGCAGGAAGGTTGATGTCAAAATAATGTGAAAAATAACGAAGTGCTACACACTCAAATGTGCTATATTTACCTTAGCAAATGCGATAGGAGGTTGTGATGACTGCAGCACAAACAATTAAACCAGAATCAATCAATAACGCGTCTGTTAGTAATAGGCTCAATGTGACTGTTCGTGTGCTGGATGATGGCACCAGAGTTGTCGATGCCAATGAAATTAGACGTGAGTTGCTGAAATCGCCGCAGCATTTACAAGCTTTGCGGGATTTTGCCAAGAAGCACGTTGGCTAGTAAAGGTTCCCACTGACACTTGCTAGACTTCGTCCGGTTATCACGCAATAAGGGGTTTAGAGGGCTAAGGGGACACGACCATGCCATTCAACTTGCTGATACTGCCATTCCTGGGCGGCTATTGGCTGATGAAAATGAGCTACAGATTCCGCTTCATTCATCAGCAGCTCGATCGCACGCATCTTATTGTCTGGTCCTCGACCGCTGGTTTGTTGCTTCTGCTGGTCGCCAGAGCGGTTGCCATGTTTGGAGCCTGGCTCATGCCCGAACTGGCATTACATCTTAATGCCAGCTTTTTTCCGCTGGAATACCTCGGCAGCGGTTTACTGGCATTTTTCCTCGGGCCGTTAACAGCGTTTTGGCTGAACATCTTCGACGACAAAGAATCCGTTTCAGCTTCCGCGATCAGAAGTCATGGCAATGAGCTGGAGAAGTTTTTGCTGGATGCAGACGGTAAAGAGCTCATGTTCACGCTGTCATCAGGTAAAGTCTACATTGGTTACTATCTGAGCGATCCCGCTGATCTTGAAAAAGCAGAAGCCTGGCTGAGGATTTTGCCCATATATAGCGGGTACAGGATGCCTTACACCAAACAGGTTAAGCTGATCACAAATTATCTCAATAGGTTTCTGCCGATGTCTGAAGTAAACCATGCGTCAGACGCTAAACAAACATCATCAGCCGTGGGCAATGATACCGAGTCGGTGCAAAGCCAGCACGACAAAGCCAAAACCGATGCATTTCACAAGCTGATCAGAGCAGGTGATATCGAATCGTGTTCGGTGTTTGATATCGCTGTGTGGGATGGGTTTCAGATCAGCGATCCGCCAGCGGCAAGTCAACAATAAGCTCGGCATCGTGATGATTCATATCAGTACTCAGCCTCACCAGCATCGCCATCGACGCGATAGGCATTGATGGTGTCGCTGATAAAGCTCTGGTTGTCTTCCTTGCTGAAGGCTTCGCCGTCGGCGATGGCTTGCGCACGCTCGAACAGCGGCTGAAACAGTTTGCGGCCATCCACTTCTGCGCTCAGCGCGATGCGTGCATGCTGTGCCATCTCGCGATCCCAGTAAGTGCGGACTTCGGCCCAGAAGTCTGCCGTGCTGTTCCAGTAGTCATCGCCGGGCGTGGTGTCCAGATCACTGATGCGCTCATAGCGGGCGATACCAATTTCGCGCGCCAGCCGTGCTTGCACTTTGCCGGCAGCATCCAGCACTGCCTTGACGTTGTGCTCTTCCTGTACCCAGCCGGTTGGCAGTACGATGTGCGTATTGCTGCCGATCATCACGTCGTAGTCATCACGCACCGAGAACTCGCGTCGCGGTAGCGGCCGCCAGGTCTCCTCACTGCTCCACCAGGACCGCTCCGGTGTGTGCTGCCATTTGCCCCAGGCAGCATAGCGCGGTGAATCATCCACCTGCCACACAGTCTGTGACCAGGTGCCAGCGCGGGCTGATTCGTCACGGCTGGTTTTTCCCCAACTGCCGTGGCCGCGATAATTGTGTATTGCGGCATCCTGGTAGCTCCAGTCCTGACGCCAGTGCTTGGTGACGAACGGCCCCATCAGTTCGCCGTCCTTGCCGACGATGGTCATGATCAGAATGTGCTGCAGCACAATTTTGGCGGGCGTGTTTTCGACCACGTAGACATGCTCTGTACCCCAACTGCGGTAGGGCTTGGCCGGCGCAAAATCCGGTGCATAGCCGATCAACTCCATGAAATCAAAGCTCACCCGGTAGCTGCCGGCCATGGTCAGGATGGCGCGGCGGTCGCGTTCCCGCTGGCTGATATCGGTCGCCTGCAGGCGCTGGAAATCATCTGTTGTCGCGGTCACCACCTGCACCGACGGCCCTTCGGTGGTGCCGCCGCGCGGTGACATATCAGACTGCACGAAAGGCCAGGCAAACACATAGGGCTGCTCACTTGGCTGGTCGCTGTCTGCTTGCGCCATGGCGGCGACCAGAAAAAACCATGAGGCCATAAAAACGGTAAGGAATCGTGCCATCAGTGCACCTGTCTGTTGATGTAAATAGTTATTATTCAGTATAACAAGAAATTTGGCTGTTGTACTTGTCACGCGATTGAAATGATGCTGATGATAGATTGATGGCGCGGTTTTCTTCGGCATTGCGTTTATAAATTACAGGCATAAAAAGCACTGTGAACAGCACACATAAAGCAGCCATAGAAATCAGGCCAGTGCGCTAGCGCGGTCAACGCACCGGGGTATCGGTGCAGGCCATCCATGCAACCTTCAACCATGAGAGAGAACGAGGATGACAATAACAAGCACAAAGCCGTTTTTGCGGATCATTGGCCTCAGCACTTTTTTGCTGATACTGGCGCTGCAGCCTGCCGCAGCCCAGGACACCACCATCACCTACCAGGGCCAGCTCAGGCAGTCGGCAGCGCCGTTCACCGGCATGGCCGATCTGGAGTTCCGGCTGTTCGATCAGATCAGCGGCGGCAGCCAGATCGGTAGCACGCAGACGCGTGATGACTGGCCGGTCGAGGACGGGTTGTTTCAGGTCGAGCTGGATTTTGGCCTGGCCGCGTTTACCGAACAGGTGCGCTACCTGGAAGTGCGCGTTGACGGCAATCCACTGAGTCCCCGCCAGGCCATCCGTCCTGCTCCGATGGCGCTGTTCGCGCTCGATGGCAACGAGGGCCCGGTTGGGCCTACCGGGCCACAAGGCGCTGCAGGACCAGTTGGCCCGGCAGGGCCTCAGGGACCACAAGGTCCCGAGGGCAGCTCACCGTTTACGCTCGATGCCGCCACCGGTGCGATTGAGTACCTGTTTAACGACCAGGTTTTTCGCTTTGAGCCTGACGCAGATGCAAGTTCTGGCAGCCCTCGCATCACGCTTGGAAGCGCAAATAACAGCGCGACGGCACTAGCCCGAATAATTCATGATTGCTAAAAGCAAAAGCCCCAAACGTGCGAAAATG